>NZ_CP012196.1:1560550-1921101 GCF_001190745.1 Campylobacter gracilis
GAGCCGCTTTTGCAACACCCATAACGTTGTAGTGAGGCACGAATTTCGGCCCTCCGAGGTAGGTTAGCGTGAGCACCGAGCCACCCTCTTTTAGCACCGGTAGCACCGCGCGCGTGAGGCTTAGTAGCGAATACACGCTCGTGCCCATCGCGATATCAAAGGCTTCTTTTGTAGTATTCACAAACTCGCCCTCTAGCGCTTCTTTTGGCGCGTAGGCTACCGCGTGCACGACGAAATCAATCTCGCCAAGGTCTGCTTTGATACGATCCGCAAGACCGTCAAGGTGAGCTTGGTTATTTACGTCGAGCTCATAGACGAATTTGCTCCCAAACTCCTCAGCGATCGGCTCTACGCGTTTTTTCAGCGCGTCGTTTAGGTAGGTAAACGCCATCTGTGCACCCTGGGCGTGACAAGCTTCGGCGATGCCGTAAGCGATAGATTTGGCGTTAGCGACGCCGACGATGAGGCCTTTTTTGCCTTTTAAAATCATTATTTCTCCTTTAAAATTTGCTTGACTTTTGAGTGCTTTTTGGCGATTTTGTTAAAATTTTGCTCGGCAGACCATCCGTCTAGCCTACGCAAAATTTTAACTGCAAAACCCCAAAAATCATCTCAAAATCCTTCGCAATTTGACTTAAAATTCTATAAAATTAAAATTCGCAAAAGCTTGCGAAACGCCAAATTTTAAACGCAATTCGATAGCGGCAGTATCGCGAAGCTAGACTAGGCGACTTAAAATTTTGCGACGGGAGTTACCCTATTAGGTAATGACCGAGCAAAATTTTAAGGCAACGAAGTATAGCGATGCGAGACAACGCGTATAAGCTCCAAAAACTTCGACGCATCCCAGCTCGCCGTCCCCACTAATACTCCGGCACAGCTTGCTATGCCCGCTATCCCGCCGATATTTGCGACGTTTACGCTGCCTCCGTAAAGTAGCGGCGCAGAGCTTTTAGCGCGCAAGAAATTTAGCATCCTTTCGATCTGCTGGCACTGCGCGCTTCTGCCCGTGCCGATCGCCCAGACGGGCTCGTAGGCCAGTACTAAGCTCGGATATTTTAGATCGATACCCTCAAGCTGTGCCGCCACAAACTCCTCGCTACGATCTTGCGCAAATGCCGCCTCGTCTTCGCCGATACAAAAGACGATGCGCCAGCCACGTGCCGCAGCAAAACCGAATTTCTCTCTTATCAGCTCCGCGCTCTCGCCCAAAATAGCGCGCCGCTCGCTGTGTCCGATAAGAACGGTTTTGATGTCGAATTCCGCAAGCATATCGCCGCCGACCTCGCCCGTAAAGCTGCCGTGCGCGGCGGGATAGAAATTTTGTGCGCCTTGGGTGAAATTTTTCACCTTCGCGCAAAATGCGCTAGCAGGAGGAAAAACCAAAATTTCATCCTCGCGCGAAATTCCGCCCGCTAAGCCTTCATCTAAAGCTTTAGCATACCGCTCAAAGCTAGCGCGAGTATGGTTGCATTTAAGATTTGCTGCCAGTATCATCGCAGCTCCGTTTTAGCAGTAAGCACTCGCACGCCCGGCAGCTCCTTGCCTTCGATGAGTTCTAAGCTCGCGCCGCCTCCGGTAGAAATAAAAGTCATATCATCAGCGTTGCCCGCGCGTTCGACGACATCTGCAGTATCACCGCCGCCCACTACGGTTGTGGCGTCGCTATCTGCGATCGTGTGCGATATATGCAGACTACCGCGAGCGAATTTATCGATCTCAAAAACTCCCATCGGTCCGTTCCACCAGATCGTTTGCGCATCGTCTAGGGCTTCTTTAAAAAGCGCTACGGTTGCAGGTCCGATATCTAGCCCCATCCAATCGCTTGGAATTTCTTGGACGGTAACCTTTTTTGTAACGGCATCTTGCGAGCATTGCGGAGCTGCGACGGCATCGACGGGGATGTAAATTTTAACCCCAAGCTCGCGAGCATTGCGGAGAATATTTTTTGCTTCCTCGATTAGATCCTCTTCGAGCAAAGATTTGCCGATGTCATATCCGACGGCTTTTAAAAAGGTAAATGCCATGCCGCCTCCGATGATGAGCTTATCGACTTTAGGAAGTAAATTTTTAAGCGCCTGAAGCTTGCCGCTTACTTTGCTGCCGCCCGTTACGGCTACAAAAGGACGCGCAGGATCTTTAATAAGGTCTTTGGCAAATTTTATCTCTTTTAGCAGCAAAAATCCCGCCGCCTTGTGCGCCTCATCGTAGAATTTCGTAATCGCCTCTACCGAAGCATGCGCGCGGTGGCATACGCCAAAAGCGTCGTTGATATAAAATTCCGCGTAGCTTGCGAGCCTCTTAGCTAATGCTTCGTCGTTTTTGCTCTCGCCCTTTTCAAAGCGCAGATTATCTAGCAAAAGCACTTCGCCCTTTTTAAGCGAATTTACCGCAGCTCCTGCCTCCTCGCCCGCGACGTCGGAGACAAATTTTATCTCGCGCTCCAAAAGCCTAGATAGCCTCTTTACCACAGGCTTTAGGCTAAGTCTTTCTTCGTATCCGTTTTTCGGGCGTCCTAAGTGGCTGGCTAAAATTACCGCGCAGCCCTCGTCTAAGCAATATTTGATAGTAGGGATAGACGAACGGATGCGACGATCGTCCGTAATATTGCAAAACTCATCCATCGGCACGTTAAAATCACACCTGATAAAAACGCGCGCGCCGTCTTTAAATTTCAAATCTTTAATCGAAAGAATTTCGCCCATCTTATTTCCTTCTTTTTGCCGCATATAGGGCTAAATCGATGAGGCGCTCGCTATATCCCCACTCGTTGTCGTACCAGCTCATCACTTTTATCAGATTGCCGTCAATTACCTGCGTGCAGTCGCTAGCTACGATGCTGGAGTATTCTGAAGTACAAAAATCGCTGCTAACGCGACTATCGTCGTCTACGAGCAAAATTCCTTTCATCTCTTTAGAGGCATAGCGGCGGAAAATTTCATTTAGCTCCTCAGCACTCGTCTGTTTACGCGTTAGCACCGTTAGATCAACCATCGAAACGTTAGCCACCGGCACGCGCACCGATTGTCCGTGCATCTTACCGCTTAGCTGCGGAAGTACCTTACTAATCGCTTTTGCCGCACCCGTCGTGGTCGGAGCGATATTAAGAGCCGCGGCGCGTGAACGGCGAAAATCCTTGGCTTTTACATCGACTAGACTCTGTCCATGTGTATAGGCGTGAATCGTCGTCATCAGACCCTTTTCGATACCAAGCTCATCGTCTAAAATTTTTGCAATCGGAGCCAGGCCGTTAGTGGTGCAGCTAGCGTTTGAGATGACGCGCTGTCCTGCATAAGCGCCCTCATTAACGCCGATTACGAAAGTAGGCGTATCATCCTTGGCAGGCGCGCTCATTACGACTACGCCGATACCGTTATCTATGAACGGCTTACATTTTTCGCTCGTTAAAAACGCACCAGTACATTCAAGCACAGCTTCTGCACCATCGCCTGCAAAATCAAGCTCCGCAGGCTCTCTGGTGGAATAGACGCGGATCTTTTTGCCGTCTACGGCTATGCATTCGTCGCTTAGAATTTCTACTTTTTTACGAAATTCGCCGTGAACCGTGTCGTATTGAAGCAGGTATCTCGTAAGCTCGCGCTTAGCGGTATCGTTGATCGCCACAAGCTCCACATCGTCCCTGCTTAGCGCAATTCTAGCCGCGCACCTACCGATCCTTCCAAAGCCGTTAATTGCGATTTTTACTGCCATAAGGTTCTCCTTATTTGGGATGTTTTCAGCTGGAATTTTACTAAATTTGGGTTAATCTTTGATTAAATAAAAAGTCGCGAAATCTAGGATTTACTTTTTGGCTATATAATTCGCGAACTTTTTTTAAAGGAGAAAAAATGAGACGAATTGTATTATCGTCATTAGCGGCAATCGCGATTTTAAGCGGATGCAACCAACCTAAGGCCGATACGGCTCCGCAGCAAAAGCAAGAGTCCGTAGCGCACACGATCGTATTTCTACTCGGAGATACCGGAGATAAGCGCATCAGCCTTAGCTCGAACGATATGTTCGCAACGGGCGTGTTAACCGATGAAAAGGGTAAAAAGCATAATCTCAAACGCGCGGCTTCCGCAAGCGGTATAATGCTTACGAACGCCGAAGGCATCGAGCTTCTTTTCAAACGCGGAGAGGGAGTGTATACACCGGGAAAAGGCAAGAAGGATATTCCGGTAACCTATACCGAGCACGAGCACAAAAGCGGCGAAATGATGTAGCCGCGGCGGGGTTAAATTTAAGCGCCCGCAAAAGCGAATTAAATTTAACCCCTCGTTTCTAATTTCGACTTCTTTATCCATAGCAAAAATTTAGCCCTCGTTTCGACCTCTTTGATCTGCGCTTTACCAGCGATTTTTTGATCTTCAACCGAATTTCACTTCAAATTCGCTAAACTGCGACGAAATTTTAGCAGACCGGTGCAAATACGGTGTAAAACAGATTATTTAGCGAGATTGCCGCATGGATAGCATTAAATTTTACCTAAACGATTACGAAATTGAGGGCGAAAGCTTTACCGAAGTCGTCGTTGCGATAAACGGCGAGCCCCTGCTTGAACTGATTAAGAGGCGCGAGCAAAGCTTTGCGGCGAAAGAGGGGCAAGCTAGCATCGCGGGAGGCTACGCCTACTTAAGTTTGATCGATTTTGAGGAGTTATTTTTACGTGCGGCACTTGAGGCCGATCTGGCGCAAGATGAGCGGGATGTCGTGCTACTAGGCTGTCCGTGCGGGATCTGGGACTGCTGGTATCTCGCGCTTAAGATTAAATTTGAAACAGAGACGGTTAAGCTTTACGAGTTTAAAAACCTGCGCCGCAAAGATTGGCAGTATGGGCTTGAGTTTAAATTTGACCGCGTGAGCTTTGTGAGCGAAATTTCCAAAATCGCCTCTTTTAATAAGCTCTAAAATTCAGTAAATTTTAACGGCGCGCTCGAAACTGTGCCGAAACAAACCTATCTTTGCCTCGGCAAAATTTAGCTTTGAAACGACATGGCTGTCGCGCGAGCTCATAAGATTAAAATTTTCGCCTCGCCGCTGCGCAAAACATCCAGCAAAATATCATAAAATTTGCCCAGCCTTAGCTTTAAAATTCCGCCCCTTTTAATGACGACTAAGATCCGTCCGCCTCGCTCGCCCAGCGCGTCGTAGAGCGCGTCTAAATTTGCGACGTATTCGGGCTTAAAATCTAGCGCTACGGCAAACAGTGCGAAAATTTGATCTTTGCGCCTAATCTTTGCGCCGTCGATGATGATCTTTGCGGTGCTGCGCGTTTTAAAATTTAAACTCATTGCACGCGCTCGAAGCTTTCGTAATGATCGGCGGTGTAGAAGATCAGCCCGTCGTTTGAAAATATCAGCCGCTTTGCGCCGCGCGGGCCGCCGCGATACTCGATGTCGCATTCGCGCCAAATCCGCCCCTTTTTATCAGGTAGCCTGCGCTCGAAATTGCCGAAGCGATCGCCGCCGATGCTCTTGCCGCGCGCGTATCGCCACAGATCACCGCCCTGCCAGCCAAGCTCACCGGCCTGCTTTTTCGTGATAAAATTTTGCGGCAAAGTGCCAGTACGGCGGATATGAGCGCTCACGCACTCCCTGCTTATGCAGGGCTCATCCGCGAGCTGATTTTTAGAATTTGCGGCGGGATTTTGCGAGTTTGAAGCTTCATAATCTGCGCTGCGCCGCCTGTGAGCGTCCGCCTCATTTTTAGGATTTGTCACGGTAGGCTCGTTTTCTCGCGGATGAGATTTTAAATCTCCTAGGTCTACCCCGCCGTCTGCGCTTCCTGCGCCGCGCTCATCTTTTGCGTCGGCGCCGCTTGCAGGATTTTGTGAGCTTGAAATTTTACGATCGGTGCCGCTTTTTGAATTTTGCGCGCCGCTTTTACGAGAAGCGGTATCCAGGGTTTTGGAGGTAAAAACCCGCTCATCTTTAGACGCGGGGCTGCGCGAATTGGAGATAAAATTTAACGCCAAAAGAAGTGCTGCAAAAATTGCGAGCGGGATCAGCTTTTTTGCCACCGCTAGCCTCTTTTGCGGGTCGCGAAGCGAAAATAGAGCACGATCGCCGCTACTATCGCGCCTAAAGCCAGCGGAGCAATCCACGGCGCGTCCTTGACATGCGCATAGAGCTCACGCACGAAATCGCCCGCGTAGTAGCTCAGTAGCCCCACCACAAGCGCCCAAATGAGCGAGCTTACGGCATTGATGAGGCTAAATTTTAAAAACGAATATTTTGTAATGCCGATCGCGATCGGCACGAGGGTTTTGAGGCCATAGATAAATTTTTTGATTAAAATTATGCGGTCGCCGTATTTACGAAACAAAATCTGCGCCAGAGCGAGGTTGCGGCGCTGTTTGCGCAGATAGGGCATGATCTCTTTTTTATTGTAGCGGCTTACTAAAAATAGCCCCGAATCGCCTATAAAGTTCGATATGCAGGCGATTACGATGCATAAGACGATATTGAGCTCGCCGGCCGAGCTTAGCACGCCCGCTGCCGCAAGCGCCAAAAATCCTCCGCCCAGAGAATACAAAAACAGTATCAAATACCCCCACGTATGGAGGTTTGCAAACATCGATTCCATCGAATCCTTTCATTAGATCGTATAAAATTCTATAAATTTTAACTAAAGCAGCTTTAAAATTCGGCGCGAAAATTTCACTATAACGTCCCACGACGCTACTTGATTTTGCTGCGACATTAAATTTAAAATTCCCCGCAGCCGTCGCGAAATATAAAATTTTGCCGCAAAATATTAAGCAAAATTCTAAAATAAAATTTCTAGACATCAAGTAAAATCACCGCAAAATTTAGCGGTAAAATTTTGCAATTCTAAATTTAATTACAAAATTTCGACTTCTTTAGAATTCAAAGTAACTTGCGAATTACGAAGGATTTACGCGATATCCTCAAATGCCTCCCACCCCGCGAATTGCAATAAAATTACGCACCCAGGTCTATTATTCTGCAGAAATTACGCGAGCAAAATTCCAAGCCGCTAATAAAACGCTCATAAAGCAGGAATTTTTCGCTAATCTATGCGCCTTAGCATTTCTAGCTAAATTTTACTCATCTGCGCCGATTACTCGCATCAAAAGTGCATAGCCCTCGGTATTTGGATCAAAAGCACGGTCATTTTTGGTCTCCAGCACCGAGCCGCCCAGGCTCACGCCCGCAAACAGCCCGCCCTTGTTCGTAAAGACGTACATATCCTGATTTAACACGTCTATGGCGCCCGAGTCCGCGCTGTAATTGCCGGCGACCGCCGTCGCATCGCCCGAGAGCGTGATTTGGGAATTTCGCATTTTTTGGATCACATCATCATGCATTACGAAAATAACTAGATAATTATCCTCGTAGCCAATCTGAAGCCCCACGCTGGCGCTGCTGATCTCAGCGCCGCTTACGCTATGCGCGCCGTCGTTATTGTAGATGATGATCCCCTCGCCATACATTCCGCCTATGATGAAGCCTAGCTTCTTGACGCTCGGAAATATCACTATCGCGCGGGCTTGCTGCGCTAGGTATTTGTATTGCGCATTCGTGCGCATCACCGACGAATAAGCGCTCGCACTATCAATGATGAGCTCATCCTCGGCAAACGCCGCGCTAAAAAGCAAAAATAAAGCGATTATAAATTTTTTCATTTCATACTCCTTATTTGGCTATCTCGACCGCGCGAAGCTCGCGTATGACGTTAACCTTGATCTCGCCCGGGAATTGGACCTTATCTTGGATCTCCGAGGCGATCTCTTTAGCGACCAAAACCGCCTCATCGTCGTTCATAAGCTTAGCGTTTGCTATGACGCGGATCTCGCGGCCTGCGTTGATCGCATAGGCTTGTTTGACGCCCGTTTTACTCATCGCAATCGCTTCGATGTCGCTAACGCGCTTTAGATAGCTCTCTAGCACCTCTCGTCTAGCGCCCGGGCGCGCGGCGCTTAGCGCGTCCGCGGCACAGACTGCGGCGCTTTCTACGCTGGTAGCCTCCTCGTGGCCGTGGTGGGCGTAGATAGCGTTTATCACCACCGGATGCTCTTTGTAGCGGCGGCAAACCTCGGCGCCCAGATCCACGTGCGAACCCTCGTATTCGTGAGTTAGCGCCTTGCCGATATCGTGAAGTAGGCCCGCTCGCTTGGCTAGCTTTTGATCTCCGCCCGTTTCTGCGGCGATGATGCCCGCGAGATGTGCGACCTCAAGGCTATGCGCAAGGGCGTTCTGTCCGTAGCTGGCGCGAAATTTAAGCTTACCGATGAGTTTTAAAATTTCAGGATGAATTTTGCTAAGGCCTAGATCCATTACGATATTTTCGCCCTCTTCGGCGATGCTAGCTTCAAATTCATCACTTACTTTTTTGTAGATATCCTCGATGCGCGCAGGTTGAATTCTGCCGTCCTCGATAAGCGTTTCGATGACGCGAACGGCGATGGCACGGCGGTAGAGATTGTGAGAGCTTACGATAATCGCATTTGGGGTATCGTCGATGATGACGTCCACGCCCAGGGTCATCTCAAGCGCCTTTATGTTACGCCCCTCTTTACCGATGATGCGGCCTTTAAGCTCGTCATTTTTGATATTTACGACATTGATAAGTCGCTCTGCCGCAAATTCGCCCGCAAAGCGCGACGTAGCCTGTGCCAAAATATAATTCGCCTTTTTTCGCGCCTCTTTTTTGGCTTCCTCTTCATATTTTCGCACGATGTGAGCGATGTCGGTGCGGCTTTGCTCCTCAACCTTTTTAAGTACCTGCGCGCGCGCTTCATCCTGCGTAAAGCCCGCCACGCGCTCCAAAACTTTAAGCGCTTCGGCTAGCTTCTCTTCATAGCTTTTCTTTAAATTTGAGCCCTCTTCGTAGAGGAATTTCGCCTCTTTTTTGGCGCTTTCGAGCTCTTTTTTGCTGTCTTTTAAAATTTCTTGCTCGGTTAGAAGCGCGTGCTCCTTTTTGCCGAGCTCGTCAAATTTAACGTTAAATTCCTTCTGCAGTTTGCTTGCCTTATCTTCGTATTTTTTCTTAGCTTCAAACTCCGCTTCCTGCACCGAAATTTTAGAATTTCGCAAGATGCCCTCAGCTTCAAATTCTATCGCTTTGGCTTTAGCTTTGGCTTGTTCGACGAAGAAATCGTAATTGGCGTTATTAATCTTTCTAGCTACTAAGTATCCTATGCCAGCGCCCACCGCAAGAGCGCACAAGGCGATTAAAATCTCTATCATACTTTCCTCTTTTTAGGTAATTTTGGCTCGGAGTTATGTAAAAATCGCCCTTTACGTCGTGATCAAGCGATAAAATTTCGCTGCAAAAGCAGTCTTTTATACTCACGAACGCGATTGCGGGCTTAAGCTTCAGACCTGAAAAAAACATATCGTAAAATCCTTTCCCATGTCCTATTCTAGCCATTGCGCCATCCACTCCGATAGCTGGAACCACGGCTAGATCGACCTTTTTAAAATACCCGTTTTGCGGAAGCGTCTGTCGCAATCCAAAGCGCGAAATTTTAAAAGGCTGGCGCAATCTTACCATTTTTAAACTAATATCCACCATAAACGGAACGTAAAATTCGCAGCTTTTTGATAGCTTTTTTCTTAAAATCAAAACGTTCGGCTCGTAACTCATCGGCAAAAATATTAAAATTTTACGCGCTTTTAAAAATTTTATCAGCCGCTCAAGCCGCCATAAAAGTGCGTAATGCTCGCATCTAGCCGCTCGCGCGGTGTGAGATTTTAGACGCGATTTGCAAATTGCTCTAAATTCATTCTTTTGCATAGCTTAAGCCTTTTATAAAATTTTAACGCTTATTTTAGCTAGTTTTTGTATAATCTTGCGATTAAATTTTAAGGTTTATTATGAAATTTCGTTTTTTTCTAGCGCTTTTTACGGCTGTTTTATTTCTTACGGGTTGCGGCGATGATGAGGATAAAAAATCAAGCGATACCCCGACCGAGGCCAACACCACGCAGCCGCAGTCCGAAACCGAAGCCGTAATCCAGGTCGATTATACCGCTCCTTTTACACTTCAGCTAAGTAACGGCAAAATTTTAAATATGCAAAAGACAAAGCAGGGTTTTCGAATCGATAATAACTCCACCGTGACGCTATTTGCGTTTTTTACGCCGTGGTGCGACGCCTGCGCCGTGCAGGTAAGCGCACTAAATGCCGCCAAACAAGCCTACTCCGGCAAGCTTGACATAATCGGCGTAATGATCGGTGATGCGAGCTTAGACGATGCAAAAAATTACGCAAGCGCACACGAGGTAAATTATGCGATCGCTTACGGCGAAGGAACGGACTTTTTTACAAAGGCGCTAGGCGGCATAAACGAAGTGCCGTATATGGCGATATACGACGAAAAAGGCGAGTTTAGCGCGCAGTATTTCGGGCTGATGCCGGAAGAAATTTTAATGACCGAATTGGAGAAAATTTTCTGATGTTCGAATTTTTTAAAAAAGGGCTTAGCAAGACCATAGATGCGATGCGAGGGGCAAAGAGCGAAGATAAAATTTCAAAAGAAATTTTAGAAGAGATGCTGCTTGAAGCCGACGTAGGCTACGAGCTTGTAGAAGAGATTTTAGAAAAACTGCCCGCAAAAAAGCTAGTCGCAAAAGATGATCTCAAGGGCGTTTTGAAGAACTATTTCGATTACGAGATCGCTAAAGCCGCAGATGAGAAGCCGTTCGTAGAGCTCATCATCGGCGTAAACGGCGCAGGCAAAACTACGACGACCGCAAAGCTTGCAAATTTATATAAAAATAGCGGCCAGAGCGTGATTTTAGGCGCATGCGACACCTTTCGCGCAGGCGCGGTCGAACAATTAAAAAAATGGGCGCAAATTCTAAATTTGCCGATCGTAGCTACCGCGCAGGGGCACGATCCCGCTGCCGTGGCGTTTGACACCGTAAGCTCAGCAAGTGCAAAAAATATCGATCGCGTCCTGATCGACACCGCAGGACGCTTGCAAAACCAGAAAAATTTAGCCGCGGAGTTAGAGAAGATTGTGCGCATCTGCGACCGCGCAAAAAGCGGCGCACCGCACCGAAAGATCATCGTTCTAGACGCCACTCAGGGCAATCACAGCGTCGCGCAAGCTAGGGCATTCAACGAGATCGTAAGGCTCGATGGCATCATCATCACGAAGCTCGACGGCACGCCCAAAGGCGGCGCACTTTTCGCCATAGCGCGCGAGCTGCGGCTGCCGATACTTTTCGTCGGCGTGGGCGAGCGAATGGAGGATTTGGCGGAATTTAACTCGGATCAGTTCGTGGATACGCTAGCAGACGGAATTTACGCTTAGGGTTAGTTTTTAAGCCGTAAATTTTAAAATTTATAATTCCCGACTGCTCTACTTCGCAGCCGCTCGTAATTTCATTTATGTGATTTTAAAACGACCCTGCGCCCGCTTCCAGCGATAACCGCAGCATTTAAAGTGGCGGTTCTTCGATAGAAATTTTAAATTCTACGCGCTCTAGGTAATTTTAATAGTAGTATAAAATTTAAAACCATTCGCTTTGGCATTTTAGTGCTCGCCGTTTAGATAGAATTTTAAAGATCACGTTCATTCTTAGACAGCCTCTGAAATCGCCGTCGAATTAAAATTTTTAAATTTCGCGCCGTATTATTCTGCTACGCGCCCGCCTGAAACACCGCGTGATAAAATCTCATCTCTTAAAAATCCAATCGTATCGGATTAATCTTAAAAACCGGCAAAAATGTGTTTGCACACTAAAAAATCCCGCCTCCGAGTTACGCGCCGCACCAAACCGTAGCGTATGTAGAGACGGTCGCACGACGTATCTGCGATAAGAGACCTGCTGGCCGCGCATACGGCACAAAGCAGGTGCCTGAATTATAGAAATTCGGTAAAATTTCAAAAGCAAGGCTACGCAAACAAAGCTACATGAATAAATCGATGTAGAAAAAAAGGAAAGCAAAAGCCGAACCGCAAGGGATTCGGCAGAATTTTAAGCTGAAATTTAGAAGCTATCGTCTCGTTTTTCAAAGATCAGATGTAGCACATAGGCCACGGCGAAGGTCACGGTGCTAGGCACGATCCAGCCGAGCATCGAGTCGTAAAACGGCATTTTCTTTACGATAAACGTAACAAGCGGCGCCGAAATCCCCAAAATATCAAGCCCATTTATGACGCCCTCGACTACGCAGACATAGACGCAGGCGCGGTAAATCAGCTTGCTTGAATCGATCCACGGGTTGATCAGCGAGAGGATTATCAGCATGATCGAGATCGGATAGATGGCGACGAGGACCGGGATGGAACCTTTGATGATGGTCGTAAGGCCGAAATTTGCGACTCCAAAGCCAATCACGCACCAAGCGATCGCCCAGGTTTTGTATTTAATCTTGCCTTTCGTAAGCTCTTCAAAGTATTCGCTAGCTGAGCTTATAAGACCTAGAGTCGTGGTTAAGCACGCTAGGAAAAATGCGCTGCCTAGGATCACGACGCCAACTCTTCCGAAGTAATGATCGCTTACTCGCGACAGAAGCTCCGCTCCGTTGATATTCGGCGTATCTTTGAAAAGCTCCGCGGAGGTCGCGCCCAGATAGCCCAGCATAAAATATATCGTCATCAATATGACGCCCGACATCATTCCCGCTTTTATCGTAGAGGTGACGAGATGCTTCTCGTCGCTAACGCCGGTTGCTTTAATGGCGTTAATTACGATGATGCCGAATGCCAGCGACGCAAGCGCATCCATAGTCTGATAGCCCTCTACGAAGCCCTTTGCTGCGGCATGATCAACATACTCGCCGCTAGGAGCGACGAAACTTCCGATCGGAAACAAAAATCCCGCGCCGAAAAGCAGCAAAATAAGCGCTAAAAGTATCGGCGTAAGGTATTTTCCTAGTAGATCGACGAGCTTTGAAGGGTTCATACAGATGTAATAGTTCAGCGCAAAATATGCCGCAGAATAAACAAATAGCCAAATTTGAAGGCGCTCTTCCGCAATAAAAGGCTTAATCGCGATATCAAAAGGCATATTCGCCGCGCGCGGTATCGCAAAAAGAGGCCCGATAGTAAGATACAAAAGCGCGGTAAAAACGATCGCAAACACGGGATCTATGCGGCGTACCAGGCTCTGAAGCCCCTTGGCGCGCGCGATGGCTGCGACGCCGAGTACCGGCAGAAGCACTGCCGTAGCGCAAAAAAACATTATTGCGATATAAAAATTCTGCCCGGATTCCCTACCAAGACCCGGCGGAAAAATAAAATTTCCCGCACCGAAAAACATCGCAAATAGCGTAAGCGATATCGTCAAAAACTGGCTTCTACTAAGCTTGCCCTTCATCTTAAACCTTCTTTAAATAAAGTGAAATTTGTATTATAGTTATAAATGTTTAAAACATATTTAAATTTAGCTCAAATTTAGCTGCAAATCCTCCCTCTCGTGATTTTTGATCCCGCAAGAAGTGCACGAGGCGGCTAAAATTTTAAAAATTTTAAGTATAATTTCGCAAAGCTTGGGGCTAAATTTAAGCGAAAATGAGCGAGGATAAAAATGGCAAAAGTTAAAACCACGATTTTTGAGTGTCAGCACTGCGGTAATCAGCAAAGCAGATGGCTCGGCAGATGCCCCGACTGCGGCGCATTCGATAGCTTCGTCGAGCTCAAGCCCGCTCAGATCAAAGCGCTAAAAGAGATCGAGGGCGAGCTTGCCCGCGCCTCGTCCGCAAGCGCCAAAGCGATCAGCGAGATACAGATCGAGCAAATTTCGCGCATCGACACCAAAGATAGCGAGCTAAATTTAGTCCTCGGAGGCGGCGTCGTGGAGGGCTCGCTCGTACTAATCGGCGGCAGCCCAGGCATCGGAAAATCCACACTACTGCTTAAGATCGCGGCAAATTTAGCAAGCGGCGGCCGCGCCGTACTTTACGTAAGCGGCGAAGAGAGCGCAAGCCAGATCAAAATGCGCGCGCAGCGGCTTGGCGCGATAAGCGAGCAGCTGTTTTTGCTCACCGAGATAAATCTGGGCGCCGTGCTTGAAGAGGTGGAGCGCAGGGATTATAAGTTTATCGTCATCGACAGCATCCAGACGCTTTTTAGCGACAAGGCCCCCTCCGCGCCGGGCTCGATCACGCAGGTGCGCGAGATCACCTTCGAGCTGATGCGACTTGCCAAAGCGCGCGGGATTTCGATCTTCATCATCGGCCACATCACCAAAGAAGGCTCAATCGCAGGCCCGCGCATATTAGAGCATATGGTGGACGTGGTGCTGTATTTCGAGGGCGATGCGAGCAAGCAGCTTAGAATTTTACGCGGTTTTAAAAACCGCTTCGGGGCTACGAGCGAGGTGGGGATTTTCGAGATGGGGCCGCACGGGCTCGTCAGTGCCAAGGACGTCGCGAGTAAATTTTTCACGCGCGGCAAGGCGGTAAGCGGCTCGGCGATCACGATCACGATGGAGGGCACGCGCGCGCTCGTCGTGGAGATCCAAGCGCTCGTGTGCGAGAGTGGCTATCCGAAGCGCAGCGCCACGGGCTTTGATAAAAATCGCCTCGATATGCTTCTGGCGCTGCTTGATCGCAAGCTTGAGATCGGGCTTGGCGGATACGACGTCTTCGTAAACGTAAGCGGCGGCGTAAAGATCACTGAAACGGCGTGCGATCTCGCCGTCGTCGCAGCGATAGTAAGTAGCTTCAAAAACCGCCCGATCAGCAAAGAGAGCGTCTTCATCGGCGAGGTGAGCCTAAACGGCGAGATCAGAGAGATCTTCAACCTCGATGCGCGCCTGAAAGAAGCCGCGATGCAGAAATTTAAAAACGCGATCGTCCCGATGAAGCCGCAAAACGCGCAGGGGCTTAAAATTTTTCACGCTACCGAGATCGCGCAAATTTTAGATTGGATGTGAGGCGGCGCGCTTCTTAGCTTCGGTTTAGTAGGGGGTGCGAATGGGCGAAAATGAGTTTTGAGCGGCAAAGGGTGCGTTGCTTTTGCATGGGCGCGGCAAAGAGCGCAAGTGCGCCGCTTTTTGCATGGCTCGCAAGCAAGCGCAAATGAGCTTGATCGCTAAGGCACGATTTTTTGAATTTCACGTATCGTAGCGGCTCAAAAATTCGTTTAAGCTTTAAAACGGCTCGGCGACGGTGCGGTTAAAATTTAATCATTCGCGCCGCATCCTAGTAAGCAAAATAGGCGCTTTGCGGCGTAAATTTTAAAATTTTGCCGCAATGCGGCGCAAAGCCGAGCGCGGCAGGTCTTTGCGTCGCGCAAAATTCTATCGCGGCGCACAGGACGTATCGCATAGGGCTAAGAACCGGTAAAATTTTAGCGGCGCCAAGCTCTCATGCGCGGGCGCGACGCGGATACCGCAAGCAAAGTATCGCGCGCCGAGCCGAATGAGCGCCGCCGTAGCACGTCGCAACCCGAAAAGGCTTGCTAGCGAGACGCTATGCAAGCCAAAGCGCGCAGGTCTGCCTCACGTAGCCAAAAGACAGAGTCTGAGAGGTGCAAGATAGCAACGCAGCGAGAGCGCGATGAAATTTTAATGCAGGCCGCATAAGCCGTCGGCAAAGCCTAATTCTACGGACAGGCTCCGCGGATAAAATTTCGCAAATTTAGCGCGGATAAAATTTCATAAAATTTAAACGGAAAGGTGCGTATGAGCCCAAACGTAATCGTCAAATTCGTCATTTTGTTTTTCATCAGAGCGCAAAGCTTAAACGTCAAATTTAGCAGGCTTGATGCCGTCGTATCGCGCGCGTACGCCAAATACGGGGTGCTGTTTAAGCTCAGCGTGCCGCTACTTGCCGTAGCATCGGTATTTGCGCTGTTTAACCTATACGATTTTGCCAAATCCAACTACGCGCTGACGATCTTTTTGCTCGCTTTGGGCTCGCCTCTGCTTACGTATAGCTTTTTTAAGGCGATAAAATCAGCGATGACATTCGCGTTATTTGTGATCCCCTTTGCGGCGGTGTTTGCGATCATCGCAGTGACGGGCGCACAGAAGCTTGATAACTCGCTAAATTTTAACATCGTCTTTCCGCTGTTTTTCACCATCGTGTGGTTTGCGATGTCGGTGATCGCCGATGAGGACGTGGCGCAGATCATGAATAAGATCGTATCGAAGCTCTCCACACTTTTCGTGACGATTTTCATCCTTTACAACTACGAGGCGCTACATGGGATTTTAACCGCAAGCTCGGGAGGGTATCGAGCGAGCGAGGATGAGCTAAGCGCGCTTGATCTGGTGTTTATGACGATTAGATTTTTTACGCTGCCTTCGATTTTTACGCTGATGATTTTTGAGATCAAGGATTATCTTTTTGCCAGATACGACGCGTTCGTACAGGCTCAGCAGGAGCGCATGGAGGATTTAAAAAATTCCAAGGGCTCAGAGTAAAATTTTAAAGTTTAATTCAATCTAATTTTGCGCGCCGTAAATGGTCGCAAATACCAAAGATTGCGACCGCCGTGTGCACGCTGGCTTAGGCGCGGCGGCGGGACCAATAAAATTTGAAATGAAATTTTAGGACAAAATTTTGAGATGGAATTTTAATGACACACCGGTTATGCGTGGGTTAGGATTTAAAGCCGTAAAGCTTCAAATCCTAACCCACATCAAATTTAAATTTTAAAAGAAGCTGTATATGTCGTCTAAAAGGAAGTATTTTTTATCGACGGTGCCTTTGTAGAAAGGCTCGAAGGTATCGTTATACGCCTTTTTGAAAAAGCCCTCTTTGCTAAGCGAGATGAGCGCTTGATTGACGGCCTCTGCGAGATCTGCGTTGCCCTTTTGCATCGCGATGCCTAAAAATACGTTCTCGCCAAGGCTTTTGATGTTAACCTCGACGCTAGGATCTGCGACCGGATAGACCATCACAAATAGATTATCGTCGCACGCGCCATCGATCTCACCGCTTTTTAGCCGTTTGTAGCAATCGGAGGAATTTTTGCAATACACTAGATTGTAGCCGCCATCCTTTTGCATAAACGCTTCGCCCGTTGAGCCGCGGATGACGCCTACTTTTTTACCTCGTAGATCGCTCATTTTTTGGATATTGTCGCTTTTTCTGGTTAAAACTCCGGAATTTACCGAAAGATAGGGCATCGAAAACTCATAATTTTTCTTTCTCTCCTCAGTAACGCTTGCAGCCGCGATAAGCATATCCGCCTGATTATTTTGAATGGACGGAAAGCGCGCTTGCGCTGATACCGGTATGAGCTCGATCCTGCCGCCGGTATCGCCTAAAATTTTGCCTCCGATTGCATTAGCAAGCTCTACGTCAAAGCCCTCAAAGCCGTTATCTGTGACCCTACTAAACGGAGGTTCATTTTCATAAACGGCGATACGAATGACTTTACTCTGCTTTATTTGACTTAAAGAATTCGCAAGCGCAAAGATGCAAGATAAAAGAATTAAAAACAGTGATTTTTTCATTTTAAATTCCTTTTTTATTAAAAAAAGCTGTAAAGATCGTCGAGTAAGAAATATTTTTTATCGACAGTACCTTTATAGAAGGATTCGAAAGTATCCTCGTAAGCCTTTTTGAAAAAGCCCTCTTTGCTAAGCGCGATCAAGCCTTTATTGATCGCTTCTAGCAGCTCCGCGTTACCCTTTTGCACCGCGACGCCTAAGAATACATTATCGCCTAAATTTTTTATATTGACTTCGACTGCAGGATCTACGATCGGATAGACCATTACAAAAAGGTTGTTGTTACAATACCCGTCGATCTCGCCACTTTTTAATCTCCTATAGCAATCGACCGAATCGTTGCAATAAGAAACATTATAACCGCCGTCCTTTTTGATATACGCCTCACCGGTAGTCTTGCGGATGATACCGATCTTTTTGCCCATCAGATCGCCTATTTTGTGAATATTTGAGTCTTTTTTCGTTAAAATTCCCAAATTTACCGTAAAATACGGCATCGAAAAATCCACGCTGCCTTTACGCTCTTCAGTGATACTTGCAGCCGCGATTATCATATCGGCTTGATTATTTTGAAGCATCGGAAAGCGCACTTCGTTCGTTACCGGGATAAGCTCGATACGACCGCCGCTGTTGCCGAAAATTTTACCGGCTAGCGCATTGGCAAGCTCGACCTCAAATCCCTCAAAGCCTTTCTCGCTCGACTTACTAAAAGGCGGCTCATTTTCATAAACACCCACTCTGATAACCTTGCTTTGCTTTATTTCGCTTAAGGAATTCGCAAAAACAAAGATCGCCGACAATAGAATAAGAAAAAATGACTTTTTCATAATTTCCTCCTTGAATTTTAAATTTTTCGTAATTGTAATGTAAATTTTCTTAAAATTTCATTTTACCAAAACTGAAATTATTCCCTAAATTACGGGCTTAGCGATAAAATTTCGCAACTAAAATTTCTAAACATAATGATAGAGGCTTTTTAACTTTGCGCCAAGCTCCGCCTGCTTTCATTAAATTTTAGCGCTTCGCTATAAATTCTGTGCGTCTATTAGTGCCGCAAAAATAGCACGTCGCTGCGAAATTCTATGGAATTTTATAAATTCTGCAACGACGCGTTAGTAGAATTTTATAATCCAAACCCAAGCTCGCAAAGTCAGGCAAAATAGCAAGACTATGCGAGCCTTTTAAATTTTACCTGGCGAGAGCACACAGCTATGCTTACGAAAACAAACACAGGCGAGCTGTATCGCTATGCCCGCCTAAAATAAGCTATAGAGGTCATCTAGCAAGAAATATTTTTTCTCCGCAGTGCCCTTGTAATACGGCTCGATAGTCTCGTCGTAGGTCTTTTTCATAAAGCCGTTCTTGCTTAGCTTGACTAGCTCGCCATTTAAGAACTCAAGCAGATCCTTATTGCCCTTAGAAACCGCAATGCCTAAGAAATCCGAAACGCCTAAATTCTTGATATTTACCTCGGTGTCGCTGTCGATTACAGCATAAGCTAAAACTATCAGATTGTCTGTCGCATATCCGATGCCCTTACCGTCCTTTAGCATTTTATAGCATTCGTTTGCAGTGGCGCAATTTATGATTTCAAAACCCTCTTTTCTAAAATACGCTTCGCCCGTAGTTCCAGTTTCTGCGATAATCGGCTTGCCGTGCAGATCCGATACAGTTTTAATCCTATCGCCAGCGCGGGTTAGCACGCCGATATTTACTGCAAAATACGGCGTCGTAAAATCAACTAGCTGCTTACGCTCATTTGTGATCGTAAAGGTCGCAAGCACCATATCTACTTTATTTTCTTCCAACACTTTTAAACGCTCACTAGCCTTTACGGGTACGAATTCTACCTTGCCCGCTTTGCCACCGAATATATCTTTCGATAGCGCCTCGGCTAGGGTCACCTCAAATCCTTGAAATTTGCCGTCTTCAAATTTACTAAAAGGCGGTTGCGCCTCAAATACGCCTACGCGCACACTGCCCGATTGCCTAATCTCAGATAGGGTATTTGCCACTACACTACTTGTAAATAGCAATAAAATTCCCAAAATTATCTTTTTCATATCGTTCCTTTAATTACAATGATTAGCCTAGCCGCGCATTCGCGTCGCTTTGGCAAGCCGTTTTAAGCCGGTCGTATATTATTCGCTCACTTCTCCTTTCAATATTTTTTTAAAATTTCTTTGCCTTTGAAATTTTGCGGCGCATTTTACGCAAATTTCATTTAAAATACATTTAACCTGCGCCGTGATTTAGATCCCAATCGATCTCCCCCAGGCCGTGCGCGC
Source organism: Campylobacter gracilis (assembly GCF_001190745.1). NCBI lineage: Bacteria > Pseudomonadati > Campylobacterota > Epsilonproteobacteria > Campylobacterales > Campylobacteraceae > Campylobacter > Campylobacter gracilis. The sequence continues at coordinate 1,580,229 of NZ_CP012196.1, forward strand.
GCAGATATTCGTTGCATCTGCTAAAATGCTTGCAGCCGAAAAACGCCCCTCCGGCAAGCGGGCTAGGATGCGCGGCGGTTAAAATGAGATGCTTCTGCGCGTCGATCAGCGCCGATTTTGCTTTGGCGAAATTTCCCCACAGCATAAAGACTAAGCTTTGCCGCCTCGCGCTTAAAATTTTAATCACGGCGTCGGTAAAAGCTTGCCACCCAAAGCCGCTGTGCGAGTTCGCGCGGTTCGCACCCACGCTAAGGCTCGCATTAAGTAGCAGCACGCCTTGCTTCGCCCAGTAGCTCAGATCGCCGCTTTCAGGCTCGCTGATACCCAGATCGCTCTTAATCTCTTTGTAGATATTTACGAGGCTAGGCGGAATTCGCACGCCGCGCGGTACCGAAAAGCTAAGCCCCATCGCCTGATGCGCGCCGTGGTAGGGATCCTGCCCCAAAATCACCGCGCGCACCCGCTCAAACGGAGTGAGATTGAAGGCATTAAAGATCAAATTTCCAGGCGGATAGACGATCTCGCGCTCCTTTGCGGCTAGCAGGTTTTCTTTGATCTTCACAAAATACTCGCTTAAAAATTCCTCCCTAAGCGCCTCTTTCCAGCCGCTCTCGATTCTCACGTCGTCTAAGTTTATCTGCATGCTAGCCCTTTAAGCTTTAATGAATTAACGCCCTAATTTTACAATAAATTTTAAAAATAGTATCGCTTGCACGCGCCGCTGCAATCAAAGGCGAATCTCCCGCGCCGCCAACCGATCCGCCGATTTATAGGCGCCGCTACACGATCACGATCAAAAGCGCCATAAACAGCAGCAGGGCGATCGTCTTTTTATTGTCGTTAAGCAAGCTCTGCGGATAAAAAGCAAACAAAATCGCATAGGCAAAAAGCGCGATTGCGAACTCCCACGGGTTATTATCTCTGAATTTTAACCTATAAATAATCGCCGCTACGAAAGATATATGCGAAAGCAGCGATAAAATTTGAGCCGGTTTCATTCTGTCTTTGTGATCTCCTATTTTATGTAAAACCCACTATATCGTTATTTTATCTACTTTGATAAACGTCCGTAAAACTAAAGTCTAATTTTTCAAATTTTTAAATTTTATCCCAAAGCTTTTAAATTTATTTTTCAACGACGATATCAATCGGCCGTAAATAAATTTAGCGCACACTATAATATCCTAAAGTATTTATTTGAACTATATTGAGTTCCGGATAAAAAATAACCTCGTGATCATAATCTATCGGCTGTCCCCATTCGTGCTCTTTTTTGTACCATATTCGCCTTTTATCGTTGACTATTGCCGTTATATTTAAATTTTTGATCGAACCATATATCAAATACTCCCGACTGCCGGCGTAATGATAGGACGGCATCGCCCACGATAGTTTAAATTCGTGCAAATTTGTAGTTTCAGCTATGCAATCGGACTTGGAAACAAACTCGTAGCCCTCTTGCAACATTTTTTGTTGCGTCAAAATAAAAGGCTTATCCGCCTTTATAAAATGCGCGTAACAGATGCAAGTCTGCAATTTGTCCCTACAATGATAAGGAATGGCTTTTTTGCGATAAATGAGCAAAGTTTCTCCCTTCGTATTTGTTAAGGCTTCAAATTTAGCCAAATCTCGATCTTTTACGTATGGAAATTTAGATAATGGCGAAATTTGAATAGCCAAATATATATACGCTATCAATAAGAAAAACAATATAGCAATTACAAGCATGGCGATCTTGATGACTTTCCACAATATTTTTAATATCTTTACTGCCTGCATTAAGATTTACCTCCTCTCTATTTTAAAATTTACTGCAGTATTCATAAACCGCGCCGCCGATCTTAGCGGCTTTAAAATTTCATCGTACGAGCTTGCTTCTAAGGCCGTAATAAGGATAATCCATCGCCGCAGCGGCAGCCTCTCGCGCCTGGACGCCTGCGAATTTTTCGATCACGCAAAGTCCAAGCTCGATGGAGCTGCTCACGCCGCCTGCGGTGATGATCTCGCCTCCTGCGGGCAGGCTCTCGCGAACGAGCCGCTCGTGCACCATGTCCGCGCAGTAAGGCGCCAGCAGATCGTAGCAAAGCGGATGCGTAGTCGCGCGCCTACCTCGCAAAAACCCCGCTGCGCCCAGAAGTAGCGAGCCGGTGCAAACGCTAAACTTATACTTCGCATCGCGCGCGGTCGCTAGCCACGAGATAAAGCCCGCATCGTCTTTAAGGCGGCGCGTCGCCATACCGCCTGGCACAAAAACCGCATCAAAGCCGCCCAGATCCGTCGTGATCTCGCCCGCATCGATCGTAAGGCCGCCGCTATCCGAAACCTGCCGCTCGCGCGAGCAAAACCTCATCTCAAGCTGCGGGTGGACGGCTTTGAGCCTTAGCATACAATCGTAAAATCCCACAAAATCGAGGTGCGTCTGTCCGCTAAACATCACAAGCGCTAGGTTTTTCATGATCCGTCCTTTAAATTTATCGCTCACCGTGGCAGTTTTTGGCTCGTCGCCGTTAAAATTTTCAGCGCTGTAGCCGCAACGAGCGTCTGTTTAAAACGCCCATTTAAATTTAGCGACCGAATGCCCGTTCGGCTAAAATTTTAAAATTTCATCCTGTCGGGCAGCAGAAATTTGACCGCCCGCGAATGAAATTTCAGAAGCGGTTAAAATTTTGCGCGCCTTTTATTCCGCTTTACTCAGACCTGCAAAAGCCCGCACGCCCGCATAATGCAGCCTTTTTGAAACATTCTCAAATTCCAAATTCCAAATTCCCTCGTCGTATTTCCATTCAAACGGCGTTTTGTAATTCGTCCAAATTTCATACGCGCGTTCGTTTAGCCGCTCAATCAACGCAGAAATCCCTAAATCGCCGCCCGCTATCTCCATCATCAAATGCCAGTTATCCAAATCGGCGGGGTCGTCGGTGTGGATAGATTTTTCGCGCGGCAGATAATACACAAAATCGCCCGTATCGAAGGGGAATAAAGTATGACACAGCGCAATGCCGTAAATTTTTTGAGCAAATACGGTCGGAAGCTGCTCGTCAGAATAGCCAAAAGTTGAAACATATAAAAAGCTGCGCAAAATGCTCGCTAAATTTCTACAAACGGGCGCAAAGGCATATCTGCATGCCTGCTGCGTTAAGGCGCCGTTTCTAATAAAACTTATGGCGCTATCGATCTCTTTTCTTCTTGCTTGCACGTATTTTATCTTTTTAAATCGCCAATGGGGCATCAATTCCAAAGAATTGTCGATAACTCGCAAATGCTTGTCTCTTTTTTCATCCGCCGTGCCGCTTAGCTCCGCGATCCTCGCAACAGCCTGCCTCCAAAACGGAATCAGGGTTTTTACCCATCCCAGGTAGCTAAGATAAAGCTCGTTCGGCTCCTCTTTTTCAAAAGCCGCTCTCATCTGCGTAAGTTTTATCATCGCAAGCCCCTTATATCAAAATTTTATCCCGCTCGCTACCCCTCGTCCTGCGTCTTCTCCCTGCTCGCCATGCAGCTTTGGAATATAAATTTATGCTCCTGCGGCAGCGCGTCATAAATTTTACTCGCAAGCTCGCGGATCTCCCAAAGCGCCGCCTTGCTAGAGCGCAGAGCGAGGAAGTTTTGCAAGCTGCGCGCGTTTATGCTCCAGCTAAGCTCGCTCTTGTAGCACTCGGGCAGGCAGTATTTAGCGATATCAAGGCTGATTGGAGTTTGTAAGATTACGCGCAGATTTTCAAGAGCCGCGACGCTTGCGTTATCGACCGCTTCGTTGCCGGTAAGCACGATGTATCGCGCGGCGTTTTCGAAATCGCCTTGCGCGAAGCTGTCCTCGCCGCGCAATTCTTTCAGAGTGTAGCGCGTGGATTTTACGCTAAGGCTTGCTAGGCGATGGCGCGCCAGCTCCTGAAGCAGCGCGCGCGAAATACCGCTGATGTAGAAGTTGTAGTAGAGGTGCTCCAGCGTGCTTGAGTGCTTGAGCTGGTTGCCGACGCGATCAATGAGCGCTAGGTCTTTGGCGCCGCCGCAATCGCCGCGCTCAAAGCTCTGCCAGCAGGTGCGGATGGCGTTTGAACAGACCCAAAGCGGAGTGAAATTTAGAAGCTTGACTTGCATGATTATCCTTTTGAAATTTTAAGCGCATTTTAACGCTATCGCACTTTTAAACCGATAAAATTTCGCAAAACGACGCTTTTAATAAACGAAGCTTGCGCCTAGCTTTGCGGGCAGAAGCGCCCCATTTTATCTTTTTTCACTGCCGCCGCGAGAGATTAAAATTTCATCCAGCTCGTAGCGCGTGTGCGGATATTTGCTAGGCTCACCATGTCCCAAAGCTACGACGATCGCAGGACGAAATTTCGCCTCTAAAGCGCATAATTTTTCCAAAGCTGCGGCGTCAAAGCCTGTCATTATGCACGAGCGCACGTCAAAGCCCTCGGCAATATTAGCGATATTTGCCGCTAAGATATAAAGCTGCTTGGTCGCGTAGTTCATCAGCGCTTCGTCGTCTAAGCCTGCAAATTTCGCGCGGAAATAATTCATCGCAGCTTCATATTTTTGCGGAGTATTTGCGCGGCGGCGGACGGTGCGCTCTAAATACGCTTCGCCCACGCGCAGATCGTTACGCGCGATTAAAATCACGGCGTGCGAGCACTCAGCTACTTGCGGCTGACTGTTACAGGCTACGGAAAGCTCTTTTAGCTCGCAAGGATCCGAGATTATCATCATCCTCCAAGGCTCCAATCCGCATGAGCTGGGACTTAAGCGCGCAAGATCAAGTATCTCGCGCACGAGCTCGCTATTTAGCTTGTCGCTGCAAAATTTACGGCAGCTGTGGCGAGAGAGCATCACTTCTTTTATCGATTTCATTTTATCTCCTTTAAAATTCGCGGCATTATAGCGGGTTTGCCTAAATTCCATCCGGTTAGCTTGGCGAGTTAAGCTAGATTTTGCTAATATTGCCCTTTAAAATTCTGCTACAAGGCATAATATGAATGATAAATTTAGCAAAATCGGCTTCATTCTCGCAGTCGCAGGCAGCGCCGTAGGGCTCGGTAATGCGTGGAAATTCCCCACTTTAGTAGGCACCAATGGCGGCAGCGCCTTTATCTTGCTATATCTTTTGCTGACGCTTTTGGTTAGCTTCGTGATTTTTTTGGCAGAGATCGTCATCGGCAGGCTAAGCGAAAGCGATCCGGTGCGCGCATTTGAAAAGCTCGCGCCCTCATACAAAGGCGCATGGAAATACGCAGGATTTTTTATGATTAGTGCGCTTTTGATCTATGCTTTTTACAGCGTCGTAATGGGCTGGATCCTAAAATACGTAGTCTCAAGCGCTTTGTATCTGCCAAAAAGTATAGATGAAAGCGGTGCAGCGTTTAATGCACTTTTGGGCAGCGATTTTTTAAGCGCGGCGATATGCTTTACCATAGCGTCGGCGTTTTGCTTTTTCATCGTATCTAAAGGTGTCAAAAGCGGCATCGAGCGGCTTAATGTCTGGATGATGCCCGCGCTATTTATTTTGCTGGTTTTGATGCTAATTTACGCCGCGAGTTTCGATGGATTCGGACGTAGCGCAAAATTCTTGCTAGTGCCTGATTTCTCCAAGCTTAATAAGGATAGCGTTCTTTCGGCGCTAGGACTTGCATTTTTTACGCTTTCGCTTGGCGTTACTACGATTATGACCTATGCCGCAAGCCTGCCTGCGCGCACCAATATCCTAACCTCAAGCATAAATATCGTCTGCATTAATGTCCTAATCGGCGTGATGATGGGACTTATCGTCTTTACTTTCATCTTTGAATTCGGCGGCGATCCCAAAGCGCAAGGTCCGGGGCTTGTGTTCGTCTCGCTGGTGGTGCTTTTTTCAAAGCTCGGTGCGATCGGAAATATCCTAGCCTTTTTATTTTTCACCTCGCTGTTGTTCGCGGCGATTACTTCTGCAATTTCGATGCTGGAGCCTGCGATTTATTATCTCGTAAACTCCCGCAAGCTAAGCCGCAAGTGCGCTTCACTTCTAGTTTTTGCCGTGACGTATGTTTTAGGGATATGCTGCATTTTGGGTTATTACGGGGGCACGAGCGAGTATTTTAGCCTAGGTGGCAAGAGCTTTTTTGACGTGCTTGATTACCTAACCTCAAATATCTTAATGCCTCTTAGCGGTATAATCGTGGCGATTTTCGTAGGGTTCGCGATCAAAAAACGAGCCGTCGAAATTCTACTGCGCCCATATATGGGACGAATGGGCTTTAAGCTGTGGTATTTCGTGCTACTGCGCTTCGTGGCGCCAGCCGCGATCGTAGTGATAGCGCTAAATCAGCTAAAAATTTTAAATTTTTAAATTTTGCAAAGCGGATGGATAGCATGGAAGTTAAAATTTGGCGCTGGAGCAGTCTAAAAGTAACGGGCAAAATTCTATAGCGAGCCTCGCGGCGATCCGTGAGCGGCCATGGCGGCTGTCAAAAATCGCGCTTGGAATTTTATGTCTAGATAGGAGCATACAACGACCGCAATCAGCCTTCGGCGCGACCGTGCTAACCCGCGCGGCAACCTGCGTAAGACCGCGGCAAAGACGCCGTAGCGTAGCCGCGTCTGATCACGCTGCGGAATTTTAAAATTCTAAACCTAGACGGTCGGTGCGCAGCCGCCACGATAGTTTATGACGCGGTCTATGCAATCTGCCGCAGAAGTGACGCGTAAAATTTTGTGGTGACCCGCGCGACATCGCGCTTGGAATTTTAAATTTAGCGCTAAAGCGGTCCAAAAGTAGCGCGCCAAATTTCATAGCGAACTTGCGGCGATAGTTTGGAATTTTAAAATTCCGTAGCTTTAAAATTTAAAAATCATCGGAGCGAAAATGAACGATAAATTTAGCAAAATCGGCTTCATACTTGCCGTCGCAGGCGGCGCGGTGGGGCTTGGCAACGCATGGAAATTCCCCACCCTCGTGGGTCAAAACGGCGGCAGCGCCTTCGTGCTTTTATACCTCGCGCTCACGCTGGGGGTGGGCTTTAGCATATTTTTAGCCGAGATGGCGCTAGGCAGGCTAAGCGGGCGGGATCTGCCGAGCGCATACGAGACGCTGGCGCCGCGCGGCGGACGCAAATGGCGCGCAGCAGGAGTTTTCATCGCGGGCGGCATGCTGGTGCTGTCCTTTTACCTCGTCATCCTCGGCTGGGTGATCCGCTATATCTTTTTGGGCTTTTCTCCGCTGCCCGCAACCGCCGAGGAAGCGGGCGCCGTCTTTGACGATCTCATCTCGCATTCGCTAGCCACGAGCCTAGGCTTTTACGCGCTTGCGCTCGTGCTGACGCTTTCCGTCGTCGCGCGCGGCATCAAAAGCGGTATCGAGCGGCTAAACGTCGTGATGATGCCTCTGCTTTTCGTGCTGCTGCTCGCGATGCTTGCGTATGCGTGCACGATGCAGGGCTTCGGCGCGGCGGCGAAATTTCTTTTCTACCCCGATTTCGGCAAAATCACCGTTAATTCCGTCCTATCCGCGCTCGGGCTAGCGCTCTTTACCCTGTGCGTGGGCGTCGGCTGTATCGCAGCATACGCGGCGTCGCTTAGCGAGGGGGTGCGGCTCGTGCGCAGCTCGGTAAACATCGTATTTATCAACATCGCGATCGGACTGATGATGGGACTCATCGTCTTTACCTTCATCTTCGAATTCCGCACCGATCCCGCGCAGGGTGCGGGGCTTGTGTTCGTCTCGCTCACTACGATGTTTGCAAAAATGGGGCTAGCGGGACAGGTACTTGAAGTCGCGTTTTTCGTCTCGCTCTTTTTCGCAGGGATCACGAGCGCGGTTTCGATGATCGAGCCCTTCGTCTTCTATCTCATCGGCAGGTTTAAAATTTCGCGCCTGCGCGCAGTTTGCATCTCGGGGTGCGTCATAGCGGTGCTAGGTGCATGCTCGCTGCTATCGATGCATGCGGATTATGCGAGCAGGTTTAAGCTTTTCGGCGCGAGCTTTTTTGACTGCTTGGACTTCGTAAGCTCAAACGTCATGCTGCCTCTAGGCGCGCTAACCTCGGCGATCTTCGTGGGCTTCGTGATGGATGCACAGCGCCTGCGCGGGCTTTTCGGCGCCGATATGGGCGAGCTCGGATTTAAAATTTGGTACTTTTCGCTGCGCTTCGTAGCGCCCGTCGCGATCGTGATCATAATGGCAAATCTGCTGTTTTTCAGCGGAAAATAAAAGCGAACGGAATAGATAGGAGCGAGCAAAATTTCACGCGATAAATCGCGCGGCAGATTTGCGCAGCGAAGCGGCACGCGGGGATCGCGAATTTGCGACGTTTAGGCGGCTCGGCTAAATCGCGTGCTGCGATCCGCGAAGCGCCCGAGCAAAGAGCTTTGCGCAATGAAATTTTATGCGGTAAATCTTGCGCAGTAAAATTAAAGCGTAAAATTTTACGCCGCGTTTCGTAACGAAAGAGCCCAAACGCGCCTGAATTTAAAATTTACGCGTTGAAATTTCACAATCCTCTCGGCAAAGCCTAAAAGCATTAAAATTTTACTACCCGCTAGCATAACGAGCGCCGAAATGCGCCGTAAAGCAGCGGGCTTGCTTTGCAGGAGCGATGAAGATTTTGTGGGTGCGGCCTAAACGGCTAGCGGCGCGCATTTGGGCCGAATGAACTCGTTTTAAAGCCGCACGGCTTAAACCGTCCCTAGCGCGCTAGCACTTACCTGCTTTTTTAAGCAGAGCGTTGCAGTTACCACTTTTGGAACCTCCAGTACCGCCTGCGCCAACAATTTTTGTGCAAAGCACGTCAGAATCAACTACTATAACGGATGAAAAATAGCAACGATATAAATCCCCGTTTTTGCTCCTGACCTTATAATGTACTGAGTCGATCTCACTTTTTACTGAATCGGGCACAACCGACAGATTTGATTTATCTATACCAGTTGCCATTTCAGCGCGATCTAAGAGTGTCGCCTCACTAGTCATTGGCTTTTTTATAAAACCACAACCACTTAAGACGGAAGCGACCGCAAAAGACGCAGCTAAAGCAAAAAGGCTTTTTGAAACCAGATATTTCATTGTTTTTCCTTTTAAATAAAATATAGATAAATTATAACGCCGTCCCAATTTAAATCTCCTTAAAATATAGATTAAACTGCTATTTTAAAATTTTAAAACGTGGCTAGTAAAATTTAAACGTAAATAGCAAGCTTAGATGTGAGATTCATAATGTTAATTTTGTCACAGCCGAAGTGCGCACATCTTAAAATGAGGGTTACGAGTAGGATGCGACATCCAAACAAAAAAGGCCACGACGCCACGATTGGATTGCGGACAAAATAAAATCAAAATTTCGTGAGTTATAAATTTAAAGCTAAGCTTTAGAATTTCATAGCTATTTGGAATTTTAAGTGAAAGTCTGATGCATTGCCGCGATATCAGCTCGCCACGCCTTTACGAAATTTTATACGTCGCAAATTACCCTTACCATCATAATTTGCGCTCCACTTTGAAAGCGCGAACGAAGCTACGTGGCGGTATTTGCGGCAAGCGGTGCGAACCATGCCGCTAAATTTGGAACAAAATTTCAGAATAAGGCTAAATTTAAAGAATTTAGCCGTTCATTATCGATAGCAGCTCGGTGTTGTCTTTGGTTTTTAGCATCTTGGCGTATAAAAATTTCAGCGCCTCGACGTCGTCCATCGTCGAGATAGCCGAGCGCAGCGCCCAGATCTTTTGCAGATTTTCGCTGCCTTGCAAAAGTTCCTCTTTGCGCGTGCCTGACTTGGTGATATTGATCGCGGGGTAAATTCTGCGGTCCGAGATGTTACGATCGAGGATGATCTCGCTGTTGCCGGTGCCTTTGAACTCCTCGAAGATCACGTCGTCCATTCGCGAGCCGGTCTCGATGAGCGCGGTAGCGACGATGGTAAGCGAGCCGCCGTTTTCGATATTCCGCGCCGCACCGAAGAAGCGCTTTGGCTTATGCAGGGCGTTTGCGTCCACGCCGCCGCTTAGGACTTTGCCGCTGCTAGGCGTGACGGTGTTGTAAGCACGCGCAAGGCGGGTGATGCTATCGAGCAGGATGACGACGTCCTTGCCGTTTTCAACGGCGCGTTTTGCCTTTTCGATGACGAGCTCGGCGACGCGGACGTGGTTGAACGCGGGCTGATCGAAGGTCGAGCTAAATACCTCGCCGCGCACGCTACGCTCCATATCGGTCACCTCCTCGGGGCGCTCGTCGACTAGCAGCACCAAAAGCTCGACCTCGGGGTGGTTGCGCGTAATGCCATTGGCAAGCTCCTTCATAAGCTCCGTCTTACCGCTACGCGGAGGCGCCGTGATGAGCCCACGCTGCCCCTTGCCGATCGGGGTGAAAAGATCGAGCACGCGACCGGTAAGGCGCATCGGGTCATATTCAAGCTTGAGTTTTTCGGTCGGGAAAAGCGGCGTGAGATTGTCAAATAGCGGGCGCTCTCTGGCCTCTTGGATCGATTTGTAATTGATCGCCTCGATCTTTAAAAGAGCGTAGTACTTCTCCTGATCCTTCGGCTCGCGCACTTGACCTGTGACGATGTCGCCGACGCGAAGGGCAAATTTACGGATCTGGCTGAGGCTCACGTAGGCGTCGTTGGCACTGTCGCTTAAATTTGAATCTATGCCACGCAAAAAGCCGTAACCCTCGGCGGTAACCTCCAAAATCCCCGTAAAAAGTATGAAGCCGCCCTGCTTCGTCTGCATGCGTAAAATTTCAAAAACGAGCGCTTGGCGGCGGAATTCGCGCGGGTTCTCGACGCCTAGCTCGTCTGCTATGGCGATGAGATTTTCAAGATCCATCGAGCGGAGCTCCTCGATCTGGTAGCCCTCGACGGGAACGTGCGTTTTAGCGTAAGTTTTTCTGCCGTTTTGATTAGAATTTGAAACGGCGGTCTGAGCGGAATTTTGATTTGTATTTTCCATTTATCCTCTTAGAGTGTGAAGTTATTAAATTTGGTTTTAAAAAAGTCGCGAAATTTGAAATTTAGTTTTCTTTATAAGCACCGAACCTTAAAATTTTTTGTTGCCTTCTACTGATGAGCTCGTCTATGCTAAGATCGTCTAGCTTGTGCAGCTCGGTTAAGACGTAGTTTCCAAGCGCTTTTATCGCGCCGTCTTTATCTCTGTGGGCGCCCGTTTTAGGCTCTTTGATCACGTCGTCTATCAAGCCCAGCTCTTTTAGCTCCTCGGCGGTGATCTTTAACGCTTTCGTAGCGGCCTCGCTCTTGCTTGGATCGTTCCACAAAATCGCGGCACAACCCTCGGGAGAGATAACCGAAAAAATTGAGTTTTGAAGCATCGCCAGCCGATCAGCCACGCCGATAGCCAAAGCTCCACCACTGCCGCCTTCCCCTATAACGACGGCAATCGTAGGGGTTTTAATATCACTAAACTCATATAGATTTCGCGCGATAGCCTCACTCTGACCGCGCTCCTCGGCACCAAGTCCCGGATATGCGCCCGGAGTGTCAATCAAAAATAGAATCGGAAGGTTAAATTTCTCGGCAAGTTTTGCTACGCGCAGTGCCTTGCGATAGCCCTCCGGATGCGGCATGCCGAAATTTCGCTTCAACTTATTTTTGGTGCCGCGACCCTTCTGCTCGGCGATCACGGCGATTTTGCGATTACCCATAATGCCCAGATAGCACACGATCGAAGGATCGTCCCTAAAGGCGCGGTCGCCGTGAAGCTCCCTGGCGTCTTGCAAAAGCGCGCGAATATAATCGATCGCGTAAGGGCGATCCGGGTGGCGCGCAAGCTGAAGTCTTTGGTATTCGTTTAAATTCTTATAAACTTTGGAAATTTCTTTTTCGAGGTTCTTATTTAAAATTTCGACCGCGTCCTCATCGCCGCGAATTTTTGCAGCGGTGATGTCCTCGTCGATCTGCTTTATAGACTTTTCAAAGTCCAAATAACTCGCCATTAATCTACTCTTTTGAAAATAAGCGACGCGTTTGTGCCGCCAAAACCGAAATTATTGCTCATAACGCAATCGAGTTTGGCTTTTCTAGCGACGTTTGGCACGTAATCCAAATCGCAATCGGGATCTTTTGAAATTTGATTTATCGTAGGCGGTATGATGCCGTTTTGCATCGCTAAAAGGCTGATCGCAGCCTCTACTGCTCCGGCAGCACCCAGGCAGTGCCCTAGCTGACCCTTGGTGGAGCTGACCGCAGGCACTTTGCCCTCGCCAAAAAGCTCTTTTAACGCCGCAGTTTCGTTTTTATCGTTTATCGCAGTCGATGTTCCGTGAGCGTTGATATAATCAATCTTCGGGCGTCCTGCCATTTCGTAGGCCTTTTTCATAGCGCGGATCGGGCCATCCAGGCTAGGCGAAGTGATATGATAAGCATCGCCGCTAGCGCCGAATCCTACGAGCTCGCCGTAAATTTTAGCACCGCGCGCTTTTGCGTCCTCTAGCTCCTCTAAAACTAAAGCCGCCGCGCCTTCGCCCATAACAAAGCCGTTTCGCTCCGCATCAAACGGACGTGAAGCGTGCGCAGGATCGTCATTTCTTGCACAAAGCGCCTTCATCGCAGCAAATCCACCGATACCTACGGGACAAACCGCAGCCTCGGCTCCCACTGCAAGCATCTTTTTCGCTTCACCGATCATGATAGCTCTCGCAGCGTCCATAATCGCATGCGCGGAAGCCGCACAAGCCGTAACGCTGGATAAATTCGGACCTTTTAGGTTATAGTATATTGAAACAAAGCCGCCGAGCATATTTACTAACGCAGAAGGGATAAAAAACGGCGAAATTCGCCTAGGGCCGCGCTGCAAGCAGGTATTGGCATTTATCTCGATATTCGGTAAACCGCCGATACCGCTAGCGGAGCTAACGCCGAATTCGTCGCTATCGAAACCGCTAAATTTAGCGTCATCTATGGCTTCGCCCGCGGCTTTAAGCCCGAGTTGGATAAATCTATCCATCTTTTTTATCTCTTTTCCATCCTCGATTATGCTCGAAGGATCGAAACCTTTTACTTCAGCTGCAATTTGAACCGGAAATTCGCTAGCGTCAAAGAGCGAAATTTTATCAACCCCGGTTTTTCCGTTACAGATATTTTCAAAACTGCTCTGTTTGTCAAGCCCGAGAGAGGTTATCATCCCGATGCCCGTTACTACGACTCGTTTCAAAACCGCTTCCTTAAAATTTTATTTCTTAGGCAAATTTTCTATATAATCTACTACGTCTTTAATGCTTACTAATTTTTCGGACTCGCTATCAGGGATCTCGATACCGAATTTCTCCTCTAAAGCCATTACTAGCTCAACTACGTCAAGAGAGTCCGCGCCCAAATCCTCGATAATTTTAGAGTCAAGTTTAACCTGATCCGGGCTAACGCTTAGTTGTTCTACAACTACGTCTCTTACATCTTCAAATACTGCCATTTTAGCACTCCTTTAAAAAAATACCGCGTAATTCTATAATATTTAACCTTAAATTCCGCTATTTAACGCTACATATAGAGCCCGCCGTTGATTTTAAGCGTCTCTCCGGTGATGTAGCCCGCGCCGTCGCTGAGTAAAAACGCAACTCCTTCGGCGACGTCGCTCGTGCTTCCGAGGCGCTTAAGCGGGATGCTCGCTTCGTAGCTTGCTTTTACGTCGTCGCTTAGCGCGTCCGTCATATCCGTAGCGATGAAGCCTGGAGTTATGCAGTTGAAGCGGATGCCGCGCGCTGCGCCCTCCTTTGCGAAACTCTTACTCATCGCGATCATTCCGCCCTTGCTCGCGCTGTAATTGACCTGCCCGGCGTTTCCCATTTCACCGACGATCGAGGCGATGTTTACGACCGCGCCGAAGCGCTTTTTACTCATTAGTTTTAGGGCTTCGCGGCAGCCGATGAAGGCGCTGCTTAAATTTGCTTCGATCACGCCCATGAAGTCTTCCAGCTTCATTCTAAGCGCGAGCTTGTCGTTCGTGATACCCGCGTTATTTACGAGATAGCTTAGTTCGCCGTCGCTTTGCGCGATCAAGCTTAGCGCCTCGCTAAATTCCGCCTCGTTCGTCGCGTCAAATTTTATCACCGCGCCCTCTCCGCCGTTTGCGCGGATCTCCTCTAGCAGCGCGTCGGCAGGCTCTGGTGCAGAGCGATAATTGATCCACACCTTAAGTCCGTAGCCGGCTAAAGTCCTTGCGATCTGTGCGCCGATACCGCGGCTTGCGCCCGTGATTAAAACGTTTTTCCCGCTAAATTTCATACTTATCCTTTTTGTTAAAATTTTAATCTCTAGCGTAAATTTATCCAAATTTACCTAAATTTTAGCAGTTTAAATCTACTCGCGACCCGCGCCGTTTAAATTTCAAAATAGCGCCTCGTCCATCTCCGTGGGCTTTGGCAGCCCCATTAGCTTTAGCACGGTCGCTGCGACGTTACTAAGCCCAAGTCCGCTCTTTAGTTCGCGCGCGCCGCGCCCCAGCACGAAGCAAAATACGTCAAAGGTCGTGTGGTTGGTTAAAATTTCGCCGTCGTCGCCCCGCATCGCCTCGCAGTTGCCGTGATCGCTAATCTGCACGTAGGCGTAATCGTGCGCCTTCGCCGCGCTTAAAATTTTACCGATGCACTCATCCACCGCTTCAACCGCCTTTATCGCGGCGTCGTAATTGCCCGTATGACCGACCATATCGCCGTTTGCGAAATTTACGACGATGAAATCGATCCCCGCTTCGATACCGCGGATTACCGCATCGCACACCGCAGGCGCGCTCATCTGCGGCTGCTCGTCGTAGGTTTTTACTTTGGGGCTTGGGATCAACACGCGAGTTTCGTTCGGCAGCGGCTCCTCGACGCCGCCGTTAAAGAAAAACGTCACGTGGGCGTATTTTTCGGTCTCGGCGGTGTGAAGCTGCGTAAGACCGGCTTCCGCGATCACTTCACAAAGCGTGTTTTTTAGCACGGGCTTCTCAAAAAGCAGTGGAAATTTAAAGCTCGCGTCGTATTCGCTCATCGTGATTAAATTTTGCACGACGAGCTTTCGCTTGAATTCGCTAAAGCTCTCATCGCCCAAAGCCGCGCAAAGCTCTCTAGCGCGGTCGTTTCTAAAATTTATAAAAATCACTCCATCATCCGCGCCGATACCGCTAAAGCCGTTAAAGCTCGCAGGCTCGATAAACTCGTCGCTCACGCCGTGCTCGTAGCTTTGCAGTATGTACTGGCTAGGCGAAATTTCAAGCGACGCCGTCTCACCCATAAGCACGTCGTAAGCGCGCCTTACGCGATCAAAGCGCTTGTCGCGGTCCATCGCGTAAAAGCGCCCACACACGCTCGCAACTTTAAATTTAGCCTGTAAATGCTTTAAAAATTCCGCTCCGCTGCTCGGCGAAACATCGCGTCCGTCGGTGATAGCGTGCGCCCATGTCTCGCAACCCGCATTCTGCGCTATCTCACAGATCGCGTCGAAATGGCGTAGATGCGAATGCACGCCGCCGTCGCTGTAAAGCCCTATGACGTGCACCCTGCGGCACTTTGAAAGCAGGCTTTGCAGCGCTTCGTTTTTCTCAAGCGAGCCCTCATCGATCGCGCGATCGATTTTGACTAGGTTTTGATATAAAATTCTACCACTTCCGATCGTCATGTGCCCCACTTCGCTGTTTCCCATCTGCCCCTGCGGCAAACCCACGGCAAGCCCGGAGGTGCGTAGCAGCGTATTGGGCACGTTTTTAAAAAGATAATCATAGGCGGGCTTTTTCGCATTTGCAAACGCATTAAATTTATCGCTAGCGTTAAAGCCGATGCCATCGGTGATAAGCAAAATCGTCTTTTGCCCCATTTTTGACTCCTAAATTTCGTCTAAATTTCGCCGCACAGGTCTTTTGAAGCAGGTCTGCGGCGCTGTTCTTACGAGCGGCATTATACTTTTTTTTGGCAAATGCGGCAAAATTTCATCCGCCCTAAAAGCTAAATTTTACCTCTTTTATACTAAAATGCGCGTTTTCGTATAAAATTTCATAAAATTTAAAAGGCAAACTTTGTTTTATTATCTTTACCATCTTACGAATATAAATTTCTTCCAATACATCACCGCTCGCGCAGGAATCGCGTTTTTTATCGCTTTTTGTTTTTCGGTATGGGCTATGCCGCGGTTTATCCGCTGGGCGCAAGCCAGACACGCCGCGCAGCCCATCTACGAGCTCGCGCCGCAAAACCATCAGAAAAAGAGCAAAACCCCAACGATGGGCGGACTCGTTTTCGTTACCGCCGCGGTGCTCGCAAGCCTGCTTTGCGCCAAGCTAAACAACGTCTTCGTGCTCTGCGGACTGCTTTGTTTGGTAGGCTTCGGCTACATAGGCTTTAAGGATGATATCTCTAAAATTTTAGGCCGCCAAAACCACGCAGGCCTTAGCGCGCGGGCTAAATTTGCACTGCAAAATTTCTTGGCGTTTCTGATCGGGGCGACGCTTTATGCTTTTAGCGATCTGGGCGGGGAATTTTTCGTGCCGTTTTTTAAATACCCTCTGCTAAATTTATGGATCTTCGCGCCGCTGTTTTGGACAATCGTGATAAGCGCTAGCTCAAACGCGGTAAATTTAACCGACGGCCTGGACGGATTAGCGACCATTCCGTCAGTATTTTCGCTCTGCAGCTTGGGCGTGTTCGCCTATCTTTGCGGGCACGCGATCTACTCGCAATATCTCTTGCTACCGCGCGTCGCAGGCGCAGGCGAAGTCTGCATCATCGTATCGGCGCTCATCGGCGCACTGCTTGGGTTTTTGTGGTTTAACTGCTACCCCGCCGAAGTCTTTATGGGCGATAGCGGCAGCCTCAGCGTGGGCGCGTTTTTAGGATACTGCGCGGTCATCACGAAAAATGAAATTTTACTCATAATGATCGGCTTCGTCTTCGTCATCGAGACGCTCAGCGTGATCTTACAGGTGGGCAGCTTTAAAATTTTTAAACGCAGAATTTTCCTGATGGCGCCGATACACCACCATTTCGAGCTTAAAGGCTGGGTCGAAAACAAAATCATCATCCGCTTTTGGATCATCGCGCTGATCGCAAATATCATAGCGCTGACGTCGCTGAAACTGAGATAAAATGCGAGCGCAAATTGAACCCGACTTCGAAACGACGCGCGAAAGATATGGCGAAATTTTAAAGCAAATTTTAGTTTACAAGGCTTACTGCGACGATAACGGCGATCCTGACGGCGCAAAATACCGCGAGCTAGAGGCGACGCTACACAAAATCACGGGCAAAGATATGAGTAAATTTGATCTTTGGGAGTGGTGGGAAGCGGACGGCGCGGAAAATTTGGCTTTCGATATCGCACTACCGGAGCCGCAATTGGTGCCGGATATTACGAAGGACGAACTGCGCGAGATCGTGGAGCGGATGAACACTTTTGAGCCGCGCGAGATGGGAGATGCTTTTTTAGACGCTTTTTACTACCGTCCTAATTTTGCCGCAAACGGCGGATATTTTACCGAGTTTTTAAAGTTAAATTTTAAGGATACTTACGATCCGCGGCTTTTTGAAAGATGCGAGAGAAGCGGCGAAATTGCCGGGCTTAGCGCCGATGAGATAACTCAAATTTCATGGGGCAAAAGGGGAGAAAAATGAAAAAATCGCTATTTGGCTACGGACTTACGACCAAAGCGATCGCCGAGCGCTATCGCGACGAAGGCGGCTGGGACATATACGACGATAAATTTGAAATTTCTTCTGGCGCGCCTAAGCTGGACGAGTTCGGCAACGCGCTTTTAAACCCGAGCGAGTTCGATCCCGCCGCAAGCGAGCTTGAAATCCCAAGTCCAGGCTTTCCGCCGCATCACGAGCTGGTGCGAAAGGCACGGAATTTAATCAGCGAATACGATTATTTTGACGATTACGAAGGTCTTAAAATTTGGATTAGCGGCACGAACGGCAAGACCACGACGACGAAGATGATGCAGCACCTACTCGAGCGATACGGCTCGCAAATGGGCGGCAACGTGGGCGTTCCGCTTGCAAAGCTTGATAAAAGCGCCAAAATTTGGGTGCTGGAGACGAGCTCGTTTACGCTGCACTACACCAAGCACGCGCGTCCCGACATCTACGTGCTGCTTGCGATCACGCCCGATCATCTCAGCTGGCACGGCGATTTCGCGGAATATGAGCGCGCCAAACTCTCGCCCCTGCTAGCGATGCGCGAAGGCTCAGTGGCGCTAATCCCGCGCGCCTACGAAAGCTCCGCCGCCGCGCAAAATAGCCTAGCCCGCGTGATCTGCTACGAGAACGAAGCGGATCTGGCGCAAAAATTCGGCATCGATTTAGGCGAGATAAAATTCCGCACGCCGTTTTTGATAGACGCGCTTTTGGCGCTGTGCGTGGAGAAAATTTTATTTGATAGGTGCGACGCCATGCGACTAAACGACTTCGTGATCGAGGGCAATAAACTCGAGGAGTTTACCGACGCGCATGGCAGGATCTGGGTCAATGACACGAAGGCGACCAACATCGATGCGTGCGCGCAGGCACTAAAGCGTTACGCGGGACGCAAAATACATCTGATCCTAGGAGGCGACGATAAAGGCGTGGATCTGCGCCCGCTTTTTGCGGAGTTTAAAAAATACGATCTGCAAATTTACGCGATCGGCTCAAATACCGATAAAATCGTGCTTTTGTGCGACGAATACAAACTTCCTTGCGTGCGCTGCGAAATTTTACAAACGGCGGTGAGCGAGATTTCAAAGCGCTACCGAGATGCGGACTTTAAAAAAAGCGGCGCAAGCGAATTGGAAGTACAAAATTTAAGCGCGAATAGCAGGTGTGACGGCGACAAGGCGAAAGAAAACGCAAAGATCGGCGAAAATACGCTGCAAGAAGGCGGCGGCTCATCTGCCGCAAGCGACGACGCCTTTTCGCCGAAACGCCGCACAAACGACGGTGAAACTCGGAATTCGCAGAATTCTAAAAATTTCGAAAATTTTAAAAATTCCATAAATTCTGCGAGCGAAATAGCGCTGTTAAGCCCTGCATGTGCCAGTTTGGATCAATTTAAAAGCTACGCCGAGCGCGGCGAGGAATTTAAAAAAGCGGTTTTAAATTTGTAAGTTTAGCCTCATTTGATAAAAGCATGTACCATTCTAAATTGCAATGCCCTATTATATTTTGATTAACGCCGATTCTACGGTCCATATCGGCTCAAAATCAAAATAATCTACGTTTAAAATAGCCAACTGCTCAAAGCTGCCAAGCTAGAATACGGTAAAATTTCGTGTGCCTATCATTCTTTAGTTTTGGTATTTTCGAAATATTCTTTAATTGCGCCGCTCGTTAAATTCCGGATAAGATCAAAATCGCCTTTGAAGATAAGCTCAAAATTATCGTTAAGATACGCCAAATAGGCATTCCCCATTAACTTAGTCGTGCTACTCGCAACCGCTGCACTGACGGCTCCGCCGAATACACTTCCAACAGCAGGGATTAATTTTAAAAAATTACCGACTGCGGCCCTAGCTACAAAACCGCCTGCCGCTACAGCGGCAAATGACACCGTAAGCTCGGCTATCTGTTTGCCGTCTAGATTAAAGCCGTAAATACTTGTAATGTGCGTTATCATCGCTATTTGCGTGGGTATCAGAAGCGCAATATCTGAAAACGGAATCGGAGTGACGGCTATCGCAGCGGCCATAGCCGAATATTTAGTCACGATGCCCGATGCCGCTTCAAATTTTATCTTTTTGCTTACCCTTTGCTCTCTCGCAAACGCCCTTCGTATCCCTTCGGGCAGCCCCGCATAAGTAGCCTCTACGAGCTCTTCCAGCCCCATAATCTTTTTTACGTAGCCCTCGTCATCCCGTATCGCCAAAGCCCTCACGCGAAAAACGGTATCCGCTCCTAGGCGCTCTTTTACGATGTCGGAAAATTTTTCGCCGTTTTCGTCTTTGTCCTGTTGGGCCTTAGTAATCACTGCTGCAATGGGATAACCAGAAGATTTAATAAGCTCAAAAAGTTTAATATCGCCCTCTTCCACTCTTCTACCGGATTCGCAAATGCAATACCATACGAAATTTATCTGCTCTTGCGCGCTTTTTTGCTCATTTTCCTTTAAAAAATTCTCAATATCGGCATAAGTCTGCTCAAAATCCTTCATCTCCAAGCCTTTTGAGTCATAGATGTAAAATTTATCGCTTATCTTTATTTCGTTTATCTCTTTGCTTACGGGTTCGCCCGAGCCCGTTTTTACGACGTTAGCGCCGAAAATTGCATTTATAAGCGTGCTCTTGCCGACACCCGTCTTACCGACTATTAGCACGTTAAGTCTTTGATTTATATCGCGTGAAATCTCTCCTGCGATCTCCTTGCCTTTACTTGCCAACTCTTGTATATCTAAATTTATAGCAGTGCCTTCTTGAGCTGCCTTGCTATTATTTTGCTCCATTGTAATCCCTTGTAAAATCTTTGAAAATATATGAAAATAATATCGTTTTTTTTTGCCAAGTCAAATTCATATTGATCTTAAATTTTGAGCAAGAAAAAATAGAAAAAAAGCGGTTTTTAACCGAGATTTAAGTATTGCATGGATAAAATTACTTTTCTTTTTTAGGTGGTTGGATAGCTCAGTCGGTAGAGCAGCAGACTGAAAATCTGCGTGTCGGCAGTTCGATTCTGCCTCTAACCACCATTGCCTATTTTTTACAATCTAACGCAATCCAATGAAACCCCTAAATACGGACTTTAAGAGATTCTAGCCCTCTAAAGCAGTCTAAAATAATCAGGCAAAGCTAGCAATTTAAAAACATTTTAAAAATATTTTTGGCAAAATTCCAAAAGTCAAGCGAAAAAATATTTTTAAAACTTACCAAATGCCCTATTTAACGGGCTTGCAAAGCACTTCAAAAAATGTTTTAAAACGCTTGAAACGCCTAAAATAGGGTTTTGTGAAGCTTAAAAAAACGCTGCAAAAGCAAAAAATATTTTAAACCTCATCAAATCCCCAATTTTAGGCACACACGGAGCAAAAAGGCGGCGATTTTAAAAATATTTTTGCGCGAGATTTTGAGCCAAAAACCGAAAAAATATTTTTAAATCGTCTCAAATAACGCATTTAAGGGAGTTAAAGCGCAATGGCTAGGATAGTAAAACCGCTTAGCGATAAGCAAATCAAAGAGGCAAAGCCGAAAGCCAAAGACTACAAGCTCACGGACGGCGACGGCTTAGGGCTGATAGTAAGCAAGACCGGGCGCAAGCGCTGGGTATTTGCTTTTATTAGCCCCGATACTGGCAAGCTGAATAACACGGGGCTAGGCAACTACCCCGTTTTATCGCTAGCCGAAGCGCGAGAGAAGCGAACCGAGCTTAAAAAGCTAGTGATGAGAGGTATCGACCCTATCACAGAAAAGAAGCGCGCTAGAGCTCAAAGGATAAGCGAGCATAACCGCAGTTTTGAAAAGGTCTTTAACGAGTGGCTAGAGTTTGAGGCTAAAAGCATACTGCCCCAAACGCTAAAGACCAAACGCGGGCGTATTGAAAATCACGTAATGCCGATACTAAAAGATAGAGGTATAAAGAGCATTACTCACGGCGAGATAGCGGACATCCTTAAAGAAACGTAAAGACCACGCCGCAAACCGCCGAGATAATCAACCAAATTTTAAACCGCGTATTTTTATTCGCCGTATCGAGCGGATACGCAGAGGTTAATATTATGGCGAATATCGACGCCAAAAGCCTAATCCCCAAAACCAAAGTCGAGCATTACGCTAAGCTAACCGAGCGCCAGGACTTAAAGGCATTTTTTAACGCCATTTATGATTATCCTCATTTTGAGACGATAAAAAACGCGATGAAGCTATGCCTACACCTGCCGCTAAGAGCCGCGCCGCTGTCGCGCCTAAAATGGGATTACGTAGATTTCGATAGGAGGCTTTTAACCATTCCGCGCGCCGAACAGAAAATCAAGCGCAGCGAGATAGGCGATTTCAAATTGCCGCTTAGCGATGAGGTTATGCGCATATTGCAAGATCAGGCGAAATTGAGCAGAGCATACGAATACGTCTTTATTAATTCTCACTTTACCGACCATATCCACAAAGACACCGCCACGAACGCGATTAAGGGCTTTGACTTTAGAGATAGGCAGACGGGGCGCGTCGTAACCCTGCATAGCCTGCGGGGCATATTTATGACGCAAGCATTTAACAATATGCAAAAGCACGGAGTAAGCAAAGAGGCTATCAAAAAGGCACTAGACCACCTACACGGCGACAAAGTAGATTTAAGCTATTCCGAAAAAGCCGATTTTTTGGACGAGCTTAAAATTTTGCTTGATTGGTGGAGCAGTTACATTCTCGAAATAAAAGACAACTAGGAGGCAATATGGCGAAGCTATCAGAGCCAAGAGATACGCAAAGTGCAAAAGACGAGAGAGAAAAACGAGAGACAGAGGCGATAGAACAAGTTCTAATTGATATCAGAAAAAGATTAAGAATTGCTGATAAAGCAAATCGTAATTTTGATTTGTTAATAGCCTTTAATGGGATGATGAACGAAACCATTGATGAGTCTTTTTGCATTACACACGACCCCAATTTATTCCCCGAGTTTAAAATTTTAACTCACTTTTATCAATCAGAGGAGGCAAAAGACGAAATTTTAACCGCTTTCGTAGATTTTTTTAAAAATATTATGGAGGCAAAAGCCAAGAAAAATGATATCATCATAAGATATGAAAACTACCTAGAAGCTATTGAGCTTTTAAATCACGCTTTTTATTTTAGCGAGTATTCAACTGGCGAGCCGTATATCCGTGACCCTTTTGGTCGCAATTGCGATTGTGACCCTTATCCAGAATACGAAAGATTTATGAGAGCAGCAACCGAATATTTTGCGCCGTTTAAAGAGCAAAAAGAAAGATACGATCTTTTAAACAACACTCAAAAGATAAGAGATAAATTTTCAGATACCTTGATTTTAAAAGCGAGAATGTATCAGATTGTCGGCGTGGATAAAAACAAAAAAGCTACGCTAGCAAATAAAATTTACAAATATTTTTACCCCAACGATAAAGACGCATAATCCGCCTAAAAATATTTTTAGCCACTATAAAAGTCCTATTTTTAGGGCTTTTAGGTTTTTCAAACCTCATCAAATGTCCGTAAATTTAATTCAAAACAACCACTTTTACCTACCTGGCTAAAAATATTTTTCGTTGATTAACTTTTTAACTCTCGCCATAATTCGCACAATCTTTGCAAAGATAATCTAAACAATAAAGGCTAAGCAATGAAAAAAAGCGAAGTTAAACCTAAGTATCTAAGAGCGGCGCAGATTGCTAGTATCTACGGCATAGGCTTAAGCACGGTGTGGTATTTTGCTAAACAAGGCTTTCTAAGACCGATAAAATTTAGCAAAAATATCACTTTTTTCAACCCCGCTGAGGTGGAGGCGTTTTTTATGAGAAAGGCGGCACAAGATGAAGCCGCTGTTTAAAAACGAAGCCGAGAAAAGGCGATATTTACGTTTTTACGCCCACTTATCGGCTTATCCCGATATTAAGGCGATATACGCGCAAAAACAAGATAGCCAGCTAAAAGAAGGCGTTATTAAAGCCCTAGGCGTAGCGTTTGACCTATTCGAGGAACGCGAGAACGAGATAAATCGAAAGGCTATCGCGGACTTTGCGAGTGAGTGCAAAGATTTAAAAGACGCGCCCGAGCTTTACGAAAAAATGCTAAAAGCGTGCTACCCCGATATTTATCTCAAATACTTACAGGACGAGCGAGACGGAAGCAAAACGGCGGATTTTAAGGACGTAGCCTTTGACTTATTCCTAGCGCTATCGGCTCAACGCGAGCAAATGCAGGAGCTACAAAGCGAGAACGAAAGGCTAGCCCTAACCTTTTTAACTACAGAGGGGGCGAGCAATGGGGCGAAGTAAGCTAAATTTTACCCCTAGCGCGTTTTGTTTCAGCGCGGGCGATAAGGATATGCTAAAGGCATTTAAAAGGCAGCTACATATCTACAAGGTGCAGAGCCTGGACGGAGCGTCGCAGGAGCTGTTAGACTGCGCTTATGACCTATTCCACATCACGCGGACGCAAGAGGAGAGTATTAAAGCCCTAGAGGTCAAAGCGGGCATAAGAAAGGAGCGGGAAAGATGAAATCTATCAATCATAAAAGAACGCTTTTAAAAATAATGCTCGAACAAGGGCGCGTGACGGCGGGGCGAGTATTCGGCATAAGCAACGCCAATCAGTATTTGGGCGAGCTTAAGCGCGAGGGCGCGATTAAAGACCGGTGGACGCAGGAAGACGGGCGCAGGTTTAAATGGTGGTATATCGTGGATTTCGATAAAGCCAAAAAGAAAATAGGGAATTGGGGTGACAAAGAGGCAAAAGCTAATAATACGCCCCGTGAGACGTAATCAAAATATTTAAGGGCGGCTAGTATCAAGCGAAACCGCCCTTTGGAAATTAAAACGTGGAAATATTACCTTACATTAACCAAATTTTGGCTGAAACGCCGAATATTCATATCGACACAATCCGCGCGAGCTTTTTTAAAAATAGGGTTACGAAAAAACATCACACTAAAATCGGGCTGCTTAAAAGCATAGCCAAAAATCACGGGCTGAAGTGGCGAAAAATGCAAGATACCAAAGAGATTAAAATCGCGGGGCGTTATGAGTTTCGCGGACTGAAAATAATAAATATCTACGAACTTGAGGATTTAAGCATATTCTACGCCACGACAAAAAGCCTGAATAGCTGCGATAAAAAAGCCATTATTGAGTTTTACGGGCTAAGGCAATATCATAAGCCCGCCCCGCCCCTCGATTTAATAGCGGAGTTGCTAGACGCCATAAATAACGTTTCAAGTATTGACCTTTGTTATGATAGCCACACGCCTTTTAACCTGGACGCATTTAAGATAATAAAATACGGAAGCACCGCCTACGTAAAAGCAGAGTTTGGCACGCTACAAAGGATTTATTTTTACGATAAGGCGTTAAAGAATGATTTGAGCTTTTCTTTGTATCGAGCCGAAGCGACCGCGCCGATAATCGATTTAAACAAGCCCGCCCTACTACCCAAGACCGAACGCCTAGAACTTCAACTACACCAAGCCGTAAGTGATTTCAAAGACATTTTAAAGCTAGCGACTTCATCGCCGAACAATCGATAAACTACAACCGCCCTATTCTATCCGTAACGCTATGGTAACGCCCGCCTCCATAAAAAAGGGAGCGGATTTAATCCTGCCCCTTAACGACAAAAACGCCTAAAATTTACCCCAAACCTTAAGCCAATTTTTACTTTTCTTGTTTACTTTAAGGTTTCATAAAATCGGTATAGGAAGCAAAACTAAAGCACATAGTAAACGAAAACACAAACGCCCATTTCACTTTTTTAAAAAAATGCCCGCCCACTCCTATGTTTTGGTGCTTTGCTCCGCCTCAAAATCAAAACCCAAAAATGCGATTTAAGTTTCAGACCCCTTAGTATACCCCCTTTCGTTTACTTTCCCTTTCTCACTTCCACCCCTTTTATGATAAAATAGAGCTCTCAACCTTAAACACTCTCGCGCATTTTTTCAAAAAAAAGGTGGCGCGCCTGAAAAAATAATAGGTGCATAGGATTAAAATAAAGGGGCTACAAGACAAAAAGAGGGCGCGCCTCATACCAAACATACCCAAACGGGTTAAAATCAATCAGAGGGCTTTATTTACGATAGACGCTAAGAGAAGCTAAAGGATATTAAGAAACATCACAAGAAAGCATAAAATAAAGCGAGATTTAAACAAAATACGATTAAAATCTAACTCGAAAGGATTAAAATGCAAATCGCGCTAAACATCAAAAACGCAAACCCTGCGCTATTTAAAGCGCTATCAGCGTTTTTAAAAACTCAACCGAACCTAGATTACGAGCTTACCGAAAAGACGATTAACGGCTATTCGCCTAAATATGAAGCTGAGGTTTTAAAAGACCTTGACGAGATAGAGCCAAAGACCTTTGATAGCGTTAAGGCATTTAGAAAAGCCATAGATAATGGCGAGATTTAAGCTCAATGCCCGCCCTTAGAATATCAAACCACTCAAACGCATTTTAACTCAGCTCAGCCCGTGCGCTTAATTTTCGGCTTACGTAGCAACGCCCCAAAATGCGAGCTTTATCCGACGCCTTAAAAGTAAGGAGTCGTAGAAATCCCCTAAAATAGCCTATCCGTCCGACGGCGCAATTTTGCGCTGACGCAGCAATGCCCTAAATATCGCCATTCGCTAAAAACGAATAATGCAATAGCAAAAAAGGTTATCGCTAAAAATGGGAAAACTAACGACCTTAAAATTTAGGTCGTTAAAGGTGTAGGTATCAAATACCCCCACCTTTTTAAACTCTGCATTCCTTGTTAAAGCTACCTACATTTAACGTAGGGAGCTAAGCGCGATTTACGTAAATGTCAAGGCAATTTAGATTTCTCAACGAACGCAATTTTGCGCCCGTTAAAGCTAGGTGAGTTTTATTCATAGAGCTAAACGAGATTTACGTAACTACCAAATTGTCATTTACGTAAAAGCTTTAGGCGGCGTAATACTATGTAACGGATATGTAACAGATAAAGGAGGGGATGAGGTTAGATGTCTTTAGTTAGCTCTTTGATTTTTTCAAAATTGCCTGCTTTGATGTAGTTAATAAGCCAGCTTTCAACCCAATACGGCACATTTTGAGAACCACCCCAATTATTAACAGAACTCGGTAAAACGCCAACCAATTCGGCAAACTCTTTTTTAGATAGATTGGCACGTTTAAGTAACTCATTAAAAGCTTTTTTATCCATTTAATAGCCTTTCATACTTGCTTAATTATGCAATTATATCAGAAACTATTTAAACAAGTAGTTAAAAGCTTGACAATATGTCTATTTAAGTGTATAATTTAGCTTATTAATACTTAAATAAGTAGTTTTACCATAAGGAGCCAAAATGCAACACAACCATTCAGTAAGGCAAGGATTTTCACAATTCCTAGCCACATACGAGAGCACGCAAGACTGCGCTTATGACCTATTCGCTAAGCTTACGGAGCTATCTAACGCTTATGACGCCCTAGAGGCGAAAGCGGACGAAGCCGCACAAAGCCTAGCAAGGATTGAGCGCATAGCTCACATCTACGAAAGCGGCGCGCTAGAGCAGGAGGCGCTTTACCGAGCGATAAAGCAAAGCACAAATCAGCAAGGAGCTTAAGATGATTTTAACCGGAACGGACAGACCCATAATTAAGAGCTTTCACGAGCTACTTAAACAAACGGCAGGCAGCGATGAGGTAAGCGAACAGGTGCTTTATGATGTGGGTTATTCGCTATTTTACCAGCGTAATCACATACAAAACGAGAACAAAAGAGTATTAAAAGGTAACGGCGTATTGCATAGACGCACCGCCGAAGCCGAGGAGCAAAACGCCGAGCTAAAGGAGGCTCACGAATATTTTTTAAGAATATTGGGCGAGGATAGGATTAAAATTCAGACCCTGCTAGCCGATAAGATAATCCTAGAGGATAGAAACAAGAAATTAAGCAAGCTCTACAACGAACTACATCTAAAATGGTGCGAAACCTGCGACGAGCTTTACGAAGTGCAGCAGGAGCGCGACGCACTTAAAAACAAACTAAGCGAAAGGGCGAGCAATGAATAAAAGAGACTTTAACATCGCTTTGAAGTATTTAGCTAAGGGCGCAGACGCGCCCAGCTACGAACAGCTAAAAGATTTCGCCTTTAGGCTATGGACTAGCCTGCATAAGCGCGAGCTAGAGCGAGCCGCAGACGATAAGCAAAGGGCTAAATTTAAAACCGAGATAGCTAAGCGAGCGCAGGATATGGACGAAGCGCAAGCAACATTTGAAGTAGGCTTACAAGCTTACCGCATATTCAACTACTACGCGAGCGAATGCGAAAAGCTAGAGGAGCGCATAAGCTATCTTTACGAGCAAGCGGGCGCGTTACAAGACGAAGCAGAGCCGAGAGGTAGCTACAAATGGCACACTCCGCTAAAGGGCGCGTGAGAGGGCTTAACCGCCCTTTTTACACGAAACCAAGCAATATTTAAAAACGCGTTAAAATACTTCAAAACGTCAAAAAAGGCAAACAATGGAGCTATTAACGCCAAAGCAGGTAGGCGAAATATTAAATTTATCCAGAAGCACGCTTTCTAAAATGAGAAGCGACAAATACAAAGGGCGCTTTAATATCGTTTTGCCCTTTATCAAGATAGGGCGCGCGGTAAGATACGAGCGCGAGGCGGTTAATCAAGCCATAAAAGAGTTAAAGGCGAGCAAATGAAAATATCACCCGAAATTAGAGCGCGTATCTTAGCAAAACATAAGGCGGGTACAACCCAAAGAGAGCTACAAAAGCTTTTTAACCTAAGCGCGGGCGCGGTCAATAAAATCACCAAAGGCATAACCAAAAATTTAAAAAGCACGATAGCCAAAGGCACGGAGTATCTAACGGAACTATCGGATTTAAACGAATACGAGCGCGAAGCCGTAACGCAAGCAGTAAGCGACAACGCGAGGGCGATAACCTTTTTTAAACAGACGGCGATTAAAAATCAAATAATGGCCAATAGGCTACTAAATGAAGCGAGCGACCTAAGCGATATCGAACTTCATAGCAGGATAACCGCGCGCAATAAAGAAACGATGCTCGGCAAAAACTACGAGCTACAAGAGCAAGGCTCGACGAGTGCCATAACCCAAATCGTAATAAGGCGTGATGATATTTGAAAACTTACGATATTGACCTATTTTACGAGCTATCGATATTTTTTAACGACGATTTGCGTCTAATGGCTCACGCCGTAGCATACGCGCTAAATTTAGACGCCAAAGTAATCTACAAGGATTTCACATTCGGACGCTACAAAGAGGAATATTTAAAAGCCTTGCAAGAAGCAAAGGACAACCCGCAAAAAGCTTATTTAAACCTACTGATAAAATTTAAAGACAAAAGCCCGATATTCGACCGCGACGATTTCGCTAACGCGGAAGCTTACAGTGTATTTAATCGAAGTTATGACAAAAAACGAACGCAGGCAGGGAGTGACGACGCTTAAAATTTCGCTTTTAGGCACAATTTCGCTAGCCGAGGCGAACGAAAAAACGAACGGGCTTATCAAACCCTAAGCAGTAAGAAGTTAAAATAAGGGTGGATTTTAAAACAAAGGCTAAGAAATGCAGACCCTAACCATACGAACGGACGAGACCATAATGCGCCAGCTCGTCGCCATAGGCAAGATTTTAGCTAGCAGCGCGAATGCAAGCTTTGAGACGCTTACGACCGAACTAACGGACGAATATGTTAAAGAGTTAAACGCTCGCGCGGACGAAGCCCTAAAAGGCAAAGGGCTAATAGACGAAGCGACTGCACGCGATACGATAGAGCGGATAAAAGCGGGCAAATATGCGCGTAAAATTTCATAGTCGCTTTTTTGATGAGCTTGACGCGATAAAAGACTTCATCGCTAAAGACAGCCCAAACAGAGCGGATAGTTTCGTCGATGAGGTTTTTCGAAAGTGCCTAGATTTAAAAAATATGCCCTTAGCGCATAGGCTTAGCCAAAAGGTTAAGAAAGACAACGCTAGGGATTTAATTTTAAAAGGCTACGTTATCCCGTATCTAATAGAGAGCGAGACGATTTATGTCTTAGGTATTTACGGCGCGAATGAGTGGCAAGAGTGAAACGATTAAAAACGGCTCTAGTTTCACGAAGAAACCTTAATTAAGTTTCGAGCTAAAAAAGCCGTAAAATTTTTCAATTCTTAAGAGAAATCTAGCCGTTTAAGCTAGCGAACCTTAAAAACTGAAAATTTCTAAAATGTAAAGTCCTATTTTAGGGCACTTACTCGCGTTTAATATTGAAAAGTAAACTTTTCATTATCGCATTTTTGAAGCTTAAAAACTTAATCGTCCAAAAAATATTTGAAAAATATTTTTGCCGTTTTTATCGTCGAAACAACGTATTATTGGGCCTATTAATGACATCGTCAAGTCGCCCCTAACCACCACTTAATCGATTATATCTTTTAACCTCTCCTTTTGCTTTCTTTTTGTTGATATGGCAGGACTTGTTATAAAGACCCTATAATTAAAACCTAATAAATCAAACACAAAATAAAACAAAATCAAAGCCGAAAAAAGTACAAAAGTTAAAATTTCAAAGCACACGGAATTTATAGAATTTATATAAGAGAGAAGGGGCTATAAAGTTTATAAAATTTGCAATAGAAATGATTAGAAAAGAATACAACTATAAAAAGTTTATTAAATTTCATAAACAAAGGGAGAAGCTCGATTTACGCTCCTCCCTTTATTTTATATATTCTTTCTTATTGTTCTTTCTTAGATTTTTTGACCTTCCTACCAGAAGCCTTAGACGATCCCTCTTCTTTAGCTTCGTCTTTCAACTTAGCCGTAGAGTTTTTTACTTTACCATCCTCATTCATAGCTTTATCCATGCTATCATCCATTTTCTCTTGCATCTTTTCCGATTTGGTATTTGCTTTAGCTTTAGCAGATTTGGCGGTATCTTTAGCTTTTTTACTTGCTTTTTGCTTTACGGATTTTAGATCACTTATATCAGTAGTGCCGCTTACGGCAAGATCATCTTTAATAAGCTCAAATCTCTTATCGCCTATGCCTTTAATGTTTTTGATATCCTCGATATCTTTAAATTTATTATCCTTGCGGTAATCTATAATAGCCTGAGCTTTTGCCTCTCCGATACCGGGAAGCGCCATAAGCTCCTCTTTGCTTGCGGTGTTTAAATTTACGGCTGCTAGCATAAATGCAGGAAGCGATAGAAATAATGCGGATTTAAATAGGTTTTTCATTAAAAGTCCTTTAAGATTGAGATATTTGTATTGCCAAATAAAACGTCTCTATTAGCATTGAGAGCTTTTACATACCTATCCCATGTCTATGCTTTAGAATGGATATACCGCCCATATAGCTATTACGCTATCTTGCAATACGGTAAGGATTATATTTGTAGCGGGCTTAAAGGGAGATAAAATTTAAGAGATATATTGAAATTTTATCTGCTCCGATCGTTTTATTAAATAAATACGTTAAATTTTAGCTTGATCTTAAAAAGCGGATAGGCGATAAAGCTAGATAGATTAAATTTAATACTGGGTTGCTTTTTGGCAGTCGCTCCACCGCTAACGGATAAAGCTAGATATATTAAATTTATACGACTCTATCGGTTTGAAGCATGCTTTTTATAGCTTGGATAAAGCTAGATATATTAAATTTATACTGCAAACATTGAAACGAGATTTGGATTTAAATCATGTAAAAAGCTAAGCGGCGGTATTTATGAAATTTAGTCCTACCTTACCGCACACGGAGGCTTTACGAGCGATGTTAGACGCATACGGCGAAGGGATGCTGGTGTTATGAGAGGCACGAATGCTTTACGTGCAAAGCTAGACGAACAATCTTCATAAAATTTAGCCGCATTCATAAGCTTCTTTTGTGTGGCATGCTTTTTACGGGCTTGATTTTTAATAGGGTTTTATCTGCTTATGGGACGTTTCATTATATTAATTAACAATGCTTGCCAAAGCTTTATTTGGCATCTAGTTTAAATCATACACAAAGCTTTATAAGTGCCGGCGGCTTCATAATTTAGATATAAAAGTGCAGCAATGTATTAAAAACGAACGAACGTATAAATCATAAATGAGGCTAAGAGAGGTTAGAATAAAGATCGCACCATAGAAGTTAAAAAGCAAACGCAACAGATAGTATTAAAAAACGATACGAACAAGCAAGTATTATAGAAAAATTTCAATCCGTATCATTTTTCACTCAATATAAGTCAAATTTAATGCAGAGTTTTGAGATTTTGTATTGATGGAGGGCTAGATTTAAAATTTGTATTTACAGAAGGTTCTAAAATCCTAAAGATATTATAGAATTTTAAATTTATCAAGCAATATTTATTGGCTAAAAGAAGCGATAAACTAAAGATGCCGGAATAGAATTTAAATTGAAAATTGTATGGAAAGTTATGGAATTTTAACAAAGCCTGCAGCGACCTACTTTCCCCGTCCGAGTAACGGATAGTATCATCAGCCAGGACGAGCTTAGCTTCTTGGTTCGAGATGGAGCAAGGCGTTTCCTCGTCTGTATAGCCACAGGCAGTGTTAAATAAGGGATTGTCTTATTGTTTGATAGTAAATATCTTGCGAATACGTTACGAGCTTTAGCCCTGTTGTATACGAGCCTTACTCGCTCCTGCCTGTTCGCCTCATATCAAAAATACTTCGTAATCTAACTTGGATTAATCGTAGATTACGGATATCTTTTATAATCTCTTATTTAACACTGCGTTCATCGTTAAAGTCAGATCTTGTTTTATAAAAACAAAGGTTGATAAGGCATAGTAAAAATTTACTATTTCGAATTGAGAACTAATTTTTTGCTAGGCGAGGCAAACGAGCAAAGACGAGGGAGCATACGTATGGTATGTGACCGAAGTCTGCAGCGAAGTTTAACGAAGCATAGTGAAAAATTAGGAATCAATTTTATCCTTAACAAGGAAGTAATGCTTAAAAGATAAGCAAACGAGCTATTAGTACCGGTCAGCTAAAGGACTTTCATCCATTACACATCCGGCCTATCAAACTAGTAGTCTACTAGAGCTCTTAAAAGAAGATTCATCTTGGAGTCGGCTTCGAGCTTAGATGCTTTCAGCTCTTATCGCATCCCGACTTAGCTACCCGGCGGTGCTCTTGGCAGAACAACCGGTACACCAGTGGTCGGTTCAACCCGGTCCTCTCGTACTAGGGTCAACTCTCCTCAATCTTCTTACGCCCACGGCAGATAGGGACCGAACTGTCTCACGACGTTCTGAACCCAGCTCGCGTACCGCTTTAAATGGCGAACAGCCATACCCTTGGGACCTGCTCCAGCCCCAGGATGCGATGAGCCGACATCGAGGTGCCAAACCTCCCCGTCGATGTGAGCTCTTGGGGGAGATCAGCCTGTTATCCCCGGGGTACCTTTTATCCTTTGAGCGATGGCCCTTCCACACAGAACCACCGGATCACTAAGACCGACTTTCGTCTCTGCTCGACGTGTATGTCTCGCAGTTAAGCTGGCTTTTGCCTTTATACTCTGCAAGCGATTTCCAACCGCTTTGAGCCAACCTTTGTAAGCCTCCGTTACATTTTGGGAGGCGACCGCCCCAGTCAAACTACCCACCAGACATTGTCCTACCTAAGGATAACTTAGGCTAGTTAGCTACCCGAATAAAGAAGAGTGGTATCTCAACAATGGCTCATCGTAAACCGAGATCTACGACTCAAAGCCTCCCACCTATCCTGCGCATCTTTATCCAAGTAGCAGTGTCAAGCTATAGTAAAGGTCCACGGGGTCTTTCCGTCTTGCCGCGGGTAGGAGGAATTTTCACCTCCACTACAATTTCACTGGATCCCTCTTTGAGACAGCTCCCATCTCGTTACGCCATTCATGCAGGTCGGTATTTAACCGACAAGGAATTTCGCTACCTTAGGACCGTTATAGTTACGGCCGCCGTTTACTCGGGCTTCGATCAGATGCTTTGCGTAAGCTAACATCATCAATTAACCTTCGAGCACCGGGCAGGCGTCACACCCTATACATCCTCTTACGAGTTAGCAGAGTGCTGTGTTTATGGTAAACAGTCGGGAGGGACTCTTTGTTGTAACCTTCTTCGCTTACGAAGTAAATTCTTAACGAAGCTAGGCACACCTTATACCGAAGATACGGTGCTATTTTGCAGAGTTCCTTAAAGAGAGTTCTTCCACGCGCCTTAGAATACTCATCCCACCCACCTGTGTCGGTTTACGGTACGGGCGATATCAGCTAAACTTAGAAACTTTTCTCGGCTCGATAGTATCATGGATTCTTCATCTACTCCGAAGAGCGTCAGAAGCCTTTCAGATCTCGGATAAAGAGTTACGGATTTGCCTATAACTCAACCTACTTCCTTAGACTAGCACTTCCATCCGCTAGCTCCACTAACTTTAAGCGTCCTTCCGTCGCACACTGATATCGGTATCGGAATATTAACCGATTTTCCATCGCATACCCCTTTCGGACTTTGCTTAGGACCCGACTAACCCTACGATGACGAGCATCGCGTAGGAAACCTTGGGTTTACGGCGAATACGATTCTCACGTATTTTATCGCTACTCATGCCTGCATGCTCACTTCCAACCGCTCCACCGCTCCTTACCGGTACGGCTTCGACGCTGATTGGAACGCTCTCCTACCACTTGCACTTAATGATTTATACTTTTCTTGCGGCTTTGTTCAAATTTAAAACTTAAGATATTTAAGAATTTATCCGATGTCTTAAAGTTGTGCTTATCTTTCTTCGCCTCTTGGTTGTTCAATTTTAAATATCAAAATTGGGATTTTAAAATTCTAAGAAATTTTAAAATCAACAAAGTTCGAAATCTTTAAAATTTGAATATAGAAAGCGAAGTATTTTGGACGAGAAATTAATGTTGTGAAGATTTTTTCGATTGAGATAAGGCTTTTAGCCTATCGATTGAGAAAAAATCGAACTCATTAATTTATCGCCAAAAGACGAGCTAGTATAAATGATTAAGTGCAAGTCTAAAGCTTCGGTACTCATTTTAGCCCCGTTATATTTTCCGCGCAAAATCACTAGACCAGTGAGCTATTACGCTATCTTTAAAGGATGGCTGCTTCTAAGCCAACCTCCTGGTTGTTTCAGTAACTTCACATCGTTTTCCACTTAAATGAGATTTGGGGACCTTAGCTGTTAGTCCGGGTTGTTTCCCTCTTGACGACGGATTTTATCACTCGCCGCCTGACTGCCGTGGTTACGCTATAAGTATTCGGAGTTTGATAGGGTTTGGTACATTGGTGTATGCCCTAGCCCATTCAGTGCTCTACCCCTTATAACTACTACACGACGCTATACCTCAATATATTTCGGAGAGAACCAGCTATCACGATGTTTGATTGGCCTTTCACCCCTATCCACAAGTCATCCGGAGCCTTTTCAACGGCCGTCGGTTGGGTCCTCCACCGGCTCTTACACCGGCTTCAACCTGCTCATGGATAGATCACATCGTTTCGGGTCTGCAGCATCTGACTAATCGCCCTATTAAGACTCGCTTTCGCTACGGCTCCGGGTTTCCTTAACCTCGCCAGACACCACAACTCGCAGGCTCATTATGCAAAAGGCAGTCCATCACACTGTGGATCTGTTTCAATACTAATCTTGGATCGCCTTATCTTGTTTGATTTAAATTTTAAATTTGATCTATTTAAATTTAATCTACGGTTTGAAATTTTGATTTTAAAAGTTCTATCTCTCTTTACTTTTAAAATTTCATCCGCATAGAATTTATAAAAACAAGATATACCCGCCCAAAGGCGCGGTATTTTGGATGAGAAATTAATGTTGTGAAGATTTTTTCGATTGAGATAAGGCTTTTAGCCTATCGATTGAGAAAAAATCGAACTCATTAATTTATCGCCAAAAGACAAGCCGTCTTTAATATTCAAACAGACCCACATAGTGCTCTGAATGATTGTAAGCAAACGGTTTCAGGTTCTATTTCACTCGGCTCACCGCCGTTCTTTTCACCTTTCCCTCACGGTACTTGTACGCTATCGGTCTAGTAGTAGTATTTAGGGTTGGATCGTGGTCGACCCGGCTTCAGACAGGATTTCACGTGTCCCGTCCTACTCAGGATACCGCTAAGTAAGGATGTGATTTCATATACGGGAGTATCACCCTCTATGCCCAACCTTTCCAGATTGTTCTATTATCAGATCCTAGTCTATGTTGCGGTCCTACAACCCCACTAGTAAACTAGTGGTTTGCCCTCTTACGCGTTCGCTCGCCGCTACTAGCGTAATCTCTATTGATTTCTCTTCCTGCGGGTACTTAGATGTTTCAGTTCCCCGCGTTGGCTCCATTAATGGTAACACATATCGCTATGTATTGGGTTGCCCCATTCAGAAATTCCCGGATCAAAGCCCCTTGACGGCTCCCCGAGACTTATCGCAGTCTGGCACGTCTTTCATCGCCTCTACTAGCCAAGGCATCCACCGTTCGCTCTTAGTAGCTTACCTTTTATATATTTTTTACTTCGCAGACCGGCAAAGCCGCTCTTTGCGACGGGGAGCTTCGCTCCCTCGACCCACCTAAAGCACAGCAACGCTTTCGGCGTTGCCGTAAAATTTCTATAAAAGAAATCATTTAGGATTAGATTCGTAAAAAATACTTAGACTATTTTTATTTATATATTCTAATTCGCATTACTTCCTTGCTAAAGATAAAACCGATCTAACTAGGCATTTAGTTTACGGATAAGAGCTTTTAAATATGCCCTATCTTTAAAGCCGAAGCGTTAAATTTATTCTATAGTATTTGATTAACTCGAATTAAGACGGAAAGAGATCAAACTCATAAAGTAAGTTAAGCTCTATAAGCGTGTATTGATCTTAGCTTTTAGCTTTGGATAACATAAAAAGCTAAAGGCTTGGCATCACTTCGAATAATCAAAGCTTTAACAAGTCCTGTAAAATTGTTTTATTAAAACTTGATTGTGACTTTAACAATGGTACTTTAAAGAACGTTTAGGCTAAACCTAAATAGAAAATTTTAAGTTATGGCGGCTTGATCAAATTTGTTAAATTTAACAAACCAAATCTGTTTGGATAAAACCGAGTTAAAATTCTCTATTTAGATCTAACGTCGAATTAAATATGGCGCAAATATCTTATGGTGGAGAATAGCGGGATCGAACCGCTGACCTCCTGCGTGCAAAGCAGGCGCTCTCCCAGCTGAGCTAATTCCCCATCTTCATTTATCTTTTTCCTTATACTTCGTTAGTTTTACAAAAATCGGCGTCGCGTATATCTAATACGCTGCTTGATTTTCTTAAAACTTCCTCGTCTAAGAAAAAAATCTAAACAAATCTATTTTAAAAATATAAAATAAATTGTATTAAGCAATTAATTCTTACTTCAATATATTAAGGAAAATAGCCTATAAAATACAAGACTAAAATTTTAATCTTGTCCGTCAATCTCTCAAACCTAAACAAGCTCGATTGAGCATGCTTAGAGCTAAGCATAAGCTAGCGCTAAGACTTTATGATAGATACCTTGTGAGAGGATATCTATTTGTACTCTAGAAAGGAGGTGATCCAACCGCAGGTTCTCCTACGGTTACCTTGTTACGACTTCACCCCAGTCGCTGATTCCACTGTGGAGGGTAGCGAATTTCGCATTCCCGCTTCGAGTGAAATCAACTCCCATGGTGTGACGGGCGGTGAGTACAAGACCCGGGAACGTATTCACCGTAGCATGGCTGATCTACGATTACTAGCGATTCCGGCTTCATGGAGTCGAGTTGCAGACTCCAATCCGAACTGGGACATATTTTTTAGATTTGCTCCATCTTACGATATTGCGTCTTATTGTATATGCCATTGTAGCACGTGTGTCGCCCCGGACATAAGGGCCATGATGACTTGACGTCGTCCACACCTTCCTCCTCCTTACGAAGGCAGTCTCATTAGAGTGCTCGGCCGAACCGTTAGCAACTAATGACGTGGGTTGCGCTCGTTGCGGGACTTAACCCAACATCTCACGACACGAGCTGACGACAGCCGTGCAGCACCTGTCTTAACATTTCTGCAAGCAGACACTCTTCCATCTCTGGATGATTTGTTAGATATCAAGTCCGGGTAAGGTTCTTCGCGTATCTTCGAATTAAACCACATGCTCCACCGCTTGTGCGGGTCCCCGTCTATTCCTTTGAGTTTTAATCTTGCGACCGTACTCCCCAGGCGGTATACTTAATCCGTTAGGTGGATTACTGCCGTGACTAGCACAGCAACAACCGGTATACATCGTTTAGGGCGTGGACTACCAGGGTATCTAATCCTGTTTGCTCCCCACGCTTTCACGCATTAGCGTCAGTTAAGTTCCAGCAGATCGCCTTCGCAATAGGTATTCTTCTTGATATCTACGGATTTTACCCCTACACCAAGAATTCCATCTGCCTCTCCCTTACTCTAGATTATCAGTTTCCCAAGCAGTTTAACGGTTAAGCCGTTAGATTTCACAAGAGACTTGATAATCCGCCTACGCGTCCTTTACGCCCAGTGATTCCGAGTAACGCTTGCACCCTCCGTATTACCGCGGCTGCTGGCACGGAGTTAGCCGGTGCTTATTCGTTAGGTACCGTCATTATTCTTCCCTAACAAAAGGAGTTTACGCTCCGAAAAGTGTCATCCTCCACGCGGCGTTGCTGCGTCAGGGTTTCCCCCATTGCGCAATATTCCCTACTGCTGCCTCCCGTAGGAGTTTGGACCGTGTCTCAGTTCCAATGTGACTGATCATCCTCTCAGACCAGTTACGCGTCATAGCCTCGGTAGGCCGTTACCCCACCGACTAGCTGATACGATATAGTCTCATCCCTTGCCGAAATTCTTTCCCGATTTATCTTATGGTAAAAAGGAGTATGGAGTATTAGCAGTCATTTCTAACTGTTGTCCTCCAGCAAGGGGCAGATTAGCTATATATTACTCACCCGTGCGCCACTAAATTTAAAAGAGCAAGCTCTCTTAAATTCCGTTCGACTTGCATGTATTAGGCACGCCGCCAGCGTTCACTCTGAGCCAGGATCAAACTCTCCATATTTATACTTCTCGCAACGGCAAAGCCGTTACTGCGAGCGGGAGCTTTCGCTCCCTGTACCCACCTAAAGCTACAAAGATTTGCAAAAAACAAGTTTTTCACAAATCATAAATTTCTAAGAATAGCATCAAAAACCAGAGTTTGGCTCAGGTTTTATTCTGCGTCTTAAATTTAATCTATGATTTAAACTCTTTATACTTATACAGGTAGATACGATTATGAAGTTTTTAATCTAAAAACATTATGTTTGTAACATTGTTTTTATGAACTTAAATCCTTTAATGGATCTAATCCATAGGCTCAATCGATCACTTGTTTAGATTTCAAAGATTGACTTAAAGATATTTGTTTTTAACAGTTAAAATTTTAAAAAACGCGTTCGCTAAAAGGCTAAAACTACTAGGACTTAAGAGTTAAGAAAGCAGGTTCGGCTCGGTGCGAAACAGAATTGTGATTATACAAGAGTGATGCTTAAAGGGGGCTGAATAAGCAAGAGAAATTTTAAAAAACGATTTTGGAAAATTTTATAATGAAATTTTATGCTTAACGCGCCTGGCACAAATTTCATCTCCAGCCTCCGTAAAAATTTTATAAATTTTGCAAACGACCGCATCCAAACTAAAATTTCATTATACCGCGATATGCCGTAATATCGCGACCGCCGACCGCGCCCATTTGTCCAAAAACCCACTTGCAAAACACTTAAGCGCACGATTATAAGATTTCGCTATAATCACGTCCGATTTAAAATTTATCAAAATTTAAAAGGATTTCTATGCGCGCAATTTTTTCTATCTATATCTTCATCATCGCAGCCCTTATCGGCATCGAGCTCTCGCTCGGCGCACTCGTCGCACCCGTGGTATTTTTCCCGCAGCAGATTATCGGAGAGGGCGTGCTATCGCACTTTCAAAGCGGCAAGCTAATGAGCGAGATCTTCGTAAAATACGGCGGTATCCTCATCGCAGTCTCGATCATCTGCCTCGTTTTTGAGATGATAAATTTCAACAACAACAAATCGCAATCCTTTCGCTTGCGCCTTTCTACCTTGATGCTGACGCTCGTAAATATCATACTTGCCCTGCTTTTCGTGCTTTACTTTACCGACTACGTCATAAATGCCCAAAAGATCGGTGCAGAAGCGACGATGACGCCGGAATTTGCCCAAATCCACGCGGCTAGCGAATGGTGCATGAAACTCATCATCGTATTTCAAACAGTGCTGTTTTTCGCAAAAATCCTCCCCGCCCTCGCCGCGAAAAAGGTAGCACCGGAGCAAAGCGCAGCCGATGCAGATTAAAATTTACTACGAAGATACCGACGCGCAGGGCATCGTGTATCACGCCAACTACATAAAATTTTGCGAGCGGGCGCGCAGCGAGGCGCTTATGCAGGCGGGAGTGGACTTCGCGCGCGCGGACGCACACTTCGTGGTTAGCGAGCTTTGCGCTAAATTTCTCCGCCCCGCGCGCCTCGGCGATACGCTTGAAATTAGTACGAGCCTAGCCGCGCTTAAAAACGCCAGCGCCCTTTTGCGGCAAGAAATTTATAAGATCAAAGATATTAAAAACATGGATTTCAGCGAGCTTTTATACGCGCAGGACGTAAAAATCGCCTTCGTAAAAGAGGGCAGGCCGATCAAATTTAGCGCCGAAATTTTAGAATTTTTCAAATCTTTGAGATAAATTTATTTCACGAGTTCAAATTTACCTAG
Organism: Campylobacter gracilis; assembly: GCF_001190745.1. Lineage (NCBI taxonomy): Bacteria > Pseudomonadati > Campylobacterota > Epsilonproteobacteria > Campylobacterales > Campylobacteraceae > Campylobacter > Campylobacter gracilis. The sequence continues at coordinate 1,620,605 of NZ_CP012196.1, forward strand.
TCGTGCGGTTCAAACATAGCTCAGACCGGCTTTTTGGCGTAAAATCCAAGAATACGCAGAGCTCTTAGGCAAAATAAAATTTGCAGGCTAGATAAAATTTTACGACACAAAATTTCGCTCGGCATTGAGGTTCAAATTTAACGCTACGCCACGACATTAACCCCTCACGCGCCCGAGATAGAAATCAAAATGAAATATCATAATTTTGCAATGGCGTTAAATTTTACCTTGCCCCGCTCCGCCGCTTTATGAAATTTCTCGCCTTTAAATTTAAACCCGCGCAGATCGAGTCTGTGTTTTGCCTCGCTAACCCCGCTCGTCCGTGAAATTTAAGCAGGCTAAATTCGCCCCGTCCGCTCGCACGCCGCAATGAAAATCGCGGCGTGCGCGCAAAAAGCTGCGCACAAAATCAAAATAGCACGCAAAGAAAGCGCCAAATGCGCCTCACAGCAGCCCTTTTATCTTTTGCAGATCCTCTTTGAAAAGCTCCGCCTTGCTCGGATTTTGCGCGATGAATGCGGGATCGAAGCTCGGCACGAAGCTAATGCCGCCCTCGTTAAAGACCGAGCCGTGCAGCACGTCCATGCCCGCTAGATCGCCATTTCGTAGCACGATTTTGCAGCAGAGTTCCCCTAGGCAGAGCACGATTTTGGGCTTTAAAATTTTGATTTCATCGGTCAGATAGGGCGCGCATTTTAAAATTATTTCCGAGCTTATGCGCCTATTTTGCGGCACCGCGCACCTTATCAGAAAGCTAAAATAAATTTCTTTTGGCGCGCAAATTTGATCTAGCGCCGCTGCCACTTCAGCCTCCAAACCGCAGCCAAAACCCTCGCTAGAGCTAGGCGCGAGAGCTACGATCATAAGTTTTACGTTCGCGGGAGTTTTAAAATTTTTGATAGTTTTGAAATTTTTAAAATTTTGCTCGCTAGAGCTCGTGCGCGTTTTAGCAAGCTCGCAGAGATTGCACTCGGCGGTAGCGGATTTTAGCGCGTCCAGCGCCTTGAAAAATCGCGCGCCGCCGCTTAAAATTTCGGCGCTTACGTAGCGGTAGCCGAACGCTTTGTAATAAAGCAGCCTGCGTAGTTGCGAGCTTTGCACGGCGCGCCTACGATCTGTTTAAATTTCGCGCGACGAATCCGCGATCAAACTGCGCCAAATCTTTGTAAAATTCCGCTCTAAAGCCCTGCTCGCGCAAAAACGCCGACAAGCTCTGCTTTTGATCGTAGCCCATCTCGCAGGCTAGAAATTTTGCGCGCCGTGCGGCGATCAGCACGATGCGTTTTAAAATTTCATCCCCCCTCTCGCCGCCAAATAGCGCCTGTTTCGGCTCCTGCAGCACGCGCGCGTCCAATGTGTAGGAGTTTGCGATGTAGGGCGGATTTGAGACGATGAGATCAAACTCGCCCGCTATCTCATCCGCGTAGGCGCAGTGCACAAACTCGACGTCCGCGCCTGAGCTTGCGGCATTTGCGCGCGCCACCTCAAGCGCATCCGCGCTGATATCGCTAGCCGCGATGCGGCAAGAAGGAAGGAGTTTTTTTAAGCAGATAGCGATTATGCCGCTGCCCGTGCCGATCTCGCAAATGCGCGGCTCGCCCAAGCTCTGCGCCAAAGCAAGCGTCTTTTTTACCAAAATTTCGGTCTCGCAGCGCGGTATCAGCACCCGCTCGTCGACGTAAAATTTAAAGCCCATAAACTCGCAGCTTTGCGTGATGTATTCAAGCGGGCGACCGTCTTTGAACTCGGCTATCTTGACGCGAAATTCCGCTTCATGCGCGAGCTCTTCCGAGCATCTTAGCACGAGCTGCTCGTCACTAAGTCGCTCACAGAATTTTAAAATTTCGCGCGCGACGTATTTCGAGCCGCACTGCCCCAACCCCCATCTTAGCGCCTCAGCGATCCTCATCAAGCTCTCTTATGCGCTCATACAGGCTCGGGTGCGAATGATACACCGCGGCGTAAATTTTATGAGCGATCGGAAACGCCTTATTTTCGCTGCCCAGTTTCTTTAGCGCGCCGATCATGCTCTTTTTATCCTGCATGCTCGCGCCATGTCGGTCCGCGCTAAATTCGTGCATGCGGCTAAGCTTGGAGATCACCGGCTCAAAAAACGCATGCAAAATCGGCGCAAACAAAATCATAAAAACCAGCGTCGCACCGCCGTCCGCGTTAAGTCCTAGCGCGCCGAACACGCCTGCGGGGAGGTTCCCAAATACCGCGAACGTCGCGCCCAAAAGCACGAAGCTAAGCGCTAAGCCTTTCAAAATGTCGCCGTGTTTGAAATGCCCGAGCTCATGCCCTAAAACGGCTAGAATTTCATCCTCGCTAAGCTTTTCGATGAGCGTGTCGAAAAGCACGACCTTTTTCGTCGCGCCGAAGCCGCCAAAATAGGCGTTTAGGCGCTTGTCGCGCTTGCTCGCGTCGATCGTGAAAACGCCGCTACTTTTAAAGCCGCAGCGCCGCAAAAGCTCCTCTATGCGCTCTTTTAGCTCGCCTTGCTCTAGCGGCTGCATCTTATTAAACAGCGGCGCGATAACGGTCGGATAGATCAGATTTATCAGTAAAACTATGCCGAAGCTTAGCAAAAAGCCCCAGACCCACCAGTGCGCACCCAGGCTATTTACGCAAAAAACGAGCGCAGAGGCTACCGCAAAGCCAAAAATTAGCGTGAGCGCGAGCGATTTTAGCGCGTCTTTTACGAAAACGGCGGGCGTTATCGTGGAAAAGCCTAAGCGCCTGTCTTTGACGAAGGTTTTGTAAATCTCAAGCGGAAGCGATATCGCGCCGCCGATGATTAAAAACGCCGTCACAAAGCAGCTCTGCGCAAAAATCCCGTCGCCCGTTAGATCATATATCGCGCGCTGTAACGCGCCCGCGCCCGCAAGTATCCAAATAAGCACCACCACAAAAGAGAAGCAGTGCGAAAATATATTAAATCTTAAATTTACCGCGCCGACCTCGCCCGCCTTGCGATAATCATCCTCGTTAAGCACCACCGCAGGCTCTTTTAGCTTGGCGCGGATGAAGCTTAGTTCGAGCAGATCAAGCGAAATTTTATAAATCGTGTAAAGCGCATATAAAAAGATCAAAAACCAAACCATCGCGCCTACTTTAGGCTCTCGGCAAGCGAAAGCACTTCGTAATATTCATTTTCCATACTGTTTAACGTTCCTCTTTTTTCTTCAAGTTCTTCAAAAAGCCCCTGCATACCGAGCTTTTGATAAATTTCAGGCGTCGAAAGCGCGTGATTTAGCTCCTTTATGCGCGCCTCGATAGCCTCGATTTTAGCGGGATACTCTTCTAAAATTTTATTCTGTTTGTAGCTAAGCTTCGCAGTGCTCGTTTTTTCCTTTTTGTTTTCGCGGCCGCCTTCGTCCGCGCTCGCGCTCGCGCCAGCGTCGGCTTCGATCTGATCAATCTCCGCCATCTCGTCTTCAAACTCCAGATACTGCGAATAGGGCATTTGAATTTGATCGATCGTGCCGTTTTTTTCAAAAACCCAAAGCTTATTCGTGATCTTATCGATGAAATAGCGATCGTGACTTACGATGATTACCGCGCCTTCAAAACTTAGCAGATAGTCCTCCAAAATATTGATCGTTGCGATATCAAGATCGTTCGTCGGCTCGTCCAAAATCAAGCAATCGTACTGCTCGGTAAAGAGCTTGGCAAGCGCCAGACGGTTCTTTTCGCCGCCGCTAAGAACGCCGACGGGCTTATCCAAAAACTCCTTCGGAAACAAGAAATTTTTCAAATACCCATATACGTGCATGTAGCTGCCGCGGACGCTTATGTGATCGCCGCCGTTGGGACAAAAAATTTCGATTATGCTTTTATCGTCCGTGATACCGCTTCGGGTCTGATCGAAGTAGCCGATCCTGATCTCGCCGCGTTTGATCTCGCCCGCATCGATCTTACTGCGACCGAGTAAAATTTTAAGCAGAGTGCTTTTACCCGCGCCGTTGACGCCTACGATGCCGATGCGCTCGCCCTGCAAAACCCGCGCCGAAAAGCCTTTAAAAAGCACCTTGCCGTTTAAAATTTTACCGATATTCGTGCATTCAAAAAGCATCTTTTTGCGATTGTCGCCGCCCGTGCCGTTAAAGCTCCTGCTCGCGCGCTCCAGCTCGAGCCGCACGCGACGGATCGCGCCCGGATTTTTCTTCGCATCCTGCCTCATCTGCATGATACGCGCCTTGCGCCCTTCGTTGCGCTTTAGGCGCGCCTTTACGCCGCGGTGCAGCCACTCCTCCTCGGCACGCAGCTGTTTAAGCAGCGTCTCGTGGGACTTTTCGAGCGAAGCAAGCATCTCCTGCTTGCGCCTCAGATAGTTCTCATATCCGCCGTCGAAATTTGAAATTTTACCCTCTTCGATCTCGATACTGCGCGTCGCCAAGCGGTCGATGAAGTAGCGATCGTGGCTGATAAAAACGATCGTCTGCTTCGAGCTAAGCAGCATGTCCTCTAGAAATTTCACCATATAGACGTCGAGGTGGTTCGTGGGCTCGTCCAGCAGCAGCACGTCGGGCTTTTTAAGCACCAGCGCACCCAGCGCCACGCGACGAATTTCGCCGCCGCTAAGCGTGCAGACGGAGCGGTTTTCGTAAATTTTAAGTCCGAAATTTTGCAGCACCTGCTCGATCTTATTATCGATCTGCCAGCCGTCCTTGGCCTCGATAAATTTTATCAGCTCGTCTTGGCGCGCTAAAAGCTCCTTGTTTTCGGGCTGGGCGGCGATTTCGCTCGAGATCGCGTCGTATTCGCTAAGGGCGGCGTAAATTTCAGCTAGCTCCCTTCGCAGCGCGTCTTTGACCGAGAGATTTTCGTCAAATTTAGGCGTTTGAGCGAGCATCTGGATGTTTAGCCCGTTTTGAGTGATCACGCGCCCCTCGTCGGTCTCGCACAGACCCGCAATTATCTTCATCAGCGTGGATTTGCCGCCGCCGTTTTTGCCGATCACGGCAACGCGCTCGTTAGCGTCCAGTGCGAAATTTACGCCGTCTAAAACGACATGAGAGCCGAATTTTTTCGTAACATCGATAAGCTCGATCAAAGCCAATTTTAAGTTCCTCTAGTGTTAAATTCGGTGATTTTACACAAAATTCTATTAAATTTTAATAACTTTTAAAGGTTTAGCGATGCAAAGTTTGGAATTTAACGGCCTGCGCATAGAAATTTTCGCCCCGCATGCGCCGTCTTTTGCGTCAGCTACGCGTGCGCAGCCTCTCAAATCCACGCCGGATATCCTGCTCGACGCCTCTGCATCCGCGCAATTTGTATCATCTGAGCTTCTACCGTCTCACACATCCGCACGGGATGATCCACCCGCCGTTTCGTTCGGTCTGTCCGCGCAAGCTACTTCACCTGAGCCTCCCGCGTCTGCAGTACCGAATACACCGCTCGTTACGCCCATCGCGCCCGCTTCGCCCTCCTCTCTAGCCGCGCCTAAGGCACAAGCCATTCAATCCGCTGCGTCGTCCGTGCTAGATATTAGACCAGAATTTACGGCGACTACCGACTCGATTTCGTCCGCGTCATCGATGCTGAATACAGTGTTCGCAACGTCCGCACGGGCCGCCGTGCCTGCGCCGCCCTCTGCCGAAGAGGCTACGTCCGTGCCGATCATCTACCTGCACGTCTTGGACTTTGGCGCGACCGGCACGGGCGAAATTTACGAGTTCGTCTCGCGACAAAGCGACGTGGATTTCGTGCTCACAGCGGTCTATCTAAACGAGGCGCAGTGGGGCGATAAGCTTAGCCCGTGGGCGGCAAAATCACCGTTTAAGGGGGTGTGCGATTTCGCAGGCGGCGGCGCGGAGCACTTAGAAAAATTTACGGACGAGCTGATCCCGCGTATCGAGCGGCAGGTATTCGGCGCAGGAAAGCCTGCGTGGCGAGCGTGCGCGGGATACTCGCTGGCGGGGCTTTTTAGCGCGTATGCGGCGTTTGCGAGTGATAAATTTCAAAAGATCGCCTGCGTCTCGGCATCGTTTTGGTTCAGCGGCTTTGATGCCTTCGTCGCCGCGCACTCGCCGCAAAGGGGGCTGGCGCACGTCTACGCGTCCTTAGGCGAGGCCGAGATGAACCGGAAAAATCCGCGCGGAGCACTCTGCGGCGAGACGGCGCTAAATTTCATCGCAAAATGCCGCGGCGCTGGCGCAAAAGCGGAGTTTGAGCAAAATCCGGGCGGGCATATGCAAGATGAGATCGCAAGAATTTCAAAGGCGATTTTAAGCCTCGTAAATTCCTAAAATTCGGGGGAAATTTAAAATTTCGCGGGGCGACTGTCAAGCGACAGTCGCGACAAAACAAGCGCTGCGAGAGATTGAAACAAATGAGCCGAAAGCGGCACGAAGCGTAAATTTAAAGCAAGCCGCCGCTAGAATTTCTCGCGCAACGGTTTCTCGCGCGATGCAATGAAATTTAAAACAAACCCGCATTAAAATTTTATAGCGCAAGCAGTGCAAAAAGAATGGTGTATCGCGATGCAGCGCGAATAGGACAACACGTAGTTGGTATTTTATCGGCTTTGATAAGTGAGATATCGTTTGAGCGTAAATCATACGATGCGGTATCAATGCGGCATAGGCGGCGCAGTGTATGCGGATTTCAGGCGGGATGTCGCTAAATTTTTGCAGGTTGCGCTAGCGGTTTGAAACTTAAAACGAGCCGTCGTTGTAAAATTTAAAGCAAATCGTGTCGCGGCTAGGATTTAGCGTGCCTGCAAGCTAAATTTAAACAGCAGCGCGCCGCGTATGATCTCGCCGTTTCATTTAGTGTAACTGCTAGCTAAATTAAATCACTGAAATTTCAAGATTTGCGCTGCGCCAAAGAGTGCTTTGATACTACGATACGTGCTGCTCGGTTTAAATTTTAATTTAGCGTCGGGCGGGCGGTTAAACGGCAGGCGCGATAAAAGGGGTGCTGCGAAATATTTTCAACAACCCTAAAATATTCGCAATAACAGCAAAAAATTCTCGCAAAATCTCCGTAATAAGGGTAAAAATTCCTACAAGAATTCCCGCTAAAATTTCATACGAAGCCGCTGTAAAATTTATTTGCGTTTGATGCCGTAGCCGTAACGGTCCACGCATATAAAGCCCGTAGTAGCGCCTCCGTCGCGCGCCATCACCACGCCGTCTACGGCAAATCTATCATCGCAGCCGATCTCGTAGTCTTTTTTCACCGCCTCGTCCGCTGGGTCACCAAAAATCTCGTAAAATTCCGAGACAAACCCGTCTTTGTAATAAATAGCGGTTTTGCCCTCGCCCTCCCAGATGCTTACACCCACGGCATTTGCGCTTTTTGCTTTGGCTTTGAGTTCATTAAAAGTCCCAAAATCCAAGCCTATGATTTTTAAAACAGCGCGCTCGTTCGTCTTTTCGTCTATACTATAAAAACTCGCACTTTGGTTTTTGTTTTTATTCACGGCTCTCATGCTTGAGACCTCGTCGCCATTAAAACGGATGTCAAAAGAAACTCCCTCGGGCTTTATCTCGCGCGCAAAATCGCGCAGGGCTAAAATTTGAACGCGGTTCCGTTCGTAATTTTCCGCTAAACCGGACTCCGCAAAGAATAATTTGTAAATTAAAAATCCCGCAGCTGGCACAAGCGCAATGCCTACGAGAAGCTTAAATAACCTAAAAATTTCCGAGAAAAAATATTTTATAAAATTCACGCCCGCTTCCTAAATTTCATCGAATTTCGCCGTCTACGCAAAGGGCAGAATTTTTTTGTAGTTACTCCACAGATCGCTCTGCTCGCCGAAATACGCAAGCAGTCCGCGCGCGTTGCGATCGAAAGGGTTGGGCTCTTTATGCAGCGCGATACGCTGCGACAGGCGCAGATCGTAGGTGTTGTATATCGCAGAATACGGCACCGGAAAGTCCGAAGCGTAAAGCAGGCGCGAGTGCACGTCCGTTTGGCTCGCCAGATGCGGCAGAGCCTTGGCGCGCACCGGCGTCATCAGCGCGGAAACGTCGGCGTAGAGGTTTTTGTGCGTGCGCAGAAGCGCCAGAAGCGCGAAATAATCGTGTCCGAAATTTCGCGGGCGGCGCGAGAGCGCACGAAAAATATGCGAATACTCGTAGTTAATCGCCATGTGTGCGCACACCGTCGTAACGCCCAGCTCAAGCGGCGCATAAATCATCTCCAGCGCCTCGCAGCGGCGAGTGCTCGGCACCGAGCTTTCGTTGCCGACGTGGATCACCAGTGGCAAGCCTAGCTTGGCGAGCTTTTCAAAATACGGCACGTAGCGAGGTAGCCTCGTATCCAGATCCCAATAGTTTTGTAAAAATTTCGCCCCCTTAAATCCTAGCTCGAAGCAGCGATCGATCTCATCTAGCGCGTCCGCTCGCTTTGGATTGATGCTAAAAAACGGCACGATGAGATCAGGGTTTTTTTGATAAATTTCAAACACGCTGTCGTTGTCCGCGCAGACAGTCTTATCGCGATGGATTAGCTCGCCCGCGTCGCTAAATTTAGCATCCACGCCGAAAAGCACCGCCTTTTTAACGTATTTCGAAGCTCTAAGCCCGCCTAGAAGAGCGTCCACATAGGCTTCATAGGGCTCTTTGATCGCGCGCGATACGTCTATGCCGAAGCGCCTGCCGAAAAGGCGCAGCGCGAGCCTGTCGTAAGGGCGATCGAAGCGCACCTCCTTGCTTAGCAGATGGACGTGAAAATCAAGCGTTTGCATCGGGGATCCTTGGGAAAATTTTGCCGAGTTTATATCAAATTGCGGTAAATGGTTAGAATTTTAAATTTGGGTTTAAATTTACGCACCGCGCCTTGCCTCGCCTTTAAATTTTAAAATTTAAACCTCGCCGCAAGAGCCGCTAATTGATATTTAATGCCGTTTTAAAGCTACGGCGATATACTTGCGATTTGAAAAGCTATTTCAATTAAGGAGCGAAGATGGAGTTTGAAATTTTAGAAAATTCCGCCGATTTTAAGCCTAGCGATCTGAATGAGATAATGGTATCGATCGGCTGGGATACGGAGCAAAACGCAGCCTCCGTGCCGCCGCACGAGACATACAGAGTGTGGCGCACCTATGATTACGTGGCGATCGCCAAAACGCAGGGCAAGACCGTGGGGGTGCTGGAGGCGTTTTGCGACCGCGACAACTTCGCTACGAGCTATCTTTACTGCGTGATAGTTCATAAGGATTATCAAAGGCGCGGTATCGGCACGGCGCTCGTGAATGCCTTTAATAAACGCTTTGCGCACACTACCACCTTTGTCGTTACCCCTCTGCACAAGGCTGAGGGCGCCGGAGAATTCCTACAAAAGTGCGGCTTTAAGGACGCGTCGGAGCACTTCACGGTTCATATGAGGAAGCGAAATTCGATCTAGCGGAAAGTGAAATTTACTCCAACCGGCATAAATTTAATAAAATTTCACGCGACTTTTAAATTTTAAATCGCGTGGAATTCTGCGCCGTCTTTTTACCCCTTTACTACAGATCGCTGCGCGAGATATGCGGCTACGTATGCTCTCGCTCCTCCGCGATAAATCGCCGCATATTTGCGCACGGCGCCGTAAATTCTAATTTTACGCATGTCGCGCGGCGCGCTAAAGAAACTCCGCTCGCCCCCTGCGCAAAAGCAAACCTAAAAGAATTTTCGGCTACAATTTCCCGCAAATAAAGGCAAAATATGAAAGAAATCTCGCTACTAAGGCTCTCGCTCGCAATCTACATCGATATGTTTTTGCGCCTAGTGACCACGTTTATCAACACCTACATGATCTCACGCGTGGACGTCTCGCTAGTAGGCGCGCTGGGGGCGGGCAACGAGATATTTTTGCTCTTCATCACCGTTTTTGGCTTCCTGGCCGTGGGCTGCTCGGTACTCGTAGCGCAGGCGCTCGGGGCGAAAAACAAAGTCCTAGCGATGCGCGCGATCCACACAAGCATCGCATTCAACGCGCTCGTGGGGCTTTGTAGCGGCGTTTTCGTCTTTAGCTGCGCGCCGTTTTTGCTGCACGCGCTGCAGGTGCCCGCCGAGCTTTTGAGCGAAAGCACGATCTATCTTAAAGTCATCAGCATCGTCTTTGCGATAGACGCCGTCGCGATCGTGCTTAGCGCCATCGTGCGCGTTTACGGATACGCAAATTTCATCATCGCGGTCTCCGTGGTGATGAATCTAGTAACTCTCGCGGGCAACTACGTCGTGCTATTTAGGCCGTTCGGACTGCCGTACTACGGGCTTGAGGGCATCGGCGTGAGCACGATCGCGGGGCGCATGATCGGCGTATTTTTATTCTTCCTCATCATCACGAAGGTGCTAAAGATAAAATTTTACCTAACGATGTTTTTAAAGATCAAGCTCGCCACGCTGCGTAAAATTTTATCCGTAGGGCTTCCGAGTGCGGGCGAAAACATGCTGTGGATCGTGCAGTATCTAGTCGCCTTCGCCTTCGTCGCGAGCATGGGTGAGGCGAGCCTTACCGTGCAGACGATCTATTTTCAAATTTCATCATTCATCTTCTTCGGCGGAAGCGCGATCAGTATGGCAAACGAAGTGATCGTAGGTCGCCTCGTAGGCGCCGCTAAGCCGCAGGAGGCGTACCGGCACACTTTTACCGCGCTGCGCTTTGGCCTTGGAGCGACGGCGCTTTTCGTCGCGATCGTGTTTTTAGCGCGCGAGCAGATCATGGAGCTACTGAGCCTAAGCGAGGCGCACAAGCAGGTCATGCGGCCGCTTTTTTACCTAACGCTGGGGCTTGAGTTCGGACGGACGCTTAATATCGTCTTCGTAAACGCCCTGCGTGCAAGCGGCGACGCGAGGTTTCCCTTTGCGATGGGCGTGATCTTTATGTGGGGCGTCTCGATCCCCGTGGGCTGGCTTTTGGGTATTCATCTGGGGTATGGAATTTTGGGCGTTTGGATCGGGTTTTTCTGCGACGAGTGGCTGCGCGGCAGCGCGAATACGGCGCGATGGATAAGTAAAAAATGGCAGAGCAAAAAGTTAGTCTAAATTTGCTAGGCTTACCGATCAGTCTGCGTTTTAAGCGGATGAAATACGCGCGCATCCGCATTAGCAAGGACTGCGAGATCAGCGTCAGCGTGCCGCGCTCCTACACCGCGGCGCAAGCGAAAGACTTCATCCTAAAGCACGAAAGCTGGATCCGCCAAACGCTAGAGCGGCTGCGAAGCAAGCTCTTAGCAAGCGATCAGGTTAGAATTTTAGGCAAAATTTACAAGCTAAAATTTAGCCGCGAGGTCGGGCTCGGCACAAACTGCGGCGCGAATGAAAGTTTAGGCGATAGCGGCGTGCGGGACTGCGTGGATGACGGTGCGAGTAGCGGCGCAGGCGGCGTAAATTCAGCTCATTTACAAAGCGGCGCAGGCATAAGCGGTAGCGGCGTCAATGGCGGCGATATGAGAGGCAGCGCAAATAACGGCACGGGTGGCATGAATGACGGTGCGGGCGGCGGCGCGGGAAGTGAAATTTCAAAATTTCACTCGGGTGGGCGCATCTCGCAAAGTGACACGGCAAGCGAGGATTTTAAATTTAACCTACCTGGCGATGCAGCGCAAGGGCTCGCGCAACAGAGCAAAATGCGGCAAAGCGGCGGGTTTATAGATACAGCGGCGCAAAATGGCGCAGCGGACGCAGATTTGGAATTTAATCTCGCGAGAGAGGACGCAAGCCTGGAAAGCAGCGAAAATTTAAAATTTAACCCAAATGCTTTGGGCGCGCGGGGGCAAAATTTAAATCGCGGCGGCGCACAAAATTTAGCGGGCGATGGGTTTTTCAAATCGAGCCGTATCCAGACAGAAGCGCTAGAGCAAAACGGCGACGGGCCTGTAGATACCGCGGCGCAAAATGTTTTCGAACAATCCCGCAACGAAATTCTAAAATTTCACTTGGGTGGGCGCGTTCCGCAAAGCAATGATGCGAGTAAATTTAACTCCACCTCAAGCGGCGAAATTTTAAAATTTAAACCTATCGCGGGTGAAGGAATTTCAAAATCCGCGAGCGAAAACGCGCCGCAAAATGTAGCACAAAGCGCGCAAGCGGCGGAGCGCGACGAGCCCGATTTTACGATCAAAAATTTTATCCGAAGCTCTAAATTTAAAGATAAAATTTTCATGTCACGAGACGTGATCTTGTGCGAGAGCGAGGGCGAGTTTGCGGCGTTTAAAAAGGCTTTTGCGCTTGAGATTTATCTGCGCTATATCGCGAAGCTTTCCCCGCAGATAGGCCGCAAGATCGCGCGAGTGCGGGTGCGCAAAATGCAGACGCGCTGGGGCAGCTGCAACCACGCAAAGGGCTATCTCAACTTCTCGCTAAGCCTGATAGAGCGGGATCCGCGCTTCGTCGAATACGTCGTGCTGCACGAGCTCGCGCACCTCATCCATGCAAACCACGGAGCGGATTTTTACGCGCTCATCGCGCAGATCATGCCCGATTTTAGGGCACGTATCAAGCTAGGCAAGGGCTAGTTCGCGGACGGAGCGCCTGTTTAAATTTCACGCCGCTGCGGCACAATCTTTGCAGTCGATAAATTTCAACCGATCTTTCACTCCTCTTTCGCCCCACGTCGTAGCAGGCCGCAGCCAGTCCGAACTCGCGCGGCACAGTCAGCGAAATTTCGCAAATTTTCGCGGGCCAAAACGCTAATCTAAAGCCACAAATTCCACGTATTTCTCCATCGCAACCAGCAGGAGCCAGCGCGCGGTAGAGCTGAAAAAATAGTGGTGTTCGGGGATCTGCTCCATTATAAATTTTAAAAAATCGTAAAAATATTCGGGCGCAAATTTAACCTCGGCACTCGTTAAGCTATCGCCCAGATAGCAGATTTCGCCGCCTAAAATCCTTGCTTTTACCGCAGGATTTGCGTCTATGAAGCTTCTGGCATCAGCAAAGCTCAGGCAGTCCGCGGTCGCATAATCTTTTAAATTCCGCAAGACGGGCTTGGAGCCGACGAAGGCGAAATTTTCCTCTATAAATTTCACTCCGCCCTCGCTCACCTGCCAGCGATCGCCCAAGCTCGATAAAAACGCAAACATCTCATCGTCTGCGGATCTGAAATTTGCAGGTCCGTTTTTGCGATCCATTTTCGTCCTTTTTAAATTTGTAGTCACTTGCTGTGCGCGAACCGCTCCGAGCCGTCGTTTAACGTCGCAGTAGCATTCAAAGACCGCTGCAGACGCGGATAAAATTCTACTCGCAAGCATTATCGCATAAAATCGCCGCGCAGTGTTCGCAGCGATCAAATAGACGGCGCTTAGCAAACGGCGGCTAAACGATAGGCGCCCTGCCGAACGACGGCCGACGAAGATAAAGCAAGCTACGATCAAATGAACGACGCCTAGCGAGCAAGCAAACAAGCAGCAGAGAGGCTAAACAGGCAGCGGTTAAATTTAAAATTCCTCAGCCCGCTAAACTAAAGCTTAAATAATAGCCGCGCAAGACAAATCAAGACAAATCAAGACAGTTTACTTGAAAAAATTCTTGATCTTATCGAGTATCCCCTCGTCGTCTCCGCCCTTGCTGCCGAAGTTTTCTTGAAGCTCGCGCAAAAGTGCCTCCTGCTTCTCGTTCAATTTTTTAGGCGTCTGGACGTTTACCTGCACGATCAGATCGCCGTTTTTCTTGGTGCGGATATTCGGCACGCCCTCGCCGTAGATCGTGAAGCGCTGCTTGTCCTTCGTGCCTACTTTGAGCTTCAGTTCCGCCTTGCCGCGCGGCGTCGGCACCTCGATGCTCTCGCCCAAGATCGCCTGCGTGAAAAACACTGGCACCTCGATATATAGGTCGTCTCCGTCGCGCAGGAAATGGCTGTCTTCCTTCACGCGCACTATCACGTACAGATCACCGATTTCGCCGGTTTTAGAGACGTTGCCCTTGCCGCTTAGGCGCACGCGCTGTCCGTCGTCGATACCTGCGGGGATGTCAAATTTAAGGCTAACGTCCTCTTCGGTAAAGCCCTTACCGCCGCAATCCTTGCATCTATCTTTTACGATCTCGCCCGTGCCGCCGCATTCGGAGCAGCTTTGGATGAAGCTCATATAGCCGCGTCTGACCGCGACGCGCCCCGTGCCGCCGCAAGCGGAGCAGGTATGTCTTTTTTTGTCCTTCGAGCCGGTGGCGTCGCAGGTGGAGCACGGCTTTTTGATTTTGTATTTTATCTCCTTGTGTACGCCCTCTAAGGCCTCTTTAAACTCCAGCGTTACGGCCAGCTCGGTATCTATGCCGTATGGATCGCTGGGACGAGTCGAGCGACCGCCGCCGCCGAATGCCTGCTCGAAAAAATCGCCGAAAATGGAGCCGAAGTCAAATCCTCCGCCGCCCGCGCCGCCATATGCGCCGCTGATGCCCTCTTTGCCGTAGCGATCATACATCCTGCGCTTTTGATCGTCGCTTAAAATTTGATACGCTTCGTTGATCTTTTTAAATTTCTCCTCCGACTCCTTGTCGCCCTGGTTGCGGTCGGGGTGGAATTGCAAAGCGAGCTTTCGAAACGCCTTTTTTATCGTCTCGGCGTCCGCGTCGCGCGCCACGCCTAAAATTTCATAATAATCTTCTTCCACGAAATTCTCCTTAAGCTATAACAAAAGGGGTAATTTTATCTAAATTTAATAAAACGCAAGTTAAGACTTAACTATTTTTATGTATAATGCAATATTTAAAATTTCAAATCAACGATGCAAAGGATAAAAAATGATAAATGTATTGATGATAGAAGACGACAGCGAGTTCGCACAGCTTCTAACCGAATATCTGGCTAAATTTAACATCCAAGTTACAAACTTCGAAGACCCGTATCTGGGCATTAGCGCTGGGATCAAAAACTACGATCTGCTGATTTTGGATCTTACGCTTCCTGGAATGGACGGACTTGAGGTTTGCAAAGAGATTCGCGAGAAATACGACATCCCGATCATCATCAGCTCGGCTAGAAGCGACGTGAGCGATCGCGTAGTGGGCCTTCAGATCGGAGCGGACGATTACCTACCGAAACCTTATGATCCAAAAGAGATGCACGCGCGCATCATGAGCCTCATCCGCCGCTATAAAAAAGCTAGCGAGAAGGAAGAAACCGCCACGGATAGCGTATTTCGTATCGACGACAAGCGCCATGAAATTTACTTCGGCGAGGAATCGCTCGTGCTAACGCCTGCGGAGTATGAAATTTTAGAATACCTCATCAAGCAGCACAGCTTTTCGGTATCCCGCGAGCAGCTCGTATACCATTGCAAGAGCCTAAAAGATAAGGATTCAAAGAGCTTAGATGTCATCATCGGGCGCCTACGCACCAAAATCGGCGACAGCTCCAAAGCGCCTAAGCATATCTTTTCGGTTCGCGGTATCGGCTACAAGCTCATCGGATGAAGCACTCCTTAATCACCAAAATTTCGGTTTTTTTTGTAATCGCGATCATCTTAGTCTGCGTGCTTTTCATCACGTTCGCACGGATGCAGATGAATAGAGCCCTAGGCAGCATGCAGGCTAATCAAATAAACGCGGTCAATAATCTACTTGAGCTATACAAACGTAATGCCCCTCCCAGCGATATTGAGCGCTACTTCTCCAGCTATGGCTTGGAGCTTGTAAAAGACAAAAATATCATCCAAAACATCATCACGAGCGGTAAAATTTTTTTCGTTCAAGACACTTCTATCGGCGAGTTTAGCTCGGTCGAGTATAATAATTCGCTGTTTTTAAATATAAAAAACAACTCTTTCGTCGTGGTTTTCGAAAGCCTTGGCACGAAGAATTTAAACGATCCGCTCTGGGTTGGATTTCTGCTTACGATGGCGGTTTTGATCTCGCTTTATTTATCGATCGTGCGAAGTTTTACGCCGCTAAAAAAACTAAGCAAAAATATCAAAAAATTCGCCCAGGGCAACTTGGACGTAAATTTAGCCGCCACGCATAGCGAGGACGAGATCGGGCAGGTCGCGCAGGAATTTAACAACGCAATCGCTAAAATTCAAGAGCTGATCCGCTCGCGCCAGCTATTTTTACGCACCATCATGCATGAGCTTAAAACCCCGATCGGCAAGGGCAGGCTAATCACCGAAATGCTCGATGACGAAACGCAAAAAGAGCGGCTCGTCAATGTCTTCGAACGGCTTGAAATTTTAATCAACGAGTTTGCCAAAATCGAGCAACTGCTCTCAAAAAGCTACTCGCTAAATTATCAGGATTATCATTTCAGCCTCATTTTAGAACAGGTCAAAGATATGTCGATGCTCGATAATTGGGATGAGCTCATTAGCTCGGATATCAAGTGCGATGCGGTGATAAACGTAGATTTTGGACTATTTGCGCTGGCGATTAAAAATTTAATCGACAATGCCCTAAAATACTCCAGCGATAAAAAAGTCCGCATCATCTGCGACGAAAATAAAGTAAGCGTCGCCAACCGCGGCGCAGCTCTTGCAAAATCATTCGAGCACTACAAGCAGGCCTTTATTAGAAATAAAGACGAGAAAGCCACCGGCATGGGGCTTGGGCTTTACATCATCGATAAAATTTGCGAGCTACACAAATTCCGCTTCGAGTACAATTACAGCGACGGCACGCACTACTTCTCGATCGTCTTTTCGCCGAAGGGCGCCATATGAGCGGCACAGATAGGTTTGAAGAGCTCGTCGCAAGCTTTGAAAAGCTTCCGGGCGTGGGCAAAAAATCCGCCCTGCGCTTTGCCTACTACGTAAGCGTGCAAAATTCCTTCCTAGGGCTAAATTTAGCACACAATATCGAAGAGGCGGTGCGCGGACTGCATAGATGCCGCATCTGCGGTGCGGTATGCGAGGGCGAGATCTGCGAATACTGCGCCGACGACGAGCGCGAGAGCGATAAAATTTGCATCGTCGAAAATCCAAAAGATATCTTTATTTTAGAGAGTAATAAAATTTACAACGGTCGCTACTTCGTGCTAGACGCCGCTGACGAAGATAAAATCGCGGCGCTACGCGAGATGGTGAGCCGAAACGGCGCGCGCGAGCTGATATTTGCGCTGACGCCGGGCATCAACTCAGACGGCATCATGCTTTACGTCGAGGACAAACTCGCGGATCTAAGCTTGAAATTTACCAAGCTCGCTCAGGGCGTGCCTACGGGCGTGAGTTTAGATAACGTCGATATGCTCTCGCTAATAAAGGCTATCAACGGGCGCACCGATATTTAAAATTTCGACGAAATTTTAAATTTAGCGGCTAAATTTAAAGCATAAAGCGGCAAATAGACTTTGCAGCGGAGCCCGAGCGGCAAAATTTCAGACGTTAAATTTAAATAATGGACGTGCGATGAACGCGATGAAATTTACCGAAATTTACGCGGCTTTGGTGCGCGATACGATGCGGCAGGCACGGCGGCGCCTCGCTCGCCGCAAGGCTTTAACGGCGGATTTGAGCCGTAGAATTTTAAGCGCTCCCGTTTCAAAGCGGAGTTTCGAGCGAGGAATTTAAAGCGCTCAAATTTTAAAAGGCGAAATTCTAAACGGCAAATTTCGAGCGCTAAATTTTAAAAGCGGATTTGGAAGTAGCGAGACGGGGCTGCACGACGCTGCGAGCTCGTAAAATTTAAAGGCGAATTTCAAGGCGCCGAATGGTTTAAATTTTTAAATTTCACAGACGCGAGATTTAAAAATTTAAACGTAATTTTCTATTATAATATTTAAGGACAAAGGTGAAAAAGGTTCATTTTATCGGCATCGGCGGCATAGGCATCTCCGCATTAGCGAGATTTTTACACGAGAAAAATTTTATCATTTCGGGTTCGGATATCAAAGAAAGCGAGACGACCTACAAGCTAAGAGCGGACGGCATGGAGATCATCACTCCGCACGACGCTTCGGCGATCAAGGATCAGGAGATCGTCATCTACTCCGCCGCGATCAAAGAGGACAATGTCGAGCTGCAAGCCGCGCGCAAAAAGGGTATCGTCTGTCTCTCGCGCAAGGAGGCCCTGCCCTTCGTGCTAAAAGACAAGCGCGTCTTCGCAGTCGCCGGCGCGCACGGCAAAAGTACCACGAGCGCGATAACCTCGGCGCTGATAAACGGCTCGGTCATCATCGGCGCGATCTCCAAGCAGTTCGGCTCGAACATGAAGTACGAAAACAGCGAAAATATCATCTTTGAAGCCGACGAGAGCGATTCAAGCTTTTTAAATTCCAACCCTTACGTTGCGGTCGTAACCAACGCCGAGCCCGAGCATATGGATCATTACGACAACGATTTGGATAAATTTCACGCGGCGTATCGCGGCTTTTTGGAGCGCGCCAAGATCCGCGTGATAAACGCCGAGGATGAGTTTTTAAGCTCGATAAAGCTCGGCTGTATCAAGCTCTTTCCTTCACGCGACATAACGGATCTGAAGGTGCTGCTGCGCGATCATCAGCCGTTTATGAGCTTTAATCTTAAAGAGCTCGGGCGCTTCGAGGTTTACGGGCTCGGAAGACACATCGCGATTGACGCGTCGCTAGCGATCCTAGCCGCGGCGTGCGAGACGGGACTAGAGCAGATCCGTAAAAATTTGCTAAATTACAAAGGCATAAAAAAGCGCTTCGACATCCTGTGCGCCACCCCAAACTTCGTGCTCATAGACGACTACGGCCATCACCCTACCGAGATCAGAGCGACGCTGCAAAGCGCGCGCGAATACGCTAGCCTGCTTGGGCTTAGCAAGATCACGGCGATCTTTCAGCCGCACCGCTTCAGCAGGCTTAAGGCGAATTTAAACGCTTTTAAGGAGTGCTTTGCGGGCGTGGAGGAGCTAGTTGTACTGCCCGTTTACGCTGCGGGCGAGCCGAGTAACGGCATCGATCTGAAAGAGGAGTTTAAGGGGCTCGGGGCACTTTTTACCGAGCGGGTCTTTAGAAACGGTGAGAAGATAGAATTTAGCGATATTTTCGGCGTCCGCCACATCATAAACGACGGGCTGGTGATCGGATTTGGCGCGGGCGACATCACCTATCAGCTGCGCGGAGAATTTTAAGCTTGAAAACTCTCGCCGAATTTACGAGCCAAACTCCGCCGCGGGCGGACAAGGATAAAATTTGAGATTTTTGGTGTTTATTTTCGCGTTTTTATTTATCGCGGCGATCTTTTTCGTGCGGGACGAAATTTTAAGCAAAAGAGCTAAAATCATCGCCACGGCACTGATCGTGCTGCTGTGCGCGGGGGCGTATCTTTACGAAAGCGTGAGCGAGCACTCCGCCAAGCTTGAGGAGGAGATGGTGTTTAAATTTAATGCAGGCGCCAGATTAAGATGCGGCGGCGCGATAAATTTCGCTTCTGAAGCTCGCGGCTCGGCAAATTCCTCTCCCGAAACACGCGACGCGGATGCGAAAAATTTGGGCGCGCAAGCCGGCGAAGCAAATTTAAACGCGCAGGACAAGGTCACTTCTACCGCACAAAGTTCAACCGCGCAAACGAACGAGCAGGCTTCCGCTGCACAAATAAACGGCGCCGCTTCGGGCGGACAAAATTCCGCACAAAGCCCTACTTTGCAGAATTCCGCAGAGCCTGGACAAAATTTTAAATCTCAAAATTCTACTAAAAATTTAGACGTAGCTTCGCAAAATTCTACGCAGCAGAACGATACGCAGAACCTCGCGCCGCAAAATTCCGCGAGCCAAGGAGGTATGCGAAGCTCTATCTCACAAAATTCCGCGCAACGAGACGACACGCAAATCTCCGATCCGCAAGGCTCCGCGCAGAATTTTAACGCAGCCGAGAAAAATTCTATGCAAGGCTCTACGGCGCAAAATTCTAAAGCTACGCAAAATTTTGCCGCAGACAAAGAGCAAGGCTCCGCGCAGATCGTAACGCGGGAGAGCTTCACCTACTCCTTTTCGCTAGGCGCTTTCATCGCCAAAAAAAGCGCAGGCGCGGAGTTTAGGGGCAAAACCTACAAGATAAAAGAGTGCGTTTATGATCAGTGACGAACTCTTTACGCGCCTCGATCTGAGCGAGTATCTAGCCAAATTTAAAAGCTTTTTGGCGCGCGAAAAGCCACTATTTTTAAGCGGCGATAGTAAGCTAAATTTTGAAAAAATTTCAGAGCTTACGAAATTCGATCTCGCGCAGTGCGAGAGCGTCGCAAACCTAGACGACGCGCTAATGCGTATTTCAAAGCACGGCGTGCTTCATATCAGCGAAATTTACGAGTTTAGCAAGATCGTCCGATATTTTTTGTATCTCAAAAAACAGCCTTTTGAGGGCAAACTCGCTGCTTGGCTTGCAAAGATCGAGATCCCGCAGCCCATCGCGCAACTAAAGGATTATTTCGACGATCAGGGCGGCTTTTGCGACGCGATAGACGAGCGCTTCGGCGCGCTAAACGAGGCGTTTAAGATAAAGCGTGATGAGATCGAGCAGACGCTAAAAAGGCTGATCTATTCCAAAGCCCTTTCGCCGTATCTTGCCGACACGCAGATCCACTACATAAGCGACACCGAGGCCCTGCTGGTGCGCGGCGGCTTTAATCACGTGCTAAAAGGCAGCGTCGTAGCGCGCTCAAGCGGAGGCTATTTTTACGTGCTGCCCGATGCGATCGCGGCTCTGAAGTCCGCTCAAAGCGCGATTTTGGATAAAAAAGAGCAGATCGTATTCGAGCACTGCAAGCAGATTAGCGCGGTTTTTAATAAAAACTTAGCCTTTCTGAAATTTATAAACGCCGCCTTTGATCAGATCGATGCGCTGATTGCGCGCGCCGCGATGGCAAGAGCGAGCGATTATGAGTTCATCTTGCCTGAGCCCTCGCGCGACATCGTCCTAGACAGCTTCGCCCACCCCGCGCTTAAAAATCCAAAGCGCGTGAGCGTGGAGTTTAGCGGCAAAATTCTGCTCATCACCGGCGTGAATGCGGGCGGAAAATCGATGCTTTTAAAAAGCATTCTAAGCGCGGCGCTGCTAGCTAAATACCTCCTTCCGATGCCTATTCGCGCAAGCGGCAGCC
This sequence comes from Campylobacter gracilis, assembly GCF_001190745.1. Lineage (NCBI taxonomy): Bacteria > Pseudomonadati > Campylobacterota > Epsilonproteobacteria > Campylobacterales > Campylobacteraceae > Campylobacter > Campylobacter gracilis. Next base: position 1,641,532 of record NZ_CP012196.1, read on the forward strand.
GCATCGGCACCTTTAAGGAGTTCGAGCTCATAATGGAGGATCCGCAAAACTCCAAAAACGACATCTCGACCTTTGCGGGCAGGATGGTTGCCTTTAGCAAGCTGTTCGGGCGCAAAGAAATTCTAATCGGCGTCGATGAGATCGAGCTGGGTACCGATTTTGAGGAGGCTGCGAGCCTATACGGCGCAATGATCGAGCAGCTGATAAGCGGCGACGTGAAGATGATCATCACCACGCATCACAAGCGCCTAGCGATGCTGCTGGCGAAAGATCCGCGCGTGGAGCTGCTGGCGGCGCTTTACGACGAGAAAAACAGCGCGCCGAAATATGAGTTTTTAAAGGGCACGATCGGCAAATCCTACGCCTTTGAAACCGCGCTGCGCTACGGCATAGCGCAAAATTTGATCGCTGCAGCGCGCAAAAACTACGGCGAAAACAAAGAAAACCTGAACGAAGCGATCTCAAAAGCGATAAATTTGGAGCTTGAGCTAAAACAAAAACTAGCCCAGACGCAGCAAAAAGAGGAGAAATTAGACGCGCTAAGCGAGGCTCTAAAAGATCAGCGCGAGCGCGCGCAAAGCGAGCTGAAGGCCGAGCTTTCAAGACTGCAAAACGAATACTACCGCGCGATTTCGGAGGCCAAACGTAGCGTGAGCCTAAGCGACGTGCGCGAAAAGCAGCGTGCCATAAACCGCGCAAACGAGCTCGCACGGGCCGTGCAGCAGCCTGAACTCAGCACGCCGGAGCCGCAAAGCTTTAAAGCGGGCGATCGCGTAAAATACGGCAAGATCAAGGGCGAAATTTTATCACTCAGCAAAACCCAGGCGCTGATGCTAAGCGACGGTATCAGGCTACGCGTGCCGCTTGGCGAGCTAAAGCGCAGCGGTGCGGCACCCGCGCCCGCAAAAAACATCAGCATTAAGGTGCAAAAGCCCACCTCCGCGTCGCTCGTGCTCGATCTGCATGGCTTGCGCGCCGAGGAAGCGATCAGCAGGCTTGATAAATTCATCAGCCAAAGCCTCGTGATGGGCTTTGATGAGATCATCGTAAAGCACGGCATCGGCACGGGCAAGCTCGCGTTCGCGGTAAAGGAGTTTTTAAAATCGCACCCGAGCGTCAAGGGCTTTCGCGACGGCACGCCCGCAGAAGGGGGCTTCGGCTCAAAGGTCGTATCGCTTTAGGCTTTGGCCCAAAGGCCTTTTCGCTTCAGACGCGGATGCGAGCAACGCGGAATTCGCTCATTTCATTTATGCTTTGCCGAGGTTTTGCAAAAGCACGGATGCTTTTAACGTAGAATTTCGCCGCGAGATTTTAAATTTTACGCCCGCGAAGCTATAAAGCTTTTAAATTTAAACTTAGGATTTTAAAAATTTAAAACGCAAGAGCTCAATTTGAAATTCTAAAATTTTATGCGGCGCAAGCCGCAATAAAAAGAATTTAACGCGAGCCGCGAGGCTCGCCCCTTGAGCGTGCCAGGGGTTGGGGGATTTTAAGGGGGAAGGGGAGCGCCTCGCAAGTAGCGCCCCTTCCCCCTTAAGAGAAAACGCCGCCACGCCCCAAATTCTAAAGGTAAATTCTACATAGAGAAATTTTAAATTTATTACAAAATGAAATTCCGTTTAAATTTTAGTCCGCGATATGTTTCTCTTGGGGCGGGAAGGGGGCTTGAATTGCGAGGTCACACCTCTCGCAGAGGGTGGCGCTGCCCCGCAGCACCGCATTGCTCTGCTCGCCCCCAAACCCCACCCATCCCCCTACGACGCTTTAAGCGGTGCGGACTACGTCCGCGTTAAATTAGAATTGCGACTGCGTCGCATAAAATTCCACCAATAATAAAATTCTTTCGTGCTTAAAATTTTAAAATTCCAAGCGTAAAAGAATTTTGAAATTCCAAATACGATAAAATTTAAGCGACGGCGGAATTTTAGAATTCCTATTAGCGGCGAAATTTCGGAATTCTTATAGGCAGCGGAATTCCAAAATTCCGTAAATTTGAGCGAAATTCTGAAATTCCGTAAATTTAAACAGATTGAATAAGGAGGCCTCATTGAACCCGATTACCGAAAAGCGCAGCGTTTCGGGCTACTACTACGCCGAAGATCGCGAGTATGTGTATTTCGTGACGGACGCGCCGCGCGAGCAAAACTACCGCTTTATCTTCGACGCGGGCGCGATCTATTTGCAGGAGGGTGCCGCCGAGCCGCGGCTTAGCAGCGAGGCGGAGTTTTTCGCGGTCGTCAAAAAGATCCTAGCACAGTACCGCGATAAAATTTTAGAGCACTCCGCAGAGCTTGAGAATTACGAAAAAATCTACACGCGCCACGGCGATTTTTCAAAATTTATGAAAAGGCATTCGATCCTAAAATACGAAATCCGCAAATTTCAAAACAAAATTTCGCATTTTTACGAGGCGCTGCTCATCTGCGGAAACGAGCAGCCGGCGCTTAAAAAGCGGCTGAAAAACTACGCCTACGAAGCGGGCGTTTTCAAGGGCGTGATGAGCGAATACGCCGTCAGGATCGAGGATATCTATCAATTCATCCAGGGCCTCAAAAATGACAAGATCAGCCGCAACATCTACATTCTCACGATCATCTCGTCGTTGCTGCTGCCGCTAAATTTCATCACGAGCTTTTTTGGGATGAACACGACGGGGCTGTTTTTAAGCGACTCGCAGCATGGCACGCTCATCGTGACGCTTGCGATGTGCGTGATTTTCGTAGTGATGGTCAGCTTTTTTATGCTTTACGTCAAAAAGCGAAACTAAAGCGGAGGGGTTAAATTTGAATAAAAACGAGCTAAAAAACATCCTAGGCGGATACTTCGGAAGGGAGATTGCGGGCGATTTTAGAGTGCTTAAAGAGCATGAGATCGCGCGCTGTAAGACGCGGCGAAATTTCCTTTTGAGGGCGATAGCGAGCTGCTGCGCGAGTTTTGTATCTTTGCAGATAGCGGCACCGGCGATCTGTGGCTCGTGAGCTTTAATAGCGGCAAAATCGCGTTTTACGACCATGATTTGGAGTTTTTGTCCGAGGCGAATTTGGAAAAATTCGATCTAAATCTTGAAGGCTGGCTAAAAATCGCGGAGCTTTTTTGCAAATTTGAAGCCATTAGCAACCCGAGCAGCGCGCAAAAGGCGGAATTTCGGCAAAGCGTAGCCAAAATCTGTCCGCAAATTTTAGAAATTTGGGAAATTTAGGCGCTATTTGCGGCGCCTAAATTTAATCGCAAAACAGGAGCAACGATGAAATTTATCGCATATTACGACTCGCCGCTTGGTAAAATCACGCTCGCGGGCGATGAGGCGGGGCTTTGCGGACTGTGGTTTGAGGGCGAGAAATACTACGCGCATGCTCTCGTGACAAGCAGCGCGAACGGCAAATTCTGCGCGCGCGATATTGCGGCAAAAACAGATGCCGCCGCGAGAAAGGGTTGCTACGAGAAAGGTCGTGCGCTAGAAACGAAAAGCAGCGCGGATAAAAAGCGGGGCGACGATGATCTGCTCGCAAAAGAGCAGCACGCCACGAGCAAAACACAGCGCGATTTTGCGGCGTTGAAAAAGAGCGAAAAGAGTGATATTGCTGCAAAAGCGGAGAGCAGCACGGACGTAAAATTCTACGCGCGCACACTTATAGAGAGCGAAAAATTCTTCACGCGCGATTTTGCGGCTTATGATGCGAGTAAAAAACCTCGCGCGACCAATCTTTCGGCGCAAAGCGCGAGCGAAAAATTCTGCGCAAAACGAGCAAAACGAGCAAAACGAGCAAAGCGGGTACTTTGAGGAGAAAAACCTGGCCGTTTTCGATCAAACTAGGCGCTGGCTCGATCTGTATTTTAGCGGACGCGAGCCGGGTTTTACGCCCGCTCTAAATCCCTCAGGCTCGGCGTTTAGGCGCACCGTGTGGGAAATTTTGCTTAAAATTCCATACGGCAAAACCACGACCTACGGGCAGATCGCACGCGAAATCGACGCGGCACGCGGGCTAGCGAAGATGTCCGCGCAAGCCGTGGGCGGCGCCGTAGGGCACAACGAAATCTCGATCATCATCCCCTGCCACCGCGTCATAGGCGCGCACGGCAACCTCACGGGCTATGCAGGCGGCATCGATAGAAAAATAAAGCTGCTGCAGCCAGGGGGCGTCGATATGCGAGGGCTTTTCACACCCCCAAATAGCACCGCGCCGTAAGAATGCAATTTAAGCGGCCGGTAGCGCGCGCAACGCCCAAAAATAGCTAGCCGGATAGCAAAGCTGCGCAAGATGGGGCCTGCCGCCAAAGGGACGATAAGCGTTGCGATCCGTATCGCTAAATAAGCCTAGCTACGCCGCCGAAACGGCGTCCCGTGGGAAGCTCGAATCGGCGCACCGCAAAAAGTCCCGCACCGATGCGCTCAAAGAGCGGATTGAGTAAATTTTAAAATTTCGCCGCTTTTTCTCCACCTCCCGCACAAGCCGCATCGATTTAAAATTTTAACGCGCCGAGGACGGATAGATCAGCCGCTGCAAAATTTACGATAGCCAAAATCTACAAGCGGCGCCGAAACTGGCGCAACAAAGCCCGCGGCGAAAAAACTAATAGGCGGCGTCGCGCCTGCTTCGTAAAACTGCGGCGGGCTGATTGCCGAGGAGCCTGCTTGAAGTAGCGTTTTAAACCGCCGCGCAAAAAAGATGAAATTCTATCTTTTCCGCATGATGATTTACGCCGCATCTACAAGCAAATAAAGCTCGTAGACTCTTGACAGTCGGTGGCGCTGCCGCTACGCCGCTTAAACCTGCGCGGATCTAAAATTTTATAAATTAAAATTCCATGTCGCGGACAATTTAAAATTTCGCGCTTCAAACGATCCGTAAATTCCGTGCTTCAGGCTGCGGCGATTAGACCTTAGCACTCCCAGCGGTGCTTTTTCATACGGACGCGCCTGCCTCTAAATTCCACGCCTTCGGCCTCTAGCAGTTCGCGCTGAGCCGCAAAGCTCGCCGCCAAGGCGCCCGCGTGATAAAGGGCGCGGTGGCACGGGTAGTCGCCGTAGAGCTCTGCTTGCGAGAGCACGCGCCCCACGAGCCGCGAGCAAGCGGGCAGCCCGATCAGGCGCGCGATCTGTCCGTAGCTAGCGACCCTGCCCGCGGGGATCTCCTCTACGACCGATAAAATTTCATAGATCAAATTTTGCGTCAAAACCATGGCGAGATTATACTCTTTCGCGTTTAAATTTGGGCGAAAATTCGCTAAATTTAACCTCGTGTCGGCACCATGAATTTCATTAAATTTAGCCGCGTTTTTAAATTTTACGACGCGGCGCCTCGCCGAATTTGAAATTTAGTAGTTTTAAAATTTTACCTTGCCGAGGCCTGCGTGCAAGCGAAATTTAAACCGAATATTCAGCCCCTCTTTATATGTAAAGGAATATAATTTCAAAACAGATATCAACTTTGATTTAAAGGAGAAAAGATGCAAAATCAAAGACGAAACCTACTAAAGGTAGCCGCTTTGGCGGCTGGCGCTGCGATGCTCAGCACGAGCGAACTAGCTGCGAGTGAAAAGGCGTTTAAGCTCTCTAAGCGCGATCATAGCAAGCAAAGAGCGCTGCTGCTCTCAAGCTCGGGCTACAAGGACACGAAGTATCTATCGCACGCGGTGTCGTGGATCGGTAAATTCGCGAAGGAAAACAACCTCGCGGGCAAAAAGATCGTTTTCATCCCTTACGCGAGCCTACGCAGGAGCTACGACGAATATGAAAAGCGCGTCAAAGAGGCGCTTGCGAGCTTAAACTTAAATATCGTCGGCGTTCACCACGCTAAAAACGCCGCGAAGGAAGTCGCGAGCGCGGATTGCATATTCGTAGGCGGCGGCAACACCTTCAAGCTCGTGCACGATATGTACGAAAACGAGCTCATCGCGCTAATCAGCAAAATGGTCGAGGACGGCACGCCGTATATCGGCTGGAGCGCGGGCTCGAATGTCGCGGGCGCTACAATGATGACGACGAACGATATGCCGATCATCGAGCCTGAGTCGTTTAATACCTTCAATATTTCCCCGCATCAGATCAATCCGCACTTCATCTCGGGCAAGCCTGCGGGGCACAACGGCGAGAGCAGAGAGGAGAGACTGGAGGAATTTTTGATCGCTAATCAAAAATCGACCGTTTATGCGATGCCGGAGGGTACGGCGTTTTGACTTGAAGGCGATAAGGCGACCGTGCTTGGACCTGCTGCGGTGCTAAAGATGAATTATAAACAAAAGGTTAAGTTGATCGAGCCGGGCAGCTCGTTTAAGTATTGATCGCACCCGCTCAAATTTAACCGAAAGGTGCGCCCTATGGCACTGCTCGTTTGAATGCGCGAATCGGCTAAATTTTAATTACGGCGCTCGGCTAAATTCGGGCGCCGCTTTTAAATTTACGCGGCAAAGCGCGCTTTGCTTATGCGGACGCGCGATCAAAATATAAGTATCTTTAAAGCGGCGCGCGATCACCCAAGCCATAAAGAGTAAAATTTAAAACGCAGATAAAATGCCCCACGTCCACCTTCTTATGCCGCTCGGCGATTTTATTCCGTATATCGCAGACATCCTTGCAGGCTGCGGCGGGACGGTATATTTGCAAAAAAGAAGCGGTAGCGCTTATGGCGCCGCCAAAATCTATTCGAGTAACCGCCGAAACTTAACCAATCAAGGCAAAGCTTAAAATTTTTTATCTCGCTGGAATCGCCGCAAGAGTCCGAACTGCCCGTAAGGATATTTTACGACGATATGTATCGAAGCATCATCGAAGGCGCGGGCGAGCAGAGACGCAAGAAGCTATAGAGATGACCGCGCTGCGGCTCGTCGCAAAAAATCCGGGCGCGGCTACTTGGGAAAATTTTCTACGCGATCAAAAATAAACTCAAAACGACGAAGCGATCGGTCGCGGGCTTAGCTGCGGCGCTTCTTTTTACAAAGATTATTTTTACGCGAAGCGCTGCGTGGACGGTAAAATTTTGAAATTTGATCTAAACAACGACAAACTGCCGAATATTACGACGCCGTAAACGGGCGACATCGCTAGCGCGAGCAAAAAGCGGCGTCTACGCAAAAACACTACATTCGAATCACGCGCGCTTTTAGAATTTAATCGTTTTCCCGTTTAAACGGCTTGATTATGCAAGAAAAGGTGGCATCGCTCGCACAAGGGCGTCCATATAAGCAAAAAATCACTCCGCCGCATCGTAAGCCGCACGATCTCAAAGCCGCCTTCGCCGCCGCTAGTTTGCGCCGCTTGCCGCAGACGGCTCGCAAAGGGCTATAAATTTCAAACGCCTGCAAATTTAAGCGTTTAGCCGCTATGAACGTATCCACTCAGACGCCACATTAGGCTTCATTGCAGGCATGGACAAGCCCACGCGCGCTGCATAAATTCGTAGCGCAGCGTGAAATTTCCGTCCGATTTGCAAAGCTCCGCTTGAACTTAAATTTAAAAATCCGCGTCGTCGTCGTAAGCTGAAATTTTGCGCGATTGTTTTAAAATGCGTTTAAAATTTTAAGGAGAGCTCGTGACGTTTTCAGATTTTTTCAAAAAAGGCGGTAAAAATAGCGCAAATGCCGCAAAGATCGGCAAGACCGCGCAAGAGCGCAAGGATATAAGCATCGAAATTTTAAAATCGCAGGGCGTGCCGTATACCCTCCATCTACCGCTGCGGTACGAGACGGACGAGGTCACTCCGCGCGAAAAGGACGAAGTCATCGCCCGCGCGATCTGCTCGTACGCGGCGATAATGTGCGCCTGCTCGATCAGAGACGAGGGCAAACTCGCGGATGAGGATAGGCAGGGCGTGCAGGGCTTTCTTACGAACCGCTACGGCTGCATAGACAAGCTCACGCGCATAGAGCGCCGCGTCACGCAGGGCGAGGCAAGCCGCGACGAGGCTGGAAATATGGGCTGGAAATACGAGTCGCTATGGGCGCTGATGTGGGCCATGGGGCTCGTGGAGAAGCTAAGATTTCCGAGCGAGATCTGCGACTGCGCCTTTGTGATGGACACCTTTAGCGGCGGCGATTTTTCGGCGCGCGTAAAGCTGCGGGGCACGGATGAAATCCTGCAGGCGCTCGATCTCATCTACCGCTACCACTGGGCGTGCGTCAATGCTCGCGTGCACGGCTCAGACAGCGCGGGGCTAGACGAAGAGGTCGTGATGGAGAGGCGCGGCGGGCTGGAGTGGCTGTGCTGCAAGGGGGCGGAGAACGATAATCTGACGGATGAATATAATGCGTGGGATTATCCGGACTTGAATACTTAGCAACCCCTTTTTCCTTTATACATCGTTAGAAATTTCGCCGAATTTTAATTGCGTATTAAACACTAGACTTATGACAAGCGGAGTTTTGCGACTTCATAAAATGAAAAAATTTTATGGTTCGGCGCCACTAATCTTTGTGTTTTTCTTGTGTTGACGGAACACAAAGGCGCAGGAGGGGGCAGATAAAAACTATGGCATTTCTAATTCTTGCCCAGAGCGCAGTTTTAAATCAAATAAATTTTTAATGATAATGGTGTAGAATTTGCAAACGGCAAAATAACGAGAAAAGACGATACGTATACAAAAAAATTTCCTAAACTCAGCAATTTAATTTGGTAAAAAAATTAGCTATAATATGCAAATAAAGGATATATAATGAAAATAAGCTTAAAAAATGTTGGGATGCTAGATGAAGCAAATTTTGAGGTAGGCGGACTAACTATAATATGCGGTGAAAATAATACCGGCAAAACTTATGCCACATATAGTCTGTATGGGTATTTGGATTTCATAAGAAATAATAGATATTTTTGGAATTTTTATAGAAATTTAGCTGAAAAGTATGTAAATGATATAGAAGTCGACGGTTTAGATATAAAAATATTTACTGATAAATTTATAGAGATTTTAACCGACTTCTCAAATTTTATATTTAAGCTTTACAGAGATGCATTGGTGGAAATTTTAGCTGGCAAAGATGGCGACTTTGATAAAGTAATTTTTGAAGATGATATTATAAGAAACCTTATAAACTTTCTAAAAAGCGAGAATTTTGAATATATAAAAGAATATTTTTCTTTATCTAATATATTTAGTCTATCGCAAATAGATGACGACATACTTTTATTTACACTAAAAAGAGATATTGGACATGATATAGAAATGGGTATTATATCCGCAATATTTAACTATATTTGCATATTATCTTATCCTAATTCTTTTATAATAAGTGCCGAAAGAACTGGCGCTTCCATGTTTCAAAAAGAGTTAGATGTAAATAAAAATGAGATTGTAGAACAAATTTCTATGGCAGATACTAAAGATATGACACATGCCGTAATAGAACTATTACAAAAAAGGTATTCGCGCTATCCAAAACCAGTTAAAGATAATATATATTTTATTAGAGATTTGGGGGAGGTTGCAAAAAAGAAAAGCTTTATTGTAGAAGATAAGAATGAATTGAACGCTGAAATTTTAGGACTTCTTTTTAAAATAGTAGGCGGAAAATATATAGTAAGTGATGAGGGAATAGAATTTGCACCAGGCGCTAAGCAAAGAATAACAAAAGGTAAATTTGCTATACAAAGGGCTTCAAGTTCTGTTAGATCACTTTTAATGCTTAATTATTATATTTTACACCGGGTGTCTAAAAATGATATTTTGATGATAGACGAACCAGAGCTAAATTTACATCCAAATAATCAAATTTTAATTGGACGCTTAATAGCCTTACTAGTAAATGCTGGAATAAAGGTATTTATTACAACTCATAGTGATTATATAGTGCGAGAGATAAGTAATTGTATAATATTAAATAATTTAGAAAATGAGAAAATTATAAAATTTAAGAAAAACGGCTACTCAAAGGAGTATAAATTAGATAGTAAAAAAGTAAGAGCATATTTGGCAAAAAATACAAAAGGTAAAAATACGCTAAATCCAGTAAAAATAAACGAACGCGGAATTTTTATGGAAACATTTGATGATCCAATAGATATACAAAATGAAAATCAGGAGTTGATTTTTACAGAGTTTTTAAATAGTAGTAAAAAATGACAAATAAAATTTTAAAAAATCTTAGAAATTCTATTGATAGTGATTTAAGAATTTTGCCTAGTAGAACTTTATTTTCTATCATTGAAGATAGAAGAGAGAGTCTTATTAAAAGGATTAATTTTAAATTTACCAATCAAGACGATATTTTAATAATAAGACAAAAGGAAAATATCCATACGATTAAGTTTTTTGAAGATAAAAATTTTGCCACCAATAAACATTGTGATTTTATAGTTTTAATTGTCGTAAGCAACGAACTAAAAATATATTTTTGTGAAATTAAATCAAGCGATAAAAAAATTGACGAAGCCAATATGCAAATAAAATCATCGAAATTATTTCTAAAATATCTTTTTAGCTGCTATGGAGAATATTTTAACAACGAGTATTTTGTCACTATAAATATAGATAATATTTCAAAAAAATACTATATCTACCCTAAAATAAATATATCAAGCAAGAAAAGAGTATGTGCTGATTTTTTGGATATGCTACCAAAACAAATTAAAATAGATAGTAACGGAACTACAGATACTATAGATGGCTATCAATTCTTTGAAGACTAACTGCGAAAAAGTTAATCAATAAACTATCCTAAATAAATTTAAGCAACTATTGCAAAAGAGCATACCGAATGTGATATAAATTTATAAATTGATTGGGGATGAAATTTTAAAATTCTATTGCGAACTGCGCAAGAAATATCGCAAACGCGATCCGCCGAAATTTCAGACGCTACCTGCTAAATTTCAAGGCGCCGTGGAATTTCAAAATTTAAAGTTGCGGGCGAGCAAGACGCCCGTCTGCGATCAGCACGCCGTATGCGCGCGCAAACTCCTTATCGCGAAAATCGCTTAGGGCGCGTAAATTTTTGATCCCCTCGGTCGAGCAAAATCTGCCCGCGGCAAACGGCAAGTCCATCGAGACCACGAAAACCTCGGTATTTTTTATACTCGCGGCGCGCTCGTTAAATTTGTGCGTCTCGGTCGCGCACACGTCCGTATCCAGGGACGGCACGGCGATGATGACCCGCGCCTTGCCCGTGCCGCCGCTGACTTTGACCTCGCTAAGATCGGCTGCGACCAGACTAACCTCTGGCGCCTTATTTCCAAGCTTAAGCTCGCCGCCAGACAGGCCGACGCTTACGCCTTGCAATTTGGTTTGTTGCATGATTTTCCTTTGTTTTAAAATGTCTGAAACGGGCGCATCATAGCCCGCGAAAGCAAACGCCTGCTAAATCCGAAAATGGGCAAGCTCGAGCGTTAGCTCGGCCGATATGAGTGGCGCGTAGATCGCTCTGCGAAGATGAAATTTTACGGCACAAAGCGGCGGCGCAATTAAAGTACCCGAGAATACCGCGACTTAGCATAAAGCACTGATGATCGCGACCCGATATAGGTCTATGATAGTTGCGCTCCGCCTTAAGGCTGTGCCGAAGATAAAATTTCGCCCCGTTTGCGGCGATTTTGTCCATGAATATAAATCAAAGCGATAACGCTGTATGCACGCTTTCTCTGTGAAAGAATAGATCTCTAGCAAAACGATAGGCGCGGCATCATGAGCGCATTTTAAGTTATGTTTTGAATTTTTAAATTTAATTGAAATTTTTTGATCTAAATTTACGATCGGCAAGAGTTAAACTTATTGGGTTGAAATTTTATTTGAAGCTAGAGTGTGAGTTAAAATTTCGGCTCGTGAAGTAGGTTAAATTTAAGTGCTGTTTTAAAATTTAAAAAAGCGCCGGGGTTGGCGATAAAGTTATCGCCGCACCCTAGCGCTCGTTAAGCTTAGCCGTTGCGCTTTTTGATGATCTCTTCGCCGACATTCTTAGGAACCTCGTCGTAGTGATCAAATTCCATCGAATAGGTCGCGCGACCCTGCGTCTGAGAGCGTAGATCGGTCGAGTAACCAAACATCTCCGAAAGTGGGCAAAATGCGTCGATGATCTTATTGCCGCCACGTTCGCTCATATTATTGACCTGTCCGCGGCGCTTGTTTAGATCGCCGATGACGTCGCCCATATACTCCTCGGGAGTTTCTACCTCGACTTTCATCATAGGCTCCAAGATCACGGCACCCGCTTTTCTAGCACCCTCTTTAAAGCCCATAGAAGCGGCGAGTTTGAACGCCATTTCGGAGCTATCGACTTCGTGGTAGCTTCCGTCATAGACCGTTACGCGCACATCCTCGACCGGATAGCCCGCCAAAACGCCATTTTGCATCGCCTCTTGGCAGCCTTTGTCGACTGCGGGGATGTATTCTTTCGGAATCGCGCCGCCTTTGATATCGTTTACGAACTCATATCCGGTGCCAGGCTCCAAAGGCTCTAGGCGCAAAAATACGTGACCGTATTGACCGCGACCGCCCGATTGTTTGGCGTATTTGTACTCTTGCTCGACCGTTTTGCGGATAGTCTCGCGATATGCGACCTGCGGCTGTCCAACCTCGGCCTCGACTTTAAATTCTCTAAGCATTCTATCTACGATGATCTCTAGGTGCAATTCGCCCATTCCCGAAATGATCGTCTGTCCGCTCTCTTCGTCGGTCGCAACCCTAAAGCTCGGATCTTCTTGCGCCAATTTTTGAAGCGCGATACCCATTTTTTCTTGATCGGCTTTGGTTTTAGGCTCCACTGCTACGCTAATAACCGGATCAGGAAATTCCATACGCTCTAAAATTACTTTATCTTTTTCGCTAGCTAGAGTATCGCCCGTAAGAGTGTCTTTAAGACCCACAACGGCGCCGATCTCGCCCGCATATAGCTCTTTGATCTCTTCGCGTTTATTCGAGTGCATCCTTAGCAAGCGTCCGATGCGCTCTTTCTTACCCTTGCCGGTATTTACGACGTAGCTGCCGCTTTCCAAAACACCGCGATATACGCGCACGAAGGTAAGCTGTCCTACGAACGGATCGGTCATAATCTTAAATCCAAGACCCGCGAACTCGCCCTCGTCGGTAGAGCTTACGTGAACCTCGCTACCGTCCTCATACTGGCCCTTAATCGCAGGCACTTCATCAGGCGCAGGTAGATAATCTACGACCGCATCTAGCAAAGGCTGCACGCCTTTATTTTTAAACGCGGTGCCGCATAGCATAGGAAAAAAGCTTAGGCTTAAGCAGCCTTTCTTGATGCCCTTTTTAATCTCTTCTACGCTTAGCTCTTCACCGTTAAAATATTTCTCCATCAAAGCTTCATCAGTCTCTGCTACCGCCTCAATCATCTTGTCGCGATACTCCTGCGCTTTTTCTCGTAATTCAGCAGGAATTTCAACGATCTCGGGAGCAGAAGGACCCTTGCTATCATCCCAAACGAGCGCTTTCATAGTGACTAAATCGATAACGCCTTTAAAATCGTCCTCAGCGCCAATCGGAATTTGAATCGGAACCGGATGAGCTTTGAGCCTATCTTTGACCTGCTGTTCGACATTATAAAAATTTGCGCCTACGCGGTCCATCTTATTTACGAAAATGATACGCGGAACATGGTATTTATTCGCTTGACGCCAAACGGTCTCGCTTTGAGGCTGAACGCCGCCTACAGAGCAAAATACTGCTACCGCACCATCTAAAACGCGCATCGAGCGCTCGACTTCGATAGTAAAGTCAACGTGGCCCGGGGTGTCGATCAAATTTATCTGATGATTATTCCAAAAGCATGTGGTAGCGGCAGATGTGATCGTGATGCCGCGCTCGCGCTCTTGCTCCATCCAGTCCATAGTAGCGGCGCCCTCGTGAACCTCGCCAATCTTATGGCTCATACCGGTAAAAAATAGAATTCTTTCGCTTGTAGTCGTCTTTCCGGCGTCGATGTGAGCGGCAATTCCGATATTTCTAACCATATGTAAAGGGGTTTTTCTTGCCATGACGCCCTCCTACCAACGATAATGCGCAAAAGCTTTGTTGGCTTCTGCCATCTTGTAGGTATCTTCTTTCTTTTTAAATGAAGAGCCTTTAGAATTTGCGGCGTCCATAAGCTCGTAAGCCAGGCGCTCTATCATCGTGCGCTCGCTTCTTTTTCTTGCAAAAGAGATGATCCAGCGAATAGCCAAAGCCTGCTGTCGAGCTGGCCTGACCTCGATCGGAACCTGATAAGTTGCACCGCCTACACGACGAGATTTTACCTCCATCAAGGGTTTAACATTATCGATGGCATCGTTAAAAACCTCGATACCTTTCTTCTCGCCGCCTTTATTGTCGATGAAATTTAAGGCGCCGTACATAATCTCGGTAGCGACGCTCTTTTTGCCGTCGAACATAAGCGAATTAATAAATTTTGTGATTACTTTGCTGTCATAAATCGGATCAGGCATAACTTCCCTAACGGGAGCTTTTCTTCTTCTCATTTTATTCCTTCAAATTTTAAAATTTTACTCAAACTCGGCAAAATCTAGTGCCGGTCTGTTTAGGCCAAACTATTTTTTAGGTCGTTTAGCACCGTATTTTGATCTTGCAACGGTTCGTTTCGCAACGCCTGCAGTATCGAGCGCACCGCGGACGATGTGATATTTAACGCCCGGTAGGTCCTTTACGCGACCGCCGCGAACTAGCACGATGGAGTGCTCTTGTAGATTGTGACCTTCACCGCCGATATAGCTGATGACTTCAAATCCACTAGTAAGCCTTACTTTGGCAACTTTACGAAGCGCAGAGTTTGGCTTTTTAGGGGTCGTGGTGTAGACCTTAGTGCAAACTCCTCTTCGTTGAGGGCAATTCTTTAGCGCCGGAGACTTCGATTTCTCGGTAATCTTCTTGCGCTCTTTTCTGACCAATTGATTTATGGTTGGCACATCTTTCCTTTCACAAAAATTTATTCAAAAAGATTTGGATTATACTTTGTTTAAACTTACAGAAACGTAAATTTAACTAAATTTTAATCTCTAATCAGTACAAACTCTCCGCCGCCGCAGATCACTAAGCAGATCGCAGCAGAAAGATACAGATATACGATTTCCAGCTCAAATCCGCCCACGCCGGTAAGCGCGCTCAACGGAGTGTGTAGGACATATATTATCATGAGCACATTTGCGATCACAAGCAGAGCGCCTATGCGGCAAAATACGCCTATGATTATCATCGCTGGCGCCAGCACCTCGCCTACGTATGCGCCGTAAGCCACTAAATCCGGAATTCCTCTGGCTACCAGCATCGATTTTACGCCGTCTATGCCGTGAGTAAGTTTAAAAATTCCGTGCATTAAAAGACAAACTCCAAGCCCCAACCTGATAAACAACAGACCGAAATTTATGTTGATCATATTCATGTTTCATCCTTTAAATTTAGGGCTTTTTGCCCTAAATTATTTTTTAAGTTTAACTTCCTTATCTTTATACAGACCGGTTCCGACCGGAATTATGCGACCTAGGATGACGTTTTCTTTTAAGTCCTCCAATCGGTCAAATTTACCCGCAATGCTAGCCTCCGTTAAAACCTTCGTAGTCTCTTGGAAAGACGCTGCCGAAATGACGCTATCGCTTCCTACTGCGGCGCGAGTTACGCCCAGCAGTACGGACTCAGCGATCGCAGGTTCACCACCAATTTTCATAATGCGCTCGTTTTCTTCTCTAAATCTGCGGCGGCTAATGAGATCACCGACGATTAGCTGAGTATCGCCGCTATCGACAATTCGGACCTGGCGGAGCATCTGAGATACGATAATCTCGATATGTTTGTCGCTAATGACGACGCCTTGAGAGCGATAAACCTGTTGAATTTCGCTTATCAGATAATAATGCAGCGCCTTTTCGCCTAAAATTCTAAGCACGTCGTGCGAGCTGATAACTCCGTCGGTAAGCTTCTCTCCCGCGTGGACGAACTCGCCGTTTCGCACCTGGATCTGGCGACTCTTATCGATTAGATACTCGGCACTCGTTCCGTCTTCGCCCTCGATTACAATGCGCTCTTTTGCACGTAGCGCCTTATCAAAGCGGACGGTTCCGTCGATGTCTGCGATAATCGCAGTATTTTTTGGACGGCGCGCCTCAAATAGCTCCGATACGCGCGGCAAACCGCCAGTGATATCTTTTGATTTCGCAGCAGCTTTCGGCGTCCTAGCCAAAATATCTGCAATCGCTACCTGATCGCCCTTGTCCGTAAAAATCGCAGTCTTCGGCCCTAGATTATATTTGATAGGCTCTCCCTTGCTAGGAGTTACGATGATAGCCGGTTTGACGCCCTGAGGTAGATACTCGTTGATAACTAAACGGCTTTGACCTGTAGTCTCGTCATATTGCTCCGTAGCGGTATATCCAGGCTCGATATCCTCAAAGCTGATCTTACCCTCACACTCTGCAGCTACCGGGATGGAATACGGATCCCACTCCGCAATGATCAATCGATCGTCTTTTTTAGGCTTAGCTATAAGATCATCGCTTTTTACGACGCTATTATCATCATAGGTAATGACAGATTCGCGCGGTATATAGTGGCGGATCGCCTCTCTGCCGTTTTCATCGGAGATGACTACGTACATACCTTTCTCACTTACGACGTGACCTTTTTTGATATCTCTTAACCTCTCTAAATAATCGCCCTTTAGGATGAAATACTTAAGCGTACCATTTGCTCCCGCTTTGATCTTTTGGGTTACCGGCTCGCCGTCTTTAACGCGAAGTTCGCTGGCAAACGGAATTCGAGTAGGGATATTCCAGTCTTCTTTTATAACTTCTACTAAACTATCATTTTCTCCAACGGTTTCGCCGTCTTTAAATACGATGTAGAATTTCCCCTCAACTTTACCACTTACGCCCGCAAGCTCGGTAGGCTTGGCTAGATCATGGCGGCGGATGGTATATTTAAATTCTTCCTTCTTGCCCTTTAGCGTGATATTCACATCATCGTGGGTTATATCGATGCTTACTTTGCCGGTAATTGGGGCTTTGATCTTAGGCTCGACCAAAAGCACCGCGGCATTTCTGCGGTTCATCACGATATTTTTGCCGCCGTTTTCGTAGGTCTTTACGTTGTAATATCTGATAAAGCCCTCTTTATCGGCGATTACTTGGCGATCTTGCTGCTCGGTAGATGCGGTACCGCCGGCGTGGAAGGTTCGTAGCGTAAGCTGCGTGCCCGGCTCGCCGATTGATTGCGCCGATATGATACCGACCGCTTCACCCGGTTTTACCAGCTTGCCCTCGCCTAAATTTACACCGTAGCACTTTGCACAAACCCCTTTTTCAGCCTTACACGTAATAGGCGTACGGATGCTTACGGATTTGATGCCGGCATCGACTATGGTGCGTACCTCATTAACGCCTAGAAGCATACCTTCGGTGAATAAAATTTCATTCGACACCGGATCAATTACATCCGAGCTTAGCACCCTACCCATAATCCTATCGGCTAGGCTTTCGATCTGAGTTCCGTTTTCTACGATCTCGGTAACCTCGATACCCTCGTGCGTACCGCAGTCATGCATCGTAATCCTGACATTTTGCGCAACATCGATCAGCTTTCGCGTTAGATATCCCGCATTTGCGGTCTTAAGCGCCGTATCGGCAAGACCTTTACGAGCGCCGTGGGTCGAGATGAAGTACTCGTTTACATTCAGACCCTCTCTAAAATTTGAAGTAATCGGCGTCTCGATGATCGAGCCGTCCGGCTTACTCATCAGGCCTCTCATACCCGCTAGCTGTTTGATCTGCTCCGCGCTACCTCGCGCGCCGCTATCCGCCATCATATAGATCGAGTTAAAGCCGTCCTTATCCTTCTCCATCATCTTCATCATCTCATCGGCTAGCTTCTTGCTGGTGCTGGTCCAGATGTCGATCGTTTTGTTATAGCGCTCGCCGTCGGTTAGCAAGCCTGCGCCGTATTGATTCTGAACCTCTCGCACCTGCTTTTTAGCCTCTTCGACAAGACCAGGCTTGGACTTTGGCACGATGATATCCGAAACGGAGATCGAAACGCCCGCTTTAGTCGCGGATTCAAAGCCTAAATTTTTAAGATTATCCAAAAATTCCGCGCTTATCTCAAGGCCGCCGTTTTTATAGACGTAATCGACAAGCTCGGCAATATCCTTCTTCTTCATGATCTTATTCCAAAGATGATCCGGAATAAAGCTAGGCAGGATCGATTTGATGATCAAGCGCCCCGCGGTCGTAAAGATAATGCGGCGATCGATCATCGTTTTGATTTTGGCGTGGATATCTAGCGCGTTTGCCTCTACGGCGAGCATTACTTCATCAACGTTTGCAAAAATTTTATTTGTTCCTTTTGCGCCCGGCTTTTCGAGGCTTAGATAATAAATTCCTAAAACCATATCCTGGCTAGGCACCGCGACTGGCTTTCCGCTCGCAGGAAGCAAGATGTTCATCGAGCTAAGCATTAAAATTTTACATTCCGCGATCGCCTCTTGGCTAAGCGGCACGTGCACCGCCATCTGATCGCCGTCGAAGTCCGCGTTAAACGCGGCGCAGACTAGCGGATGCAGTCTGATCGCCTTGCCCTCGACGAGCACCGGATGAAACGCTTGAATAGACATCTTATGAAGCGTCGGCGCGCGGTTTAGCATGACCGGGTGATCTTTAACGACCTCCTCCAAGCACTCCCAAACTTCATTGATCCTATTTTCAATCATCTTTTTAGCCTGCTTAACGGTCGTTGCATAGCCCTTCTCTTGCAGGCGAGCGATTAGATGCGGCTTGAATAACTCAAGCGCCATCGTCTTAGGCAGACCGCACTGATCCATGCGTAAATTTGGACCTACGACGATGACGGAGCGGCCCGAAAAATCCACGCGCTTGCCAAGTAAATTTTGACGGAAGCGACCTTGTTTACCCTTAATGATCTCGCTTAGGGATTTAAGCGGTCGCTTATTGGCGCCCTTTACGGCATTGGCACGACGTCCGTTGTCAAAAAGCGCATCCACCGCCTCTTGAAGCATTCGTTTTTCATTGCGGATGATGATCTCGGGCGCGTCGAGCTCCATCAGCCTTTTAAGTCTAGAATTTCGATTTATGACGCGGCGATATAGATCATTTACGTCAGAAACTGCGAATTTTCCGCCCTCAAGGCTTACAAGCGGACGCAGATCTGCAGGTAGCACGGGCAGATTTGTAATCATCATCCACTCGGGCTTATTGCCGGAATTTAAAAAGCTCTCGACAACCTTTAGGCGCTTGACGATAGTTTTTTTCTTCGCTTCGGAGTTTGTATTAGCCATCTCCTCTTTCAAAGAATTTAAAATTTCAACTAAATCAAGCTCGGCTAGCATATCGCGGATCACCTGACCGCCCATTTTGGCGACGAAGCCCGTCTGCGAAAAACGCTCTTTTAGGCTCTGATACTGCTCCTCATTTAAAACATCGTATTTCTCGACCTTTTTAGAATTTTCGTTATCGTAAAACGCCTCGCCTGCACTTTCTACGATATACGCCTCATAGTAAAGCACGCGCTCAAGATCTTTCATCTTGATATTTAGCAGCGTACCGATGCGGCTAGGCAAGGAATTTACGTACCAAATATGTGCTACCGGCGTTACTAGCTCAATATGCCCCATTCTAGTACGGCGAACCTTCGAGCTCGTGATCTCGACGCCGCACTTTTCGCATTTCCAGCCCTTATAACGCATCTTTTTATATTTACCGCAGATGCACTCATAATCTCTTACGGGGCCGAAAATTTTAGCGCAAAAAAGTCCGTCGCGCTCCGGCTTAAGCGTGCGGTAATTGATGGTTTCGGGCTTTTTGACCTCGCCGTGGCTCCAAGCCTTGATCTGCTCGGGACTAGCAAGCCTGATAGCAAACGCGTCGAAGTCGTGAACTCTGGCGTCCTCTTTTATTTCTATTCTTTCTAAATTTGAATTATCGCTCATTTATTCTCTCCATTCTCGTAAATTTCAACGTCTAGAGCAAGCGATTTAAGCTCGTTTGTTAAAACAAAAAATGTCTCAGGAATCCCTGTAGACGGAACGTTCTCGCCTTTTGTCAGCGCCTTATACGCAGCCAAGCGTCCGTCGACGTCGTCGGATTTGATCGTTAGCATTTCGCGAAGCGTGTATGCCGCGCCGTATGCCTCCAGAGCCCAAACTTCCATCTCTCCAAATCTTTGACCGCCGAATAGCGCCTTGCCGCCGACCGGCTGCTGCGTGACTAGGCTGTAAGGACCGGTACTTCTTGCGTGAACCTTCTCGTCGACTAGGTGGTGCAGCTTAAGATAATACATGCAGCCCACGTTTACGCGCTCTTTGATCTTTTCGCCGGTACGGCCGTCGTAAAGCTCGGTCTTGCCGTCCTGATCAATGCCCGCCATTTCAAATAGCTTTTTGAAATCCTCCGGCACGATGCCTTCAAATATCGGAGCGGAAAATCTCACTCCTTTCGCCCAATCTCTAGCGTATTTTAAAAGATCTTCGTCGCTGATCTTTTCAAGAGTTTTTTTAGCTTGCATTAGTTTGGAAACGCCTGCGATCTCAATCATTTTGGCGCGAAGGGTTTTTATCCATTCGCCCGTTTTCTCCTCTAAAATTTTAGCGATCTGCTCGCCCAAACGCCAGCCCACAAGACCTAAGTGGCTCTCCATTATCTGACCGATATTCATACGGCTTGGAACGCCGAGAGGATTTAGCACGATATCTACGCGCTGTCCGCTAGGTAGATACGGCATATCGACTTCAGGAACTATGTTTGAGACGATACCCTTGTTTCCGTGGCGACCCGCCATCTTATCGCCCACTTTTAGCTTGCGCTTGGTCGCGATATAGACCTTTACGAGCTTAACGACGCCGCTTGGCAAGATATCGTCTTTTTCTAAAATTTCTATCTTTTCGTCGTGCTCCTCTTTGAGCTTGCGCTTTTCGTTTTGGAAGTGGTTTTTTAGCTCTTCGTATTCCTTCTGAACAGCTTTAGAATAAGCCTTGACAAAGGAATTTAACGTAAAGCGGTTGGAGCTTTCAAGCTCCTCTTTTTTAACCTTATCGCCCTTTTTATAATCTTTTTTATTTAGGCTTTGATCGCTTTGCAAAGCGCTTTTTGAAAGAAGCGCCACTACCTTTAACATCTCTTCTCGATCGAGCATCAAAAGCCTATCGTGATGCTCCCTTTCGAGCTCGGTTTTTTCATCTTCATAGGCTTTGTTCGTGCGTGGATCCTTCTCGTAGCCCTTTTTGGTAAAAATTTTAACGTCGATCACCACGCCTTCCATAGAGGCGGTCGCGTAGAGAGATTTATTTACCACATGCCCCGCCTTCTCGCCAAAGATAGCGCGCAAAAGCCTCTCTTCGGGCGTCGGTTTGACCTCGCCCTTCGGAGTTACCTTGCCTACCAAGATCATGCCGGGCTTTACGTGAGTACCGATCTTTACGATACCGCTATCATCGAGGTGGGTAAGCTCCTCCTCTTTGATGTTAGGGATGTCGCGAGTGATCTCCTCCACGCCGTCTTTTAGCTCTCTGGCCTCGATCTCTTTTTCATAAACATGCACGCTGGTGTATTCGTCGGCACGAATCATCTTTTCGCTCATGACGACGGCATCCTCGTAATTGTAACCATGCCACGGCATGAAAGCTATGAGGGCATTTTTACCGATCGCAAGCTCGCCGCCGTCCATGCTAGGGCCGTCGGCTATGATTTGACCTGCCTTTATCACGTCGCCTTTTCGCACGATAGGGCGCTGTGAAAAGGTAGTGTTTTGGTTGGTGCGTAAATTTTTCTCCATCGAGTAGTGATCGATAAACGGTCCCTTCTCGTCCTCGCCCAAAATAAAGATATTTTTATTATCGACCTTTTCTACGACGCCGTCGCGATTAGCTTTGATCGCTTCCCACGAATCTCGTGCGATTATCGCTTCCATGCCCGTTCCAACGATAGGGGCGGTGGAGTGTAGAAGCGGCACGGCTTGGCGCTGCATGTTCGAGCCCATAAGCGCGCGGTTAGCATCGTCGTGTTCCAAAAACGGAATCAGCGATGCCGCTACGCCCGCGACCATACCAGAGCAAAGATCAATCAGCGAAATATCCTCGCGCTTAGCCATGATATTTTCGCCGTCTTTTCTAACCTCCAAAAGCTCTTCTACGATATTGCCCTCTTCGTCCAATTTAGCGGATGCTGGAGCGATTACGAGTCCCTCTTCCTGCGTAGCGGTAAGATAGACGATCTCGTCGGTGACCTTGCCGTTTACGACTTTTTTATAGGGAGCCTCGACGAAGCCCAGATCATTTACTTTCGCATAGGTCGCCAGAGTGTTGATCAGACCGATATTTTGGCCCTCCGGCGTCTCGATAGGGCAAATTCTACCGTAGTGCGTAGGATGGACATCGCGCACCTCAAAGCCGGCGCGCTCTTTAACTAAACCGCCCTCGCCCAGCGCAGATAGACGACGCTTATGCGTAACCTCGCTAAGCGGGTTGGTCTGATCCATAAACTGGCTTAGCTGACCGCCGGTGAAAAATTCCATAAGCGTAGTGGTGATGATTTTAGGGTTTACAAAATCATACGGCATAAGTTCGTCTAAATTTCCGCTAATGCCGGTAAATTTATCCTTGATCGCCTTTTGAACCTTGATAAAGCCAAGGTGCATCTCGTTTGCCAAAAGCTCGCCGATCGAGCGGATGCGGCGGTTACCGAGATTATCGCGATCGTCGATGAAACCGTCGCCGTTTTTGACCCTGATTAGGTATTTTGCGGTTTTGATAATATCCTCGCTGCTTAGTACGGTTACGTACTCCGGCGCCTCGATACCTAGCTTGTGGTTCATCTTCATACGACCCACTTTGGTTAGATCGTAGCGCTCTGGATTGAAAAACAGATCGTTTACGAAGCTCTTTGCCGCCTCTTTTACCACCGGCTCGCCTGGGCGCATTACTTTGTAAATTCTAATCGCAGCCAGATCGTTCTCGTCGTCTATGCCTTCGCTTTGCTGCA
Source organism: Campylobacter gracilis (assembly GCF_001190745.1). Classification (NCBI taxonomy): domain Bacteria; kingdom Pseudomonadati; phylum Campylobacterota; class Epsilonproteobacteria; order Campylobacterales; family Campylobacteraceae; genus Campylobacter; species Campylobacter gracilis. The sequence continues at coordinate 1,664,441 of NZ_CP012196.1, forward strand.
AGAGCTTAAGCGCGTCGGCGTCCTGGATGAAAGAATTTATGATCGAAGTATCTACGCCGCTAGCTAGGTCGTTGGCGATCGTAAATTTTTTCTCGGTGTTAGCGATCTTGGCTAACTTGCCCTCATCAAGCGCGGTTAGTGAATCAAAAAGCACTTCGCCGCTGTTTTTATCGACGATGGCGTCGGCTAGGTAGCGCTCGGCTAAAATTTCAGCCGGATACTCGATGAGTTTTAGTCCGTCCTCTGCTAGCTTCTCCGCTTTTTTGACTGTTAGGCGCTTGCTTGCTTGATGAAGCACTTCGCCCTTTTCGCTTATAATGTCGTAATCGAGCCTGCCCGCGTATTCTTTCGGATCAAAATCGGTTAGGAATTTTCCTTTTTTAATATAGATCGTCTTAATAGGATAAAATAATTTTATTATGTCTTGTTTTTTGTAACCGAGTGCGCGAAATAGGATCGTAATCGGAACCTTGCGCCTTTTATTTATGCGTACGTATAGTACGTCTTTTACGTCGTATTCGAAGTATAGCCAGCTGCCGCGATCAGGTATTATTTGAGCGGTGTAGATAAGTTTATTTAGCACGGTCGGGCTCTCTTCCTCTTTGAAGATTACGCCCGGGCTTCTGTGCAGCTGATTTACGACGACGCGCTCGACGCCGTTAATGATAAATGAAATTCTATCGGTCATTAGAGGAATGTCGCGAATGAATATATCTTGCTCTTTGATCTCTTTTACGCCGATTTTTTTGCCCGTCTTTTCATCGCGCTCATGCACTAGCAAGCGGAGCTTCATCTTTAAATTTACCGAATAAGTAAGACCTCTCTCCATGCATTCTCTAATCGAATACTTTGGCTTTGAAATTTCGCTACTTACGTATTCAATACTTAATCTATTCTGTGCGTCGTGGATAGGAAAAATGGCTTTGAAAACCTTCTCTATGCCGCTTTCTCCACCCGAGTTATCAAGATTTAAAAAATGATCAAAACTTTTCTTTTGTAGTTGTAATAAATTCGGAATTTCGATGTCTTTGGGAACCTTTGAAAAATCCACCCTAAGACGATTTCCTGAATATAGGCTGTTTAACATTCCACTACCTCGTAGTTGTATTTTAAAGAAAGAAGTGCCGATACGACGCACCGGCACACATTTGTATGCGAAATTTTAAAATTCCGCGATTTATTTGAGTTCGACTTTAGCGCCTGCTTCTTCAAGCTCTTTTTTAGCCTTCTCGGCGTCTTCTTTGTTAAGTCCTTCTTTAAGAACGGACGGAGTAGCTTCGGTAGCGTCTTTGGCTTCTTTTAGACCAAGACCTGTTAGGGCGCGAACAACTTTAATTACGTTGATTTTCTTATCGCCCGCATCAAGCAATACGACGTCGAATTCTGTTTTCTCTTCAGCCGCTGCCGCGCCTGCGCCGCCAGCGGCTGCGCCGCCGGCTACCATAACCGGAGCTGCGCTTACGCCGAATTTTTCTTCGAATTCTTTAACTAACTCGCTAAGCTCTAGCACCGAAAGATTAGAGATATACTCTAAAACATCTTCTTTTGAAATTGCCATTTTATTCTCCTAAATTTTAATTAAGCGCTAGCTTCTTTTTTCTGCTTAAGCGCATTGAGGCCGATCGTAAAATTTTGAATCGGCGCATTCCATACTTGAAGTAACATCGCGATAAGCTCGTCTCTCGAAGGCATCTTCGAAAGCGCTCTAACCTTATCTACGCCGGCTACTTCCCCATCGATATGAGCGATCTTAAGCTTAAAAATTTCATTTTTCTCTTCAAATTTAGCCGCTACTTTACATACAGAAAGCTGCTCGCCCCATAAGAAGATATTGGTATCTTTAAAGCTAAGTCCGTTTTTTTCGGCATTTTTTAAAGCGATATTGGCTAGGGTATTTTTGATAACCCGAACCTTTACGCCCGCTTCGCGCGCGCTATTTCTAAGATCTTCAAGCTGCTTAACGCTAAGGCCTTTAAAATCGGAAATTACTATAGCTTCGCTAGCTTTGAAAGCCTCGCCAAGCTCCGCTACTATCTTTGATTTTTCGTCTCTCGTCATTAGGTCTCCTTTCCGATCGGTGATTTCAAGCCAAGCGATCGAAATTTTAAAATTTCGATCAATTAAGTTAAAAACCTTGAGCTATCTCCAATCTAAGATAAAAATTTAAAATTTTATTTTAAATCGATTATTTCTTGATTATCCAGTGTAACTGCAGGGCTCATAGTAAGTGAAAGCGATGCATGAGTTACGTATCTGCCCTTCGCAGTCGCTGGCTTATGCTTATTTATGGTTTTAATAAACGTCGTAAGATTGTCTAAAAGCTGCTCTTTGCTAAAGCTAGCCTTGCCAAGGCCTGCGTGGATATTTCCCTGCTTATCGACGCGGAAGTTTACCTGTCCGCCCTTAGCATTTTTAACGGCTTGAGCGACATCCATAGTAACGGTACCGGTTTTAGGGTTCGGCATAACGCCTTTTGGACCGAGAATACGACCTACCTTACCGACTAGTCCCATTAAATTTGGAGTGGCGATAAGAACATCGAAATTTATATTTCCTTTTTGAATCTCTTCAATCAGATCATCGGCACCCACGATATCGGCACCCGCTTCGCTAGCCTCGCTAGCCTTTGCGTCTTTTGCAATCACGGCTACTCGAACGCTTTTGCCCGTACCGGCAGGTAAAACGACCGAGCCGCGCACCATCTGATCGGCATGTCTTGGATCTACGTTTAGTTTAAGAGCGATCTCCACCGTCTCATCAAATTTAGCAGAAGCTAGAGCTTTTACCGTGCTTACCGCTTCGTCTACGCTATAAATTTTATTTACGTCAACTTTTTTTAAAAGTTCGTTGAATCTTTTTGAATTTTTTGGCATATATTTCTCCGCAATTAAAGTGCTACCGCTTTTTTAAACCTTAGCGGTCAAAAGGTCTAGTCAGTGACCGTAATACCCATAGAACGAGCCGAACCCGCTATAATCCTAGCCGCCTGCTCTCTATCTTTGGTATTCAGATCGGCGATCTTTTTCTCGACGATCTCTAAAACTTGAGCCTTAGTTAAGGACGCTACCTTCTTTTTAAGAGGGTTATCCGAACCTTTATCTATCTTCGCCGCTTTTTTAATCAAATCCGTCGCAGGCGGTTGCTTAGTGATGAAAGTAAAGCTTTTATCGGCATAAACCGTGATGATAACAGGAATGTTAAAGCCCGCCATATCTTTAGTTCGCTCGTTAAACGCTTTGCAAAATTCCATAATGTTAACGCCCTTTTGACCTAGCGCAGGACCTACTGGCGGGCTTGGATTTGCTTTTGCGGCCGCTATTTGCAGCTTGATTTCGCCAACAACTTTCTTAGCCATAAATTTACTCCTTATAAAATTTAAATAATCTTTTCAACTTGCGAGTATGAAATTTCAATCGGCGTGCTTCGTCCAAAGATCGAAACATTGAGGCGAAGTTTGCCGTGGATCATATCATACTCTTCTACGATGCCGTTGAAATTAGCAAAAGGCCCGTCGATGATCCTAACCGTCTCGCCCTCATCGAAATTAATCTTGGGCTTAGGAGCCTCGCGATTATTGATCTTTTCTAGAATTATTTCGATATCTTTTTCCGGTAACGCAGAGGGCTTTTTCGCCTCGCCGATAAAGCGACTGACCTTCGGCAACATCTGAATTCTATGCCATAAAGTAGTATCCAGATCTAAATTTGCAAAACAATACCCTGGATATAAGCTACGCTCTTTAATGGTTTGCTTTGTATTTTTGACCTCTATAACATCTTCGGTAGGCACTAGCACTTCGCCGATCTTAGCCTCAAGCGCTTCATCTTGCTTTAGCGCTTCTATCGCACGCTTTACCGCCATCTCGCTGCCAGCGTAAGTTTGTATCGCATACCATTTATTTGCCATATTGCGATCCTTACTTAGGCCGTTATCAAAGCGGACATAATAAGATCCACTAACGCTAAAAACAGTGCGATAACTACGACTACGACCACCACAGAGATATATGCTGTTTTAGTCTGATCTTTAGTCGGGAAAATTACCTTATCTAACTCTACTTTTGCTTGTTTATAATACTCTTTTACTTTTTCCATACCCAATCCTCGTGGCAGGGCAAGAGGGATTCGAACCCCCAACCATCGGATTTGGAATCCGGCGCTCTACCGTTGGAGCTATTGCCCTATAACAATTAGCCTTTTAACTTGACTTCTTTATGAAGCGTGTGCTTTTTTAATCTAGGGCAATATTTTTTAAGTTCTAGTTTTTCGGTCGTAGTTTTGCTATTTTTATAAGTAGTATAGTTAATATCGCCACTTTCGGAGCATTTTAATCCGACCTTTACTCTACTTGAATTCTTTGCCATTTGGTTTCCTTGAATAAAAAAAGCAAGTGGAATTTTAAAATTCCACTTGCAAAAAATTAAGCGATGATTTTCGAAACGACGCCTGAACCTACGGTATGACCGCCTTCGCGAATCGCGAAGCGAGTACCTTGCTCAAGAGCGATCGGAGCGATTAGCTCAACGGTGATTTTAACGTTGTCGCCCGGCATAACCATCTCGGTTCCTTCAGGAAGAGTAATCGAACCGGTAACATCTGTCGTACGAACGTAAAACTGCGGTCTATAATTATTAAAGAATGGAGTATGGCGTCCGCCTTCTTCTTTAGTTAGGATATAAACCTCGCCCTCAAATTTAGTATGAGGAGTGATCGATTTTGGTTTGCATAAAACCATACCGCGCTCTACTTCCTCTTTCTTAGTACCGCGCAATAAAACACCTACATTATCGCCGGCTTCACCTTGATCCATCTCTTTTCTAAACATCTCAACGCCAGTGACGGTAGTAGTCTGAGTAGGTTTAATACCTACGATCTCGATAGTATCACCAACTTTAACGATACCTTTTTCGATTCTACCGGTTACAACGGTACCGCGACCGGAAATCGAGAAAATATCTTCGATCGGAAGAAGGAAATCTTTATCAGTATCGCGAACAGGAGTTGGAATATAGCTATCAACCGCGTCCATAAGCTCCATAATCTTTGCAGACCATTCGCCGTCTTGTCCGGCCTTAGCTTCCTCAAGAGCCTTAAGAGCAGAACCCTTAATGATTGGGGTTTCGTCGCCAGGGAATTTATACTCTTTTAAAAGATCTCTAACTTCCTCTTCAACTAACTCTAAAAGATCCGGATCATCGACCATATCGGTTTTGTTTAGGAAAACTACGATGTATGGAACGCCTACTTGACGAGAAAGCAAGATATGCTCGCGAGTTTGAGGCATAGGACCATCCGCAGCAGAAACAACTAAAATAGCGCCGTCCATCTGAGCCGCACCGGTAATCATATTTTTTACGTAGTCGGCGTGACCAGGGCAGTCAACGTGAGCATAGTGACGTTTCTCGGTCTCATATTCGATGTGAGACGTAGCGATAGTAATACCGCGCTCTTTTTCCTCTGGAGCGTTATCGATATTGTCGTAGTCTTTTAGCTCAGCTAGACCCTTTCTGGAAAGAACAGCAGAAATAGCAGCTGTCAAAGTAGTCTTACCATGGTCAACGTGACCGATGGTACCAATGTTTACGTGTGGCTTGTTACGATTAAATTTTTCTTTAGCCATCATATCCTCCGTTATTGATTTGTGGATTACACAACAAACTAAGCGACTCTATTTTATGGAGCTCATAGCGGGACTTGAACCCGCGACCTCTTCCTTACCAAGGAAGTGCTCTACCTCTGAGCCATATGAGCCTAAACTCAGGCAAAGAGAAATCGCTACCAATACCCAACAATGCAACCAAAATTTAGATTATGTAAGCATATAAAAGCAGTTAAGTTTTACAGCTCCCAGTAAACCTAAATGGTGGAGCGGGAAACGGGGCTCGAACCCGCGACCCTCAGCTTGGAAGGCTGATGCTCTAGCCAACTGAGCTAATCCCGCATCAAAAATTCATGGTGGTGAGACGTGGATTCGAACCACGGAAGGCAAAGCCAGCAGATTTACAGTCTGCCCTCGTTGGCCACTTGAGTATCTCACCCTTTGATGAAATCTGGTCAAACACTGTTACAAAAAATGGAGCTGGTGGACGGGATCGAACCGCCGACCCACTGCTTACAAGGCAGTAGCTCTACCAGCTGAGCTACACCAGCATTTTGAAATCGAAGTGGCAATTATAACCGAAAAATCCCCAATTGTCAAGGCTAAAACAGCCTATTTTAAAATTTCATAAAATTTCTGCTATAATGCGCCCGATTTTAAATTTTAAGGAATTTTATATGAAAATCGTACCTTGGATCATAATAGTTTTTATGATTTATTTGATTTATTATTTTATCTCCCGCTCCGAAAAGCGTCTAAATACCCTTGAAAAGCGCCTAAATAAGATAGAAGAAAACTTAAGCGAGCTAAAAAAGGCTACCGAAGCCAACAGACTCTTGATCGAAGAAGCAAAGCTGGACTCTGAAGATGACGCAAAAGAGCAAGAATAAAATTAAATTTAAATCCATGATCTTGCTAGCTTAGCCTTTTTGCCAAATATCTCGTGCTGAAAATTACGAATATATTTTATACGCACTTTGGCATTTTGAAAGAAATTTTGCCGCAATGTCGGAACCGAAAAGCACAAAAAACCCACGCGTAGCTAATCCTTAAATTTTGCGAAATTTAAAATTCGCGCTTTAAGCCTGCTGCGCCAAGCAAATCCACGTGAATTAATAAATCAAAATTCCAGCCATTAGCCGCAAATTCCATAGAATTTCAAATAATGCCACATAAAATTAAAATTTTGCCAAAATCCATCCCTCAATTCAACTTCTTAAAATTTTGCGCAAATCCCTCAGCTAAAATTATAAACTACAAAATTTTAGTATTTAAAATCATATTAATCAACCCCACCGCAGCAGCAAAGCTTATGGGTTCCACCGCACGCCACTTCAGGCTGATATATCAGAAAGCTCAAAAGTGTAGACCATAACCTCTGCAAGCTAATGATAAAATTTCATCATAATTTTTAAAAACCAAAATTTAAAAAGCACGGAATTTTGTCCCAGGATTTGAATTGAGTAAAAAGCCGGCGAAATGCAGGAATTTCACAAATGTTAAATTTTATCCATTGGAATTTTTCTCACTCATAAGCGCCTCAGCGATGAGCTCCAGCGGATTTACGCACCTAATCTGCGAGCCGCTTAAAGAAAGCGAATTATTTAGCTGCATCCTACACGCACTGCACTCGGCAGAAACTACGCGCACAGGCAGATCTGCCATTGCACGCGCCTTAGCTAATCCCACTGCGCGCGCGAGCTCGTAGCGCTCGGTTTGCATCGTTACGCCGCCAAATCCGCAGCATTTATTAGGCTCATCCATCTCGGTTATTTCGTAGTTTTGAGCGAGCAAGCCGCGCGGTTCTTTCCAAATACCCTGCATTTTGCGGGCATGGCACGGATCGTGATAAGTAATCGCTAAAGCCCTTTTGCCGCGGCGCATCAAAAGATCACTTAAGTTTGTAAATTTATAAAAGTATTCGCTGGCCATAAAAATTTTACTCGCAAGCTTTTGCGCACGGGCTTTCCATTGCGGCTCGTTTTCAAAAAAATGCGCGTAATCCACCCGCAGCATTGCAGAGCACGTAGCCTCGGGCACTATAATCGCATCAAGAGCAGGCAGAGCTTTTTCGAAATATGCTATATTAAATTTTGCCACGCGTTCAACCGCCGCAAAATCTCCCGTAAAATACGCAGGAGCGCCGCAACAGGCTTGTTCCTTCATCAAATTTACGTTTAGCTTTAGCGCTCGCGCGATATGTAAAACCGCCTCGCCTACGCCCGTGTAAGCGTAGTTTGCCATGCAGCCTATAAAAATTCCGATAGTTTTTTCGCCGCCGTTGTCGATAAATTCTGCGTGCGAGTTCATAAAGCTCTTTTTCGCAGGAGCAGGCAACAAGCGCTCTTTTTTAAGTATTGGTAAGCCAAATCTAGGCGACATAGAGCTTTGCGTATCTTTTCGCATCTTAAAGCCACAGCTAAAAAACACGTATCCAAGCGCTGCTGCTAGATCCAGCGCTTTGCGGTGCCCGAGCAGCCAAAACGCAGCTTTTTTGTACCACGCGATACCAAATTTCTCCGCAATGTGCGCGCGAATATTCTCGATTGCCGTATCTATGGGCAAAGATTCGCCGCAAATATCTACGCAGATGGTGCATAAAAAGCAGCTTTCAAAAATTTTCTTAGCGTTTTTATCAAGCTTTAGCTCATTCCTGCCGTAAGCGCCCAAAAGATCCACAAATCCGCGCGGGCTCGTTACTTCATCGCCGTTAATGCCATGAATCGTGCAGATTTGGATACATTTACCACATTTTACGCAACGCTCGCTAAGTGCCGCAAAATCGAACGCTCCAAGCTTTGCCCTACTCATAGCCGCGCCGCTTAAACGGTTTTAGAAAAGCGCTTCTCGCCCAAATTTTTAACCATATACTCATCAAAACACATCGCGATATTGCGAATCAAAAGCGTGCCGGTAGGCGTTACCGAAATTCTATGCGGCGAGACTTGCACGAAATCCTTTAGCGCCTCAAGCTGCTTTAAGCTCACATCAAAGTGCTCGAAAAATTTTATCTTAAATTTCTCCTCGATCGCCTCTATATCGACGCAAAAATTACTCATCAGCCCCATAATCACCTCTTTGCGCAGTAGATCCTCTTCATTTAGCAAAACGCCCCTGCAATACGGCAGCCTGCCTGCATCTATCGCGGCTTCATACGCGTCCATATCTTTGAAATTTTGCGCGTAGTGGCGCGCACCTTCGCCGATGCTAGTTAGCCCGATGCCGATCAGATCGGCGCCGCCCTTGGTCGTATAGCCCTGGAAATTGCGGTGTAGTGAGCCGTTTTTAAGCGCGGCATGAAGCTCGTCCGCGGGCTTTGAGTAGTGATCCATGCCAATCATCTCATATCCGTTTGCACTCAAAAAATCATGGGTAAATTTTAAAATTTCAAGCTTTACTTTGGGTTCTGGCAGTGTCGTCTCGTCAAATTTACGCATAGATTTTTTGATCCACGGCACGTGCGCGTAATTAAATATCGCAAAGCGGTCCGGATCAAGCGAAAGCGCAAGTTCCAGTGTGCGCTTAAAGCTAGCTAGGCTCTGATACGGAAGGCCGTAGATCAGATCCATATTTATCGATTTTATCCCCCTCTCTCGCGCCATGGCTATGACGTCCCTCGTAAGCTCGAAAGGCTGGATGCGATGGATCTCCTTTTGCACGCGCTCGTCGAAGTCCTGCACGCCGTAGCTTATGCGGTTAAAGCCGTTTGAAACGAGCACGTCAAGCTGCTCGGCGTTTAAAAACCGCGGATCGATCTCGCAGCTGATTTCGGCTTCAGAGCTAAAATTTGTAAAATATTTTTTGATATTTTTTATGTGGCGCGCGAGCTGTTCGGCGCTAAAATATGTAGGCGTGCCGCCGCCGAAGTGCATCTGCACGACCTGGCGCGAGCCGTCCACGACGCCGCTTAAAATTTGCATTTCGCGCTCGATATAGTCCAAATACCGATCCATCTTGTCGCGCTTGCCCGTGTAGATTACGTTGCAGCCGCAAAAATAACAGGCGGAGCGGCAAAACGGCATGTGAAAGTAAAGCGACAGCGGCGTGGAGCTTTTCTGATTTTTCAGCTCATTTAAATACCCGTCGTAGCTAAAGCTTTCGCTAAATTCCAAAGCAGTCGGATAGCTAGTATAGCGAGGCCCCGGGCGCGAAAATTTCGCGTAAGCGTCGAAGTCTATGCTATTCACGGCCGCCCGCCTTGGTTTTGATAAGCTCTTCGATATCAATGAAAAGGTTTGGATGCAAACTTTTTACGCGCGAGACGACGGCATCGACGTCTAAGCTTAATCTTTTCGCACTCGGATTTGCGCCCGTAAGCCTTCTGATCTCGTCCATACACACGATCCACGCGTCGCCGAAATCCACCGGCGTATGCTGCAAAATCGAGCGCTCAAGCTTGAGATTAAAATTTTCCTGCATCGCGTTTTTGGTCGCGGCAATGAGATTTGCAAGCGATTTTATCGAGATCATCGTGTGCACTTCGTTATTTTCGTCGATGCCGAACCACGGCTCCTCGTCGCTCCACGAGCCGCTTTTCAGAGTGAGTTTTTTCTCATTATCCTCGCCCTGCGAAATTTCAAAAACCGTCCTTTTCGAGCTATCCAGCCCGAAAAATTCGCTCGCTTTGTCGATCTTTTTTAGCGCCTTATCTTTTTCTTCCATGCGTTCTCCTAAATTTATCTTTTTCGATCCAGCCAGACCATAACGCCCTTTTGCGCGTGCAGGCGATTTTCCGCCTCTGCAAAAATTTCATCCGCGTGCGCTTCAAACACGGCCTCGCTCACCTCGTATCCGCGGTACGCCGGCAGGCAGTGCAAAAAGATCGCGCCGCTACCGGCTAGAGCCATTAAGCTTTCGTCCACGCAAAAACCCGCAAAGTCGCGAATTCTTTGCTCTTTTTCGGCTTCTTGCCCCATCGAAACCCAAGTATCGGTCGTCACGACGTTTGCGCCCGCTACGGCTTCTTTTATATCGTTCGTTATTAAAATTTTAGCGCCTGAAATTTTAGCATTTTCTTGCGCCTGCGCTAGTATTTGCGGATCAGCCTCGTAGCCTTTCGGCGTCGCTATTCGCAGCTCAAAGCCAAGCTTAGAGGCAAGCATCAGCCACGAGTGAGCCATATTGTTGCCGTCGCCCACGTACGCGGCTTTTATTTTTGGAGTTTCAATACCGCGCTCCACGATCGTCATCAGATCCGCCATTAGCTGCACGGGATGAAATTTATCGCTTAGCCCGTTTATCACCGGCACGCAGCTAAATTCCGCGAGCTGCATTAGCGTCTCGTGGCGATTTACGCGCGCCATGATTAGATCGCACATTCGCGAAATCACGCGCGCGGTGTCTTTGATCGGCTCGCCTCGCCCGAGCTGGATGTCGCGACTGCTCAAAAACAGCGCGTGTCCACCCAGCTCGTTCATCCCTACGTCAAAGCTAACGCGCGTCCTGGTCGAGCTTTTTTCAAATATCATCGCTAATTTTTGATCTTTTAAATACGGCTTGAAATTTCGCGCTTTGGCTTCTTTTTTAATCTCAAAGGCTAAATTTAAAATTTCGATTATCTCGTCTTTGCTAAAATCGTTTAACGTAAGAAAGTGCCTCATATCGCTCCTTTATCTTTTATAAATTTACTAAAAAATTCTTTTAAATCACCTTTCGTCATATCGCCCGCAGCCACCTTTACGACTATGTCCTCCATCGCCGCATAAAATTCCTCGTCGTCCAAAATTATAGAATTTGCCGACAAAAACATATCAGCTAGCAAAATCGCCGTCCTTTTATTGCCGTCGGTAAAAGGATGAAATTTTATGCACGAATGCGTCAAATGCGCGAGTTTATCCGCCATAGTAGGATAATACAGATCGTTTTTTATATTCTGCAACGCAGACGATAAATAGCTAAGCGAAGTTTTATTATAACCCTTGCTTCCGCCTATTTTTTCTAGCATTTTATCGTGGATAAAAATAGCCTGATGCAGCGTTAAATATTTCATTTGTCTTTTTTCATTTATCTTTTAAGCGCTCAAAAACGGCCCTATTGCTCGGCTTATCTAATTTCGCAATAATGGCGCTCGAAAGCTCGCCAAAATTCTCTATACACTCATCTTTATTTTCAGATAAAATTTTAGCTTCAAATTTCATCTTTTTTGCCAGCTTCATTACGGCATCCAAGACGGCCTCCATTTCATTGCTTTTAATTTCGAGTGCTATTTTATTCATCGCTAGCCCCTGTTTAAAATTTCCGCGATCTCTTTGGCGTGATAGGTGATGATCATATCGGCACCCGCGCGCCTTATGCCTATCATCGTCTCCATCATCACGCGTTCATAATCGATCACGCCCGCCTTCTTGCCCGCCTGCAAAAGCGAGTATTCGCCGCTTACGTTATACGCGCAAATCGGCAGCAGCGTGCGCTCTCGCAGATCTCTGATTAGATCCAGATACGCAAGCGCGGGCTTCATCATCAAGATATCCGCTCCCTGCGCCTCATCTTGCAGGCTTTCGTTGATCGCCTCAAATCTATTTGCGGGATCCATCTGGTAGCTGCTGCGATCGCCAAAACTCGGTGCGCTCTCCGCCACGTCGCGAAACGGCCCGTAGTAGCCGCTGGCAAACTTGCTCGAATACGCCATAATCGGTAAATTTTCAAATCCGCCGCGATCAAGCGTCTCTCGCAGAGTTGAGATAATACCGTCCATCATGCCGCTAGGCGCGATCATGTCTGCGCCCGCTTTGGCGTGGATGAGCGCTTGCTGCGCGGAAATTTCAAGCGTCGCGTCGTTATCCACCGTCTGATGCACATGATCGATGATGCCGCAGTGCCCGTGGTCGGTGTATTCGCAAAAGCACAGATCGGTGATTACTAATAAATTTGGAAATTTAGCCTTTATCGCGCGCAGAGAAGTCGCGATGATACCGTCCTCGCTTAGCGCGTCCGAGCCGATGCTGTCCTTTAGCGACGGAATTCCGAAAAGCAAAATTTTATCCAAACCGAGCGATATGAGGGCTTCGCACTCTTTTAAAATTTCATCCAAGCTCATCTGAAATACGCCGGGCATCGAGGCGATCTCCTTTTTGATGCCGCTCCCTTCTACTACAAAAAGCGGATAGATTAGAAAGCGGGTTTGCAGATCGGTTTGTCGCACCAGATCCCTGAGCACGGGGTTTATTCGTAGGCGTCTAAATCGTTTAAACATTATTTTTCCTTTTTTAGCTAGAATTGTGAGATTTATAATATCACAATCGGAGTAAATTTAAGCATGGATATAAAAATTTCAGAGGTCGCAAATCTCCCCTCTCGCTTCGGAAGCTTCCGCGTTCAGTCGTTTAAGCAAGGCGAGAAAGAGCATTTAGTGATATTTAAGCAACCTTTGGAGGGCATTGTAAACGTGAGGATCCACTCGGAGTGCCTTACCGGCGATGCGATCGGCAGCCTAAAGTGCGACTGCGGCGAACAGCTCGAAGCAAGCCTAAAATATATCGAAGCACGCGGCGGCATGGTGATCTATCTGCGTCAAGAGGGGCGCAATATCGGGCTTTTTAATAAAATCAACGCCTACGCACTGCAAGATCAGGGCCTCGATACGATCGAAGCAAATCATCAGCTCGGCTTCAAAGCAGACGAGCGTACCTACGAGATCGTGGATTTCATACTCGCTCATTTTGGAATTTCACGCATAAATCTGCTTACGAACAACCCGCAAAAGCTACACGATCTAAAAGTCGAAGTGGTCGCGCGCGTGCCGATAATCATCACGCCTAATAAATTTAACGAAAACTATCTGCGCGTCAAAAAAGAGCAGATGGGGCATCTGCTGTGAAGCTTGCGCCGGGCGAACATTTTAACGAGCAGGTAGCTAAATTTAAAGCCTGCCTGCAAAAATTTAACCGCGTCCATAGCCTAACGAATTACGACGATTTGGACGCGGTGGTGTGCGACAGCCTAAGCGGAGTGAATTTCATACCGCGCTATCCGCGCATCGCGTGCGACATCGGCTCGGGAGCCGGCTTTCCCGGGATATTTTTGGCGCTTGCGATGCCGCTGTGCGAGTGGCATCTGTTTGAGCCAAATCAAAAAAAAGCGGCGTTTCTAACCTATGCAAAGGTTAGCCTTGCTCTAACTAACGTAAAAATCCACGCCGAGCGCGTGCAAGACGGCGCAAAGCTACGCGCCGATCTGATAAGCTCGCGAGCGCTAATGAGCGCGCAAAGCTTAATTGAAATTTGCCGCGGCTTTTACAATCAAAACACTACGTTTTTGCTCTACAAAGGCTCGGGCGCAGAGGCGGAAGCGGCAGAATTCCGCAAGGAATTTACGAGCGCGCGCTGCGAAATTTTTAGCGGCGAAAACGCTTTGAAAAATAGAAAATTTTTAGTAATCAAAGGGGTGAAATAATGGGAAAAATTCTAGCCGTCGCCGTTATCGCGGCGCTCATATATTTTTTGATAGTGCCTAGATTTCGCATAAAGAAAAAGGACGATGCGACCGAGCTTTTGGCGTGCGACGAGTGCGGGACGTACTTTAGCAGCGACGAGCTTGCTCTGCGCGACAAAAAGCGCCTTTGCAAATCCTGCGAAGCCAAACTAAGGGGCGGCAAATGATCATCCTAGGCCACGCGCTCGTGCCCTACGAGCCGCTGTATCTCATCAAAAACGGCGACGAAGTTTTCAAATACGACAATCTGCTCTTTAAATTTAACGACAGGCTCATCGCCGCGGCGCAAAAGGCGCAGAAAAAATTTAGCGTTATTACGAACGATATAAATGAAATTTTGCTCGCAAATGGCGCAGGCGCGCGCTTCATCGTCGTGGATAAAAAATCTGCCGCGGTCGCACAAAAGCTAGCAAACGATTATCTTTTTGACGCCAAGATCGCGATGTTTATCGGTTCTGCGCGGGCGTTAAAAGCTCTAGCCGAGCTCGGAATCGATGCGGCGATCTTTAAAGACGCGATCGCAAACGCGCCTAAATCGCTACTTGCAAGCATCGGTGACAGCGTGGGTTCGAAATTTCACTTCGGGCTTCCGAAAAAAGATGAAATTTTCGGCGGCGCGCAAAAGCTCGCGGATAAAATTTCGGCTCTGGATAAAAAGCTAAGCGCGCCCGCAGCCGGCAAAAATGACGATATCTGGAAAAAATAGCAAAATCCTAAGCGAATTTATTCGCGGGCGTAAAATCCCTATGACTCACACAAATTAAAATTTCGCGTAAAATTTTGCCCAGTCACGCAACTTAGAATTTCACGCGAAATTTCGCCTCTTACGCAGATCGGAATTCTACGCGGAATTTTGCCCTCTTTCGTAAATTAGAATTCTGCGCGAAATCCCACGCGTCCTCTGCAAAATTTTCTCGCTTACTCAATTTAAAATTTTACCCGCTCGGATAGATTTAAATTTTACGTAGAATTTCGCCTGTCCTCGCGGCAAGAAATTTCAAATAAAATTTTATCCTCCCGCGCGATGCGAAATTTTACTAAATTTTCTACGCGCGATATAAAATCTACGTAAATTTTACTCGCGTAATTAGCGTAAATAAAATTCTGCCTCTGCCTACGCTTCATAGAATTTCGCGTAAAATTTACCCGCAGAGATGATATAAATTCTTAGCCATTATTTTAAAATTTACTCGCGTTTTAGCTACTTTTATATGCACGGTAAGGATTTTTTAAAGCTAAAATTTTATATAATTATGCGTTTCAAAAAGGCATATTTTGAGTACTAAATTCTTTCTAGCGATCCTTGCGATAGGCGTTATAATGGGGCTTTGCGCGGGGCTTTTAAACTTCGGTATCAACGAAATTGAAACTTTTGCTTTCGGACATAATGATGAGGAATTTCACATTGTCACGGAGCAAACAACCGAGCTTAGGCGCTTTCTTAGCGTCCTCGCAGCCGGCGCAATCGTAACTTTAATTAGAATTCTGCTAATAAGACTAAAACCTTTTTTAAACGTATCTTCAATGATGGAGGGGCGAAATCCGCCGTTTTGGCAAAATTTAATCCACTCGGTTTTGCAGCTTGCAGCCATCGCCATGGGCGCACCGGTAGGCAGTGAGGCTGCTCCGCGCGAGTTAGGTGGCTTGTTTGCGGCTAAAATTTGCCGCGCCTTAAATATCAGCGGAGATGAGCTTCGGCTATTTGTCGCATGCGGCGCGGGAGCGGGACTAGGTGCTGTATATAACGTCCCGCTAGCGGGCGCGCTTTTTAGCCTAGAAATTTTGCTTAAAAGCTTCGATACTCGAGCGATTTTGTGCGCCTTTGCCACAAGCGCGGTGGCTACAGCTACAGCGGAATTCGGAGCTTCAAAAGAAATTTATTACGCAGTTTCGAACTTCGCTCCTACCCCACAGAATTTAATCGCAGCGGCGATAATCGGGCTTGTCACGGGGGTCGCAGCAAAATACTTTCAAGACGGAGTGCGCCTGTGCGAAAAGTGGCGCATAAAAAGCCTCAAAATCGCGCTTACACTGCCATTTGCATTCTTGCTTACCGCAGCGATCGGCGCATACGTACCTGAAATTTTAGGTAACGGGCGCTCTGCAGCGCAGTTTGCTTTCAACTCCGCATCCTTTAGTCCATATTTGCTTGCGATCTTGCTTTGCAAAGCGTTTTGCATTCTGATGATCTTTCGCTGCGGCGGATACGGCGGCACGCTCACACCGAGTTTCGCGCTGGGCGCAGTTTTGGGGCTATGCGTGGGGTTTGCGATCGGCGAAATTCTGCCTATTAACCTAAGCGCAGCGGGCGTTTGCGGAGGGGCTGCCTTTTTAGCGATCAACTTAAACGCGCCGCTTTGTGCCTTTGCCCTAAGCGCAGGATTTTGCGGGCTAAATCTCAACTCATATTCGGTCGTCGTTTTTAGCATCGTATGCGCCGTGATCGCTAGAAATCTACTGACAAAAAATTTAGCGTAGTCTCGGCGCTGATAATTCATACGCTGCAAACATAAATCGATGGGCGCGACGATGATGGTCTGAGAACCTATCGTCGCGCATAGACTGAGCGCAGTAGGTTGCATCATTGGGCTAGGGCGGAGCCGTAAGGATATGCGTCTAAGCTGATCGTTGGTAAATTTAAGATAAAATTTCGCCACTTTAACCAAAGGAGAAAACATGGGTTTACTTTCATTCGTAGCCGAAGCAGGCAAGAAACTATTAGGTCTAGGCGATGACGCCAAATCCGTAAAAGACGAGATCGCCACCAATCTCAGCTCAACGCCGGTAGAGGGGCTAGAGGTCGAGGTGCAGGGCGACACCGTCAAAATCAGCGGCAACGCCAATAAGGAAACTCTCGAAAAAGCAGCCCTCATCGCGGGCAACACCGCAGGCATCAAAAACGTGCAGATCGAGGGCATTAGAGAGGATAGCGCCGAGAACTACTACACCATCGTAAAGGGCGATAACCTATCTAAAATCGCGAAGAAATTCTACGGCGACGCGAATAAATACAAGGTTATTTTCGACGCCAACCGCGAGGTTATCAAGGACGCGAACCTAATCTATCCGGGGCAGAAGATCAGAATTCCAAAAATTTAAAGCTTACCGCTTTTGAATGCTGCGGCTTGATTTTGCAAGCCGCGGATTTTACGTTTGCGCGTATTGCGCTGCGTTTTGTGCGAGCCGCGATTTATCAGCCCGCGGCGCAGCGCGATTTTATGAGACAGCCTACGGCGGATAACAGATTATCCGCCGCACTTGCGCGCTGTCATCCTATTTGGGAATATATAAAACGCTTTGAAATTCTATTTATAAAGAGCTAAATTTGGATAAATTTAAAATCAGCACTACGCTAGAAAAGGCCAATCCTAGGGATTACGACAAATATCCGATAATCATCAAAGATAACGCGATAGAAATGATAAAACTATATCTGCCGTTTCTATTTCTTTTAGATATCATTTCATACCTCTCTCCATATAGGCATCCCGGAGAGCTAACTAGGCGTCCAAAAGAGCTAGGAAGCTGCTATATTAAATTTAAAAATTCCGCCATAGAGTATTTTTCTACGAAGAAGAATTTGATCTTATTTAAGATAGAACTATCAAATATAGTGGAGATTAAACGAACCTTCGGACCTTCCGAATTTCAATCACCGATCGCTACAAAAAAGTTTGGGTTCTGTGTCGTTATGATCTACTTCGTTTTAATGTCCGCCGTTTTTTACTTTAAGGGCTATGCGATAGCCCCATTTATAGTGCCGATAGCATTTGGGCTCGGCATGTTTCCATTGCTGATTTTTAGGATAATAAACGGGCTAGGACTTGGACTAGATATGCTAAGCGGCGATAGTTTGATCATTTTTGATAAGCATTTTATTATCGACGCCTCGATTTTAACAAGCAGGGAATACCAGGAATTAAAGACCTATTTTTTTACTAAAAACGGGTAAAAATTTAGACAAAATTAGACCACAAATTTTTATATAAGCTAGGAGTAAAGAGCGGAATTTTAGACGTAAAGCAAAAATTTGATAAGCAGCTAAGCGATAAACATTTAGAAAATAGCCTCGTATGAAATCAAAATTTAATAAAGAGTTAGACGGACTAAATTATCTTTTAAGAGTTAAAAATTTTTAGCAGAAATACCGCTTAAATTTTATTAAATCCAAATCCTCACATTCAGTTTTAAAATTTTAACGATACTCAAAAAGCTTAGAATTTCGCTCTTTATCTCGCTTGCGGGATCGCGGCGCAGCACGCTTTCATAGACGCTAGGCTCGAAATTATCGCGCCCGGTGTGCACGAAAATATGGATCCGCCGCTCTCTGATGCTCGCCCAGATCTGCGCTCCGAGCGCATCGCCCACCGCCAAAAACCGCTCCATAAATGCAGGAGTTAGCACGTACATCGCGTTTTGCGGCTCATCGCTAAGCACTTTGTATCGCGCGGCGAACTCCACGTTATCCATCGCAACGGGCTTTAGACCTACGTGCTGTTTGTTTTGTATCTCGCGCGGATAGATGAAAACGGGCGCGATGATGTGTTTGTTAAATTCCGCTACGAAAAACGCCCCCACGAGCTCGTGCTGCAAATTTTGATGGAAAAAACTCACATCGCTAAACTCGAAGCTCACTCCCTGCCACGCGCCGCCCACGCGGTCGTTGCCGCGTAGATTTTCGATAAACTCGAACAGATCGCTCTGTACCACGCGCCAAAACGGCACGCTGCCGTAGGAGACGTATTCGTAGCCGAGCTCGCGCACGAAAGGCGCCAGATAGTGCTGCTTGTAGCTTTGACGGTACCGCCCCGTAAAAATCTCTTGCATGCTTTTTACGCCGAGCGCGTAAAGCTCCCTCGCCAGCCACGCCCCAAGCGTGAGCGCGGCTAAGCCTATCAACGCCTGCGGCAAGGCCGCGGAGTATTTGAAGATCAAAAACGAGATCGCGACCGCGCCGAACTTTAAGATATTTTCCGTGCCGATGAGATCCTTTTGCCAGCCGTTTAAGTGCACCTCTTTAAGGCTTACGGCGAGCGAGGCGACCGCCAGCAGCATAAGCATCGTCGCGCTAAGGCTCTGCGCGCCCCGCCTATCTGCAAAATACGCGATGACGCCGAATACCGCAAACAGGGCGATCGTACTTATGACGGCTACGAGCTTTAGCTGCTCCACGTGCTTTTTCGCGTCCAGTCTCAAGCGCTCCAAATCGTAAATAGTCAAAATTTCGCCCTTCTTTAAATTTGCTCGCAATTTTAGCAAAATTCCGGGAATTTTGGAATTTTAAAGCTCACTCGTCCGCCAATAAGTCGGATTTTTTATATAAATTTCGCACAGCGCCCCAAATTTAAGGATAAATTCAAAACTCTAAGCTTAAAATTCCGTTCGTAGCGGGGGCGGCGCGCGGAAGAGGATTTTCGCATAAAAGCGGCGCCGAATTTCGGCGCGCGGAAGTTAAATTTCAAGGTATAAATTTGCTACGTAGAGTTTTCAAGGCTCGATGCAAAGCGTTATTGGCGCGAGGCTTGAGATCGGTATAAACTTGCTACGTAAAATTTAAAAGCGGGATTTTCTAGCTAAATTTTTAAAAGCAAATTTCAGCAAAATTTCACGATGCAGAATTTCAAATTAAAATTTTGCAAATTAAATTCCGCAAAGTAAATTTCAAAGCGAAATCTCGCGCCAAAAACGCCGCTGCACATAAATCAAATCATGGAGCAAAAATGAGATATATTTTCGGACCCGTCGCCTCGCGTAGGTTCGGGCGCAGCCTCGGCATCGATCTGAGCCCGCAGCGCAAGCAGTGCAACTTCAACTGCGTCTATTGCGAGCTGGGCGCGGGCAAGCCGGTAAGCGCGATGAGCGAGCCCTGTGAGATCGGCCCAGTCATCGCCGAGCTGAAAACCGCGCTGCAAAGCCATGCGGGCATTGACGTCATCACGATCACGGCAAACGGCGAACCTACGCTACATCCGCGCTTTGCAGAACTCGTAGACGCGCTAAAGGCGCTAAATCTGCCGCAGAAGCTGCTCGTTTTGTCAAACGGTTCGCTCGTGCGCGAAAACAGCGCGGCGTTAGCGAAGATTGATATTTGCAAATTTTCGCTAGATAGCGTGCTTGCGAAAAGCTTTCGCAAGGTGGACGGCCCGCATGCAGGCATTAGCGCCGAGGATATCGTAAGCGCGATCGCGGATTTTGCGCGCGAGTTTCGCGGCGAGCTTGATATCGAAATCCTAGTCGTGCGCGGGCTAAACGACACGCAAGAGGATTTCGCAGCGCTGAATGTGGCTTTAGCTCGCATCAACCCGCACCGCGTCGATCTCGGTACTATCGATCGCCCGCCTGCATACCGCGCAGAGGGGGTGAGCGAGGCACAGCTACGCTATCTGGCCACTTTCATCGAAAATCAAAACGTAAATATCATCGCCGCGCCACATTATGCAAGTGAGCGGCTGAGTTTTAGCGAGGATGAGATATTGCATACTTTGGCACGTCGTCCTCAGCGCACGAGCGACGTGGAGGCGATGTTTGACGAAGCGAGCGCACAGCTTTTAAAGCGTCTTGCGGGTGCGGGTAAGGTTGTTTTTAAAGACGGCTACTATAAAATAGCTAAGAAATAGCGGTAGAATTGCGAGGTAGAATTTCGTTTCGTAATTTAATGGCAAAATTTTATCGAGATTTCGCAGGTGGAATTTTCGTCCAAATTTTTAATAGGTTAAATTTTATGTAAATAACTCGTGATGATGTGATGAAATAATAGGGCGCGTAATTTGGATTTAAAATTCTCCAAAAAATAAATTTAATTGGCGAAAATTCTAATGGCAAAAATGCGGGCGTAAATGCTTCGGCTACAGAAAATTCCGATATCAAAAAATATAATTCTAAAAATCCCGCCTCGCAAAGCTCTCGCGGCGAAGATCGGGGCGCTAAAAATTTAAGCGACGAAAATTCCGATGCCGAAAATTCGGACGCGCAGAATTCCGATGTGTAAAATTTAACTCGCATGACGAAAAATAAAGCTACGTCAAAATTTAAAAATTTCACCGCCCGCCCGCGCTTTTTTTGGGTTCGCTTGCAGTTTGCGCAAGCAGGTGCGCTCTTTGCTGCACGCGTCCCGCCGAAACCATTTGTCTCAAAAGATCAAGCGCCGATGCGACGCCGAGCGGAGTGGGTAAAAATTTAAAAAATCAAAATTTTAAAAGCCTAAATTTTAAAAACCAAAACGCTACGAGTACAAATTGCGAGGCAAGTCGTTACATAGACTTTAGCGCGGATTACGACACGGATCGCGACATACGCTTTATAGCATATTGCTGCAGCACATGCCAAAGCATAAACTTTAACGCAGATCAAGACTTAAATTTAAATATATGCCACGATATAAATTCTAGTGCGGAGTATGACATAAATCTCGTCAAGGGTCACGGCATTAACCTAAGTATGACTTGCTACGACATACGCCCTAGTGCAGATCGCGACATAATTTCTAACGCAGATTATGATATAAATTCCAATAGGCATTGCGCCGTGAATTTTAAAATTTCAAACGCAAATTTAAAAGCGAATTTAGCAGTTTTAAAAACAGATTTAAGGACGGATTTTAGATTATGAAATTTTTAAATTTAAAAGTTGCCGCCGCCGTGTTCGCGCTACTGCTCGTAGGCTGCGACGAATGGAAGCACCATCTAAGCAGCGACGGCACCTCGCTCGCCTCCAAGTTCGACCCCTCCGAGCGTACACTAAAGATCGAGGGCAACGACAAGCCGCTCGTACTGTTTTTTCTATACTAGCAGCCGAATTTAGAAATTCTGAAATTTTAAAATTTAGATAAAATTCTACGATTTGGAATTTTTATGAAATTTCCGTAGCTACCAGCTTCCGCTAGCACCGCCTCCGCCGAAGCTTCCGCCGCCCCCACTGAAACCGCCTCCGCTAAAACCGCCACTTCCTTTAAATCCGCCAAAATCCCCAGATGGGCTGCCTCTCATGCGCGATGAGCGCGCGATTTCGCTTATGATGTCCGCACTCGAGATTATATCCTCGTCGCTTACTCTGCGGCGCGTCACGCGGCGGCTTAGTATCGCAAAAAGCAAAACCGCAAAAAGCACCATGAAGATCGCAAAGTCCTTGTTGCTCGGATCCTGCTGCGCGTTGGCGTTAAGTGGATCAAATTTGATATCGCCGCCTTCGATCGTGCTAATGATCGCTGAAATCCCGCTAATGACGCCACTTTCGTAATCCCCCTGCCTAAAATAGGGCAGAATTTTATTGTTTATGATACGCTTGGCGCGCATATCGGTTAGCACGCCCTCTAGCCCATATCCGACCTCGATACGCACTTTATGCTCGTGTGGAGCGACAAGCAGTAATACGCCGTTGTCGCGCTCTTTTTGCCCGATACCAAGAGCGCGCGCCTGCTCTACGCCGATTTCCTCGATAGAGTAGCCGCCGAGCGATTTTAGGCTTATGAACATGATCTGGTTTGTGGAATTTTTATCGAAAGTCGTTAAAATTTCATTCAGACTCTCTCTCGCGGCTGGGCGTAAAATGCCAGCCTCATCGATTACGGCGGTGCCGTTTGGATGGGCTAGATACTCGCTAGGTGCGGCGACGCTTATTACAAATAGCGCCATTAGGGCAAAAGCAAATCTCCAAGCCACTCTCATCGCAGTTCTACCAAGGTCTCTTCTATCTCGTTATTTTCGCTATCTTTAGGCACTCGCATGGCTAGCTCGCACAGCGCGTCCATCGCCTTTAAAACGGCAGGCTCAAGGCCTTGCGTGCTGGGGTTAAATTCCGTCGTGATACGTTCAAACTCGCTCTTAGAGATAAACTCCGCCGCTCGCTCGCCGCAGATGATATGAGCGCAGCGCTCGCGGACGCAGACACAAAACATTATCGCTTCTTTTACGCTGCCGTAGCGCTCGTAAAATTTTAGCATCGCAAACTCGCCCGAGAGCCGAAGTCTGCGAGATTTAGGTGTGATTAGAGTTAAAAGCGCGGGGCATTTAGCTAGCAGGGCTTTAATCGTAATGAAGCTAAGCGCTACGATTTGCAGTAGCTCAGATTTGCTTATTTGCGGCACGAAGCACATAACGATGCCGATCGCAAACGCCGTCACTGCCGCTGCGCTATAGCTAGCTTCGCAGTCCTCGCTTGCTTCGCGCGCGACCACGCAGACGATCTGCGCACCGCTTGCGGCTTCGGCTTTCGTGATTAGCTCGTGGATTTCTTGCTTGCACTGCTCGCTTAGCATTTGCTGCCTTTAGCGTTATTTAAACGAGACGCTAGGGGCTTTTTGGCTTGAGCTATCAGCGCTAAAGCTAGGTTTGGCACCGCCTAGTCCTACAATGCGCGCGATGATGTTTGTAGGAAAGGTTCTAATTAGCTTGTTGTATTCCTGCACCGAAGCGATGTAGTCCTTTCGCGCTACAGCGATGCGGTTTTCCGTGCCTTCGAGCTGATTTTGCAAGTCGGCGAAATTCTGATTTGCCTTAAGATCCGGATAGCGCTCGACTACCAGCATCAAGCGCGATAGGGCCGAGCTAAGCTCGCCTTGAGCGCCGTTAAATTTCGCAAACGCTTCCGGATCTTGTGCTAAACTTTCTGCATTGATATTGACAGCAGTTGCCTTAGCTCGGGCATTTATAACGCCTTCTAAGGTATCTTTTTCATGGCTAGCGTAGCCCTTGACGGTTTCTACAAAATTTGGAATCAAATCGGCGCGGCGCTGATATTGGTTTTGCACCTGGCTCCACGCGGCCTTAACTTCTTCATCTTTGCTTACGAGTTTATTATAAACCGGCACTGCAAATATCGCAAACGCAATCGCCGCAATCACTAAGACGATTAGAGCTTTGATTAAGATATGAAGCCCTCCTTTTTGGCGCGGATACTCTCTTCCGCCAAAGTTCTCGCCTCGCGTGGATAAGCCTTTATCGTCGTAACCTATACGCTCGTTATTTTCTCCTTGCAGCTCTTTCATTGAAATCTCCTTGGGATGTTGGAATTTAATTTGACTAAAATTTCATATTCGATCGTGCCGAAGTGTTTTGCCCAGGCTCGCGCGTCGTCCAGCACGCAAACCTGCTCGCCACCGAATTCCGCGCAGAAACTATCCATCGACATTTTTCCGAGCATTTTTTGTCCGCTTGCAAGCGCTAGCTCGCCCTCGCCGTCGTAGCGAAATAGCCCGTCGGCATAGCCCAGATCATAGGTGCCGATCCTCATATCGTGCGGCGCTTCAAATTTCGCGCCATAGCCTACGCGCTCGCCTTTTTTCAGCACGCGCGAGCTGATCAGATCGGCATATAGCTTTAGCACGGGACGTAAATTTAGGCTCTCGTCAAATTGCGGATATCCAAATTGCGCCATGCCTACGCGCACATATTCGTCCTCAAAGCCCGCACTTCGTTCGATAGCTGCGGAGTTGCTCGAATGAAATTTTAAATTTCCAAAGCCCGCGGCGGCGGCTTTTTGCCTCGCAAGACGCTTAAATTCTATAAAATTTTGCCTCTGCGCGAAAAAATCGCCGCTTAGCTCGTCGCTTGCGCGAAAGTGTGTGAAAAAGCCACAAAGCTTAAATCCGCCCTGCTTGCATAGCCTAAGCGCCTCATCTAGCTCGCTCGCAGCGATGCCGTTTCTGTGCATAGCAGTATCTGCAGCGATATAAATTTTAAGCCCTCGTTTAAGACGCGCGAAGTAGCTCAGATCATTTACCGCGTAGCAAAACCGCTCATCCTCGTCCCCGCCCGGAATGTGCGAGAGCACTAAAATTTCATCAAATAAATCCGCTATCTGCGCAGCTTCCGTAGCACTTCGCGTTACGGCGCGTACGAAGCCTAGCTTTGCCGCTTCCTCACAGCAAAGCCTGCAGCCATGGCCGTATGAATTATCCTTGGCTACTAAAAATACTCGCTCCGCTCCACCTACTTTGGCGGCGATTTGCGCTAGATTGTGCGCATAAGCGGCGCGATCTAAGATGATCTCAGACATCGAAGTCTAGCCCGTAAGTGCGGTATAGGTATGGCAGCAGCTTGCGCGCGGCGTAGTCGTAGCCGTAGAATTTCGCATAAACTTCTTTCAAGCTAGCCGCGCCTGCACGCTCGAAATCAAATACGTCGGTATCCTCGATTTTTGGCACGCGCTCATCTAAGAATTTAAAAAATTCCGCTCTCGCAGCCAAAAGCTCTTTTATATTTTTCTCAACCTCTTGCTTTTCAGATTCGTTCATCTCTGGTCCTTTAAATTTTCTAGTTTGCCTAAAAATACGCGCTGCATCTCGTCGCGAAACTCGGGGCTAGAGGCCTCGAAGCGAGTTACGATCACAGGCGTGGTGTTGCTTGCCCGTACGAGCGCCCAGCCGTCATCAAACCGCACTCTGATGCCGTCGATCTCGATAATATCGCGGATGGGCGGCAGCTCCGCGATACCCGTGTGGATTTGAGCTTTAAGAGCCTCGATGATCTTAAATTTCGCCTCCTCGCTTGTATTAAATTTAATCTCGTCGGTGCTAAAAACTCGCGGCAGTTTGTCTAGCTCGGCGTCTAAATCATATCCTTTAGCTACGAGCTCAAGCACGCGCATCATCGCATATACGCCGTCATCGAAGCCGAAATATCGCTCTTTAAAGTAAATATGCCCGCTAACCTCGGCGGCAAGATCGATGCCAAGCTCCTTCATCGCCTTTTTAATATTGCTGTGGCCGGTCTTGCCCATGAAGCTTTTGCCGATCTTATCGATGGTATCATACATCGCCTGCGAGCATTTGACCTCGCCTAGGATGCGCGGGCGGTGCATGTTTAGAGCAAGCAAGCAGGCTAGCTCGTCGCCTTTGATATTGCGGCGCGGCGTAAGCACGGCGATCCTATCGGCATCCCCGTCAAAGCCGAACCCTAAAGCCACGCCGTCTTGCTTCATCGCAGCTTTAAGATCGGCTAAATTTTTCTCCTCGCTGGGGTCTGGGTGGTGGTTTGGGAAGTTGCCGTCCGGTTGCGGAAATAAAATTTTAGCGTTTAGCTCGAGCCTTTCGACAATTTTAGTAGTCGTAACGCCTGCCGCACCGTTTGCGCAGTCAATAATAAAAGGCGCGGCAAAGCCTTTAAGAGCCGCAAATTCCTTCTCAAAATATGCTAGATACTCGCTTAAGATGTCGTACCTCTGGGTGCTTGTATCGGTTGGAATTTCAAAATTTGAACTCATTAGCTCTCGCACCTGCGCGCCGAGGCGTTTCAAATCCGCGCCGAAGAAGCTGTCCGTGCCGATCGTTATTTTAAAGCCGTTGTAATTTTTGGGATTGTGCGAGCCGGTGATCATTACGTTTGCGTCAAATTTATGCGTAAATACGCTAAAATAACCCACCGGTGTCGGTAGCAAGCCGATATTATAAACCCGCAGAGCCGCAAAATTTAGCCCGCTTACGAAATAGCCGAAAAGCTCATCTGCGCTAAGACGGGCGTCGTATCCCACGCTAACGCGCTCAAGCCCGAGATTTGCTATATGTTTGCCAAGCGCGAAGCCAATGGCTTTTACGCTGCGCTCGTTTAGCTCCTCGCCCACGATACCGCGAATATCGTATTCTCTAAAGATATCTTCGATCATAAAATTCCTTTAAATTTAAATCGCGGTATTTTATAAAAACTTGCTTAATATTTATATTATAAATGATAAAATCGCCGCTAAAATTCCAAAGGATTATTATGAAAAAATTTATTCTAGCAGCGATTCTAGTGGCTTTTGCTTGCGCGGGCGATTACGAGCTAGTAGGTAGCGTAAATACTTCGTTTAGAATTTTTGGCAAAGACGATCGCATCGAAGTTATCGCGGTTAAAGATCCTAAGGTTGATGGAGTGACCTGCTACGTCTCTTACGCCAAAAAAGGCGGTGCCAAAGAGATCATTGGCGTGGAGGAGGATCGCTCCGAAGCCTCTGTTTCGTGCGTGCAGACAGCGCCTAAAATCATCATCAAAGAGGAGCTGAAAAAAGAGGATATTTTTGAAAAACGCAGCTCGTTGATCTTTAAAAAGACCCACGTAGTTAGGCTTTACGACGCGGTGCAGGGCTCGCTAATCTATTTGGTTTATTCGGATAAAGTGATCGACGGCTCGCCTAATAACTCGATCTCGGCGATCCCGTGCCACCAAGCCGTGGGCGACGTGTGCGAGCTCGCATATACTCAAGGCAAAAAACAATAAGAAGCAATTTCACAAAGATAGAATTTTATCGCAGCGGAATTCTAAATTAGAAATTATACGATGAGATGGCGCACGAAATTTAATAGAATTTCGCTAAATTCCGCAGCATTTTATAAAATTTATCCGCGCCGTTAAATTCCTGCGCGAATGCCTAAGATGAGAATTTTGCCGCTTTATCAAAGTATCTTAACGCATATTCGCGCTACGCTAGCAGGCGTGCGCTTGCAGGTCGTAAAATGAAAAATTAAGCAATTTTTGCTAAAATCTCGCGATTTTGAAAACCCTCGTAAATCTAAAGGAAATCAATGAAGACATTTTTTAGTATGGAGTGCGCGTCAGTGATGCTACTGATTTTGGCGCTAGCCTGTGCGATCGCCACTTTCGTAGAGACCGCTTACGGCACGGAAGTAGCTTGGGCGATGGTTTATTCGACTGCGTGGTTTGGCGCGCTGATGGTGCTTTTGGGAATAAATTTAACCTACAATATTTATCGCTACCGCATGATTAAGCTTCGCACTCTGCCTGCGCTAATCTTTCACGCGAGCTTTTTGTTTATGCTTGTTGGAGCGATTTTGACGAGATATTTCGGCTTTGAGGGCAATATACATATAAGAGAGGGCGGCGAGAGCTCGATCGTAACGACTAAAGACGAGGTTGTTCAGCTTCTTACTTTAGGCAGTGACGGCGAGTTTATATCTGCTGACGAGAGCAAATTTTTAAACGGCGCAGGACGGATGAACTTCGATCTCAATCTAGACGTAGAGGGCAGGATCGCAAATTTAAAATTTAAAGAGCTCGTAGAACACGGCGAGCTAAAATGGGTGCAAGATCCGACCGGACAGGCTCCTGCGCGCGTGGAGCTATTATTTTCAAATAACGTTGGTAGCCAAAACGTCTCCTTGCAATCAGGCGAGAGCATGGATATAGGCGAGCTTAGTATCACTTTTAATGCAGAGCCTAAAAGTAAGAATTTCATCTACATAAAATCCAAAGACGGCAAATTTTATCTAAACTCAAGCCTTGATATAAACGCCACTAAAATGGCTGATATGAGCACTTCGCCGCTTAAGAGAAACGAGGATAATCCTCTAGGCAATCTCTTGCTTTACAGCTTCGACGGGATAAATTTCGCCCCCGTTAGCCTACTTAGCTCTGCGGTCGAGAAATTCGTCCCGGTCGATGCGAATTTACCGGGTGAGCCCGGCGTAGTAGCTACGCTAAGCTTTGCGGGGCAGAATCGCGAAATCTACGTGCCTAGGGATTCGCATGGTGCTAGCTACAAGGTGGGCGATAAGAATTTCATCGTAGCCTTGGCGCCAAAGATGCTTCATCTGCCTTTTAAAATCGCGCTTCGCGACTTTGTGATGGATCGCTATCCAGGTACCAATTCGCCCTCCGGATATAAAAGCGAAATCACGCTAAAAGACGGCAATACGAGCTTTGATTATGATATTTTTATGAATCACGTGCTCGATTACGGCGGATACCGATTTTTCCAAAGCTCATACGATACGGATGAGCGCGGCACCGTGCTTTCGGTCAATAAAGACCCCGGCAAAGTTCCAACTTACATCGGCTATTTTTTGCTTTGCGTGGGGATGTTTTTTAACTTTTTTAACCGAGGCTCGCGCTTTTTCAAGCTCTCGCGCTTAATCAGCGAAAATACGCATCTTGCTCAAGAAAAAGATGTAAATTCTAAAAATTCCGCATCTAGCTTGGCGCCTGCGAGCCCAGTAGAAAGCTCTGCATCAAAACGCATCAAAAAATCGCGACGCGGTACCAAAGGTGCGGCATTGGCATTAGTAGGCGCGTTGGCTTTGAGTTTGGCCGCATTGTATCCTAGCACAGCAAATGCCGAACAAAACTCTACGACTCAAAATTCTACTTCGCAAAGTTCTGCCTCAAATACAGCCGCAGAAAATTCCGCGTCGCAAAACCCGGCTAGCGTGCAAGATCCGGCTTCGCAAAATTCTGCGCAAAATTCCGCGCAGAATTCCGCCGTTGAAAATTCCAAGCAGGGCTCCGCTTCGCAAGAATCTGCGGCGGAGCAAGACTCCATCCCGCCGCATAATTTTTCTACTATGGGAGGCGAGCTAGCTGTGCCGAAATTTGATCCTAAATTTAGTGAGGATCTAGCAAGCCTCGTAATTCAGGGATTTGATGGGCGAATGGAGCCTTTCGATACCGTTTCTAGGGAGCTTTTAAATAAAATTTACCGCGCCGACAACTACAAGGCGCCAAATGGCGAAATTTTAAATCATAACGCCGCTGCGCTTTCGTTTATGCTAAATCAAAGCTACTGGAGACGTGCGCCAATCATCAAGGTTAGCGAGCCGGAGCTTAAGAAAATTCTAGGTATGGATGAGAAGCAAAGCCACGCCAGTATGATGGATTTTTTTGAATTTAAAGGCGGCGAGAGCTACTACAAACTCGATAAAATGGTCGAGGAGATCAACCGCAAGCCTTTGGGCAATCGCGGCGTGCTAGATAAAGAGATCATCAAGGTAAATGAGCGCGTAAACGTCTTTTACTCGGCGTTTATGGGGGATTATTTTAGAATTATTCCGGTTAAGAACGCTAAAAATAACGAGTGGCTTTCGCCGCTATATCTAGGCGATACGCTGGATCAAAACGAATCTGCTGAAGTTAAAAAGATGATGGGAATATTCGTTTCGTCCGTAGTTTATGCTCAAGAAAGCGGGGATTGGAGCGGCGCAGAAAAGATGCTAAGCTACGTCAAAAAATACCAATCGCAAAACGGCGC
The DNA here is from genome assembly GCF_001190745.1 of Campylobacter gracilis. Classification (NCBI taxonomy): domain Bacteria; kingdom Pseudomonadati; phylum Campylobacterota; class Epsilonproteobacteria; order Campylobacterales; family Campylobacteraceae; genus Campylobacter; species Campylobacter gracilis. The sequence goes on from NZ_CP012196.1 coordinate 1,694,423, forward strand.
AAACCTAATGCCTAGCGAGAGCGCGATAAAATATGAAATTTTATTTAATAAGGCTAAAATTTTTTCTCGCCTCTTTCCGATCTACACTATCTCGGGATTTTTGCTTCTGATCTTTATCTTTTTGCGAATGATGAAGCCCGCGCTCCGCTTAGGCGGCGCGTTTAAGCTCGTTTATATCGTAAATATCGTCGCTTTCATCGCGCATACCGCGGGCCTTGCGCTACGCGGCTACGTCTCGGGGCACGCACCGTGGAGCAACTCGTATGAATCGCTCATCTACATCGCGTGGGCGCTGTCGCTAAGCGGAATATTTTTCTCGCGCAAATCCGCTATTTCGCTGGCGCTTACTTCGATAATGGCGGGCATAACGCTGATGGTGGCGCATCTTAGCGACATCGATCCGCAGATCACCAACCTCCAGCCCGTATTGAAGTCGCACTGGCTTACGATCCACGTCTCGGTAATCACCGCGAGCTATGGATTTTTAGGCCTTTGCATGCTGCTTGGAATTTTCACTCTCGTGATGTTTTTATTTGATAAGAAAAGCCCCGAGATCGCGCGCAATATCACGGAAGCCACACATATCAACGAAATGTCGATGATCCTAGGTCTTTGTTTGCTGACGGTGGGTAACTTCCTAGGCGGCGTGTGGGCTAACGAAAGCTGGGGGCGCTACTGGGGCTGGGATCCAAAGGAGACCTGGGCGCTCATTACGATTTTCATCTACGCGGTGGTCGTGCATTTTAGATTCATGCCTAAGCTCAATAATCAGTTCGCCTTTGCCGTAGCCTCGATGTTTGCGTATTTTAGCGTCATAATGACCTATTTTGGTGTAAATTTCTACCTAAGCGGCATGCACTCATATGCTAGCGGCGAGCGCATTCCAGTGCCCGGCTGGGCGTACGTGATGATCGCTTCGATGGTGGCTCTTGCGATCGCGGCGTATTTTCGCTCGGGCAAATCGGCTAGGCTTTAGATAGGTGGGGCCCAAATTTCAGAATAATAATTTTGAAATTTCGCCCGGATTTCGCAGCTTGCCGAAGCTTTAGGGATTTATGGAATTTATCTTTAAATTTCAGCTAGACTTTAAAATCCCGCAGAATTTTATAGAATTTTACGGTTCGCGATTGCGCTAAATTTTAAAATTTTGCATCGCGACAGGGCTTTGATGCTTGAAATTTTAAGGCGTCGTAAAATTTTAATGATTTAGAATTTGCGTCGCTATGGGGTTTTAATGTTTTAAATTTTACTTCTAGTGGAATTTTTTCATGCGACGGAAGCGCGACGTAATTTAGAATTTTAAAATTTCAGCTAGCGCGCTAGTGTAAAATCCGCCCCGCCGCTGCCATAACCAAGCAGTGAAATTTTAAAATTTGATTTTATAAATTCTATGCTCTTCTTTAAATTTAAAATCTCGCGCTTTATAAAATTTTATTATGATGTCGAAATTTTAAAATTTCGCACGCCATTGTCGCAGCAACTTTTGCGCGATAAAATTTTAAATTCCGCGCCATGATGAAACATGACAGAATTTGAAAATTTATAAAATTTTAAGCCACGAAAACGCCTCGCTAGGCATTAAAATTATCTTAAAATATAATTTAGCTTGCAAGGTTAAGCTAAATTTCTGCTTATAATCATATTGATTTAATCTTTATTTGGCTAAAATTGACGCTTATCAATTTCTTAATTTGAAAGGATAAAGATGTCTGATCTAAAACAGGATAGACGAGGCTTTATCGGGCTTACTTTCGGCGCAGTTGCCGCTGTGGGTGGCGTTTTCGCACTCGTGGGGATGAAGAAATCGTGGGATCCGTTACCTAGCGTGCGCGCTGCCGGCGTCACTACGGTAGATCTAAGTCCGATCAAAGAGGGCGAGCTGTATCAAACACAGTGGCGCAAAAAGCCGATTTTCGTGCTTAAAAAGACTGCCGATATGCCTAAAAACGATGCCCGCGACGTCGTCGTGGGAGATGCTAGATATACGCTTTGCATCGGGCTTTGTACGCATTTGGGCTGTATTCCCAGCTACAAGCCATCGACGCAACAATTCATTTGTGCATGTCACGGCGGGATTTTCGATGCAAGCGGGCTTAACGTATTCGGTCCGCCGCCGCGTCCTATGGATATACCGCCCTTTAAAATCGACGGAACGAAACTCGTTTTAGGCGAAGAGGGCCCAGAATACCAAGCCCTAAAGCAGAAAGCATAGGAGGCACAGATGGCACATATAAGAAAAGCTACGGGAGTTTGGGATTGGTTCGACCAAAGGCTTGCCGTAACGAAATTTTTCAAGGTGATGGTAAGCGAGTATTGGATTCCTAAAAATATCAGCTTCCTTTGGGCGATGGGCGTTATTTTGATGACGCTATTTATAGTTTTATTCGTAAGCGGACTAATGCTCGTGATGTATTACAAACCGGATGTAAATCTCGCATTTGATAGCGTAAATTTCACGATTATGAAGGAGGTCGAATACGGCTGGCTATGGCGACATATCCACGCAGTATCGGCATCGGTCGTATTTTTGATCCTATACATTCATACTTTAGTAGCTATATATTACCGCTCGTATAAGCAAGGGCGAGAGATGATTTGGGTAAGCGGGATGCTGCTTTTCATCATCTTTTCGGCGGAGGCTTTTAGCGGCTATATGCTTCCGTGGGGGCAGATGAGCTACTGGGCGGCTATGGTTATTACTAATCTTTTTGGAGGAATTCCAGTAGTTGGCGATGCAATAGTCGAATGGATTCGCGGCGATTACGCTGTTAGTGATCCGACGCTGACGCGATTTTTTATGCTTCACGTCTGTTTGCTGCCTCTTGTAGTGGTTGCGGTGCTGGCGGTGCATTTTTATTCGCTTAGATTTCCGCATGTAAATAACCTAGATGGCGAGGAGATTGACTTTGAGCTCGAGGGTGAGAAGTATCTGCAGGGCAAAACTAGCGAAAGCAAGGTAATTCCGTTTTGGCCGGGCTTTTTGGCGAAGGATTTTTTCTACGTCAGTATCTTTATGATATTTTTCTTTTATCTAGTGGGCTTTCATTTCGATTTTGCGATGGATCCGATAAATTTCGAGCCGGCAAACAGCCTCAAAACCCCGACGCATATCTATCCGGAGTGGTACTTCCTTTGGGAGTATGAAATTTTGCGCGGATTTTACTTCGACGTAGGGCCGCTTAAGGCTGCCGACATCGGGCTTATCGCCTTTGCCTTCGCCGGGATTTCGCTATTTTTTATCCCACTATTTGATCGCAGCAGCGTAGTAGCGCCTGCGTACAAAAACAAAGCGTTTTTCATTTGGTTTTGGGTTTTGGTAATCGACATGATCCTGCTTAGCCTTTTCGGCAAGCTCCCTGCAGACGGCGCGGAGCTTGGTATCGAAAATAAATACTGGGGCTTTGCCTTATCGATCATTTATATCGGATTGCTCGTCGTAGTGCTTCCGCTAATTACAATTGCAGAAAGAAAGAGGGTCTAGCCATGAAAGAGATAAGAACCCTAATCTTAGTGCTTTTTTGTGTGGGAATTTTATACTGGTTTATCGAGCCTTATGCTCATACTAAGCTTAGTCCGCACACTGATCCGGTAAATTACGACTTTGCAGCAGGCGATACGGCTTTAGCTGCGCATAACGTAGCCGCAGCAGAAAGCGCTTTGGCCGCAGCTGAAAAAGGCGGAGATGAGACGATGATAAAAAATTCTAAAAAAGCCCTTGTCGGCGCGAAAGAGCAACAAGACAAAACGGTGCTTTTTTGGGACGAGATAAATAAAATCGATCTTAGTAAAGGCGATGCCGTACGAGGCGCCGAGACCTTTACAAATGCAGGCTGCACCGCATGTCATGGAGTAAAAAGTGCAAATATCCCCGCTCCTATGGACGCGGCAAGCGCTAGTGCCGCATACGGCGTCAATCCTCCGGATCTTAGCAGCGCAGGCTATCTATACACCGATCAATTCTTAGCTGCACTCATCAAAGATCCGATCATGGCTCTTAAGCTAGATCAGAAATTTGGCGACGAAAAGCCTTTTCCGATGCCTGGATTTTTCGGTGCGGGCGGTGATCTAAATCAAGAGATCGCCGATATCGTAGCCTATCTAAAATCGCTCGCTCCTAGCGAGGATAAACTAATCGCCTCTGAGGTTGCTGCTAGTGGCATCAAACAAGGCACTGAACTAAATGAAGCGCAGAAAAAATTCCTTTTAAGCAAGGCGGTTTTTGAGGATGCTTGTCTAAGATGTCACGATGTCAAATATGATAAGCTCTTTGCATCCAGCGACAAGGCTAGCTTGGCTGCGTATATGGGCTCGACGCCTCCTGATCTTTCGATGATGATCCGTTCTAAGGGCGCCAACTATCTGCACGAGTTTATCAATGATACGCAAAAGAAGCTTCCAGGCACTTCGATGCCGCGCGTAGGCTTGAACGAAAACGCTGAAGCCAAGGTCGTGGAGTATCTAGCTGACGTAGGCGATAGCAAAAAAGCCGAGCGTGAAGCTACAACCATAAATATTATGATTTATTTCTTGATCCTTTCTGTTTTTGCAGGTCTTTGGAAAAGCAAAATTTGGTCGAAACTTCATTAAAATTTTAGCAGTCGGATTAAAATCCGACTGCCGTTTAAAATTCCGTCATATCCTAAATTCTATTAAATTCCATCTATCAAAAAGCTCTTGCAATTGAGAATTTAGCCGCTTTCGTGCTTTATGATAACCGCTTTTTTTATTACTTTTTAAGATTTTTCTACATATAATTGCCGCTCGATTTTGAAATTTAATGTATGAATTCAACTCAAGAAGGTTCAGATGAAATTTTTTAAATTTGCGGTTTTAGCTCTAGTTTTTCCGCTTGCTATGCTTTTTGCGGATACGGATTATCGCGCCGAAGCAGCGACGATAAAAGAGAAATTTGCTCAAGCGATCAAGCTTTATGTTGATGGTAACAATTCTGAAGCTAGAAAAATAACCCAAGAGGCGTATTTTGGGCATTTTGAAAATCTAGAAGCTGGCATCCGCATAAATTTGGGACAGAAAAAATCCTACGATATGGAGAAGCAATTCGGCGATATCCGTAAAGCGATCAAGGCGGAAAAGCCGCTAAATGAGATCCAAGCGATGATCGATAATCTAAATCGTGAGATTGATGAGGTTCTGCCTGCGATCGAATCTGGTCATCGTCTCGTAGCCGAGTATCAAGACGGAGGCGACGGCAGCACTTCTGCGCCAGCCTCAGGCGGGAATTCTGCAGCATCCAGTACAACTTCGCCTTGGATGAGCGTCTATACGGAATTTAAAACTGAGCTGGATAACGCTAAAGCTGCGTTTGATAAAAAAGACACTGCTGCACTAAAAGCTGCGCTAAATCGCGCGAAATTCGATATCTACCGCAACGAACGCCTAGAAGAGGCGGTACGAAAATATGTCTCGTCTCAGACCGATCAATCAATCCAGCAGATCATCGGAAATCTATTGCGCGAGGATTCAGATACGGACAAATCAAAATTTGACGAAGCGATAAACGCCCTAGATAATCTAGCATTAAAAGCCGTAAATGATTTACCGCAAGAAAGCTACTCCATAGCGCCGCAGACTGCGTTAGCACAAAGCGATACTAGTGAGGATGAGGGCAAGGATTTTACGCCGATTGTGCAAAATATCAAAGACAAAATGGCTAAGGTTTTGCAGCTTTACGAGAGCGGCAAGGTTGATGATGCGATCGACGAGAGCGGCAATATCTACTTCGACGAATACGAAGAGAGCGGTATGGAAAATATCGTCGGTGCTAAAAATACTCAGCTCAAGCTAGATACCGAAGCAAGCTTTAATAAAATTTCGGCTCTTATGCGCGCGGGCGCTTCCAAAGAGCAGATCGTAGCGGCGCAAAATATTTTATTTGATCAGCTCACCCAAAGCCTAGAGCTAACGAAGAAATCAAGCAATTGGGATCTATTCTTATACGCGTTTATCATTATCTTGCGTGAAGGATTTGAAGCGCTCATCATCGTAGCCGCAGTCATCGCTCTACTTATAAAATCCGGCAACTCAAAGCACCTAAATATCGTTTACAGCGCTCTTGGCGTCGCGGTTGTGCTAAGTATCGCTACAGCTTACGGGCTAAATTATATCTTTGGTAGCGAAAATGCAGGACAAACGCGCGAAGTGATGGAGGGCGCGGTGATGTTAATCGCCGTAGTTCTGCTATTTTACGTGGGCTTTTGGCTTCTTTCAAATGCAAGCTCCAAAAAGTGGAGCGCCTATATCCAAGGTCAAATTTCAAACAGCCTAAGCTCAGGCGATAGCAAGATGCTTTGGTGGACGGTATTTTTAGCGGTTTATCGCGAGGGCGCAGAGACGGTGCTATTTTATCTGGCACTACTTTTCGATGCTAAAAGTCCGGCAGCTACTAGCATGGTAGCAGCAGGCTTTGTAGCTGGTCTAGCGGCTCTTATTATAGTTTATATCGTCATCAAAAAATTCTCGCTTAAAATCGCTATCAAGCCATTTTTCATCGCTACATCAGTCATCATATTTTATATGTCCGTCGTATTCGTGGGCAAGGGCGTGATGGAGCTAGTCGAGGGCAAGGTATTCGTGCCTACCGTAATAGACGGGCTTCCAACGATTACGTGGATCGGATTTTATCCTTACGTCCAGAGCCTCGTGCCGCAGGCGGTGATGATCGTGCTTTTGATCGTAGGAATTTTAATCTTAAAAAATAAGCAAAAAAACAAATCTTAATAAGGAGAGAAAAGATGAAAAAGATTTTTTCAGGTATGTTGGCGCTAAGCCTAGCCTCTGTTATAGCAATGGCGGGAGAGCATCCGATCGGCGAGCCGATTGAGCAAAATGGAATGGAGATCGCTGCTGTGTATCTTCAGCCTATCGATATGGAGCCTAAAGGCATTGATCTAGCTCCTAGCAAGGCGGACATCCACCTTGAGGCGGATATCCACGCTATCAAAGGCAACGCAAACGGATTTGGCGAGGGCGAGTGGATCCCTTACCTAAAGATCGCTTACGTGCTTAAAAACCTAGACACAGGTAAGATTCAAAAGGGAAATTTCATGCCGATGGTAGCTAGCGACGGCCCTCACTACGGCGCCAATATCAAGATGGTAAACGGCGTAGGCAACTACGAGTTAACCTACAACATCGAAAATCCAAGCGCCAACGGATTCGGCCGCCACGCGGACAAAGCGACCGGCGTAGGCAAATGGTGGGAGCCGTTCTCGGTTAAATACACCTTCCAATACACAGGCGCTCCTAAAGAGTAATCATAGCTGGCTCCGCCGAGTCCGTTTTCGGCGGAGCTCTAGCGGTATTGGGTTTAGCCGCACGCTTTAAATTTAAGGCGGTTAAATTTAGCCCATTTAAAATTTAATCGCTACGCCGCAGCCAAAGCGCATCGTTTTTGCTTTAATGCGTTTAAGCTTACGAATGTTTTAAGCACAAAGTGGCAAAATTTTAAAATTTCAAGAGGCTTGGAATTTTAAAATTTTAAATTTAGCTCGCCGCAAGGGTGAGACAAAACCAAAGCAAGAGCGAGGCGAAATTTTTCTTTGCGGGCGGCTCTTATTGCTGCGAACTTTTTGCAAGCGGATTTGAAATTTTAAAATTTACAAAACGGCGTAGGTTTTAAAATTTTAAAATTTAAGCAATTATAGGCGATTTACGCGCATTAGGCTCAATGAGGATTTTTGATGACGATATTTTTTTATCACGTTAGCTTGGCTCTATTTCCGCTCGCGTTTTTAAGCGCGTATCTGGGCGGCAGGCGCTTTATCAGCGTATCATTTTTGCCCGCGCTTTTGGGGGCTACGTTCGGGGTGCTGTGCTTTAGCGCGTTTGCGCGCTCGGCAAGCACCGATACGGGCAAGATTATATTTGACGCGCTCGCGCTTTTAGCGATGCTCGCGCTACTGCTTGCATTTAAGCTTAAGCGTTTTTATCTCACCGCCGCAGTTATTTTTGCTCTTGGTTGCGCGTATGGATTTGAATACCGCTTCATAGGGATGAATTTTAAAATTTTCTCCGGCGAGCTGCTGGACAGCTTCAGCCTAACCAACCTCTTCATGGCGGTTTTAGGTGCGCTGGCGCTAATTTTATTCTATTTTATTTATCGCTCAGCTCTAGCGCGCGCGAGCAGAGGCGCAAGGCTGGCGTCATTCGTCATCGTGTGGGCGTTTGCCTTTATCGCTAAAATCGGCTTTTTAGGCCTTGATCTGCGCCAGGCGGATGCACCGAAAGCGCTAGCTGCGAAGGGTTTTGAAGGGCTTTCAAACGCGATCGGCTCGTCCGAATTTCTAAGCGTCATCGCTAAAATCATCCACTACAATAACTCCTATCTGACGCTAGCTCTTTGCCTTATAGCCGCGTTAATTGCGCTGCTTACGGCATTTCGTGCGCCAAGCCGAGTACCTCGCGAAGCGGGCATTATAAAATTTAGAGAGGTTAAGGCGGGCAGATTCGCTATTTTTAGAGATTTTAGCCTGATCTTATCGCTTGGGATTTTAATCAGCTTTTTGGGGCTTTATTATATCTTGGTTGCTTCAAAACCGCCTACGATCGATGAGCCTAAGATTATCGAGCCGCAAGGCGCGGAATTCGTAATCGATGCAAACATCGTAAAGGACGGCAAGCTGCACCGCTTTGCCTACGTTACCGACGACGGGCATAAGGTCAGGTTTTTTATATTAAACCGCTTCACGGACAAATTTGCCCCGGTCGCGGTTTTTGACGCGTGCTCGATCTGCGGCGATATGGGCTACATTAAAAAAGGCGACGAGCTCATCTGCATCGCTTGCAACGTGCGGATATTTTTGCCGAGCGTCGGCAAGCTGGGCGGCTGCAACCCGATCCCGCTGGATTATAAGCTAGAGGGGCAAAATATCGTTATCGCGCTTAAGACGATTGAGGATGGCGCGTCCTATTTCTCGGAGATCGTGGATAAAAAGGTGATCGATCCGGTCAGTAGAAAAGAAATTTTAAACACCTCTAAATTTAGCTATCTTTACTACGGACGCACATACTTTTTCGAAAGTGAAGCGAATGCAAACGCCTTCACCGCGCACCCCGAGCGTTATGTAGATGAAAACGGCACGCTAAAGGAGCTTAAATAATGTTTTTACGCATCATCAAATCCTCCATTTTAAACTCCAGGGATAGCAAAATTTTAGCGTTTTTGACCATATTTTTATCGGTCTCGCTAATCGCTTGCATGCTAAATATCACGCTAAAAATCGGCGATCAGGTCGCTAAGGAGCTACGCAGCTACGGCTCGAATATCGTCGTGCTGCCGCGCTCGCAAAGCCTAAGTATCGAGATCGGCGGGCGCGAATACTCTCCGCTTAAAAACGACGATTTCTTAAAAGAGAGCGATCTGCATAAGATCAAAGAAATTTTTTGGCGCAACAATATCACCGCCTTTGCGCCCTTTTTGACTACCCGCACGGGAGATTACGACGTCGTGGGAACCTACTTCGAAAAGGACGTAGGCGTTAGCGATGAGCCTGATTTCAGATCGGGCGTGCGCTCGCTCTATCCGTTTTGGAGCGTAGAGGGGCAGTGGGTAAAAGACGGCGCCGAGAATGAGGTGCTTGCAGGCGACGGGCTTGGGCTAAAGATCGGCGATACGGTTAAGCTTGGAGATTATGAGGTTAAAGTCGTTGGGATTTTGCACGGCGCGGAGGATGAAGCTAAAAAGCTAATCGCAAATTTATCGCTAGTGCAAAAGCTAACGCACAAAGAGGGTCTCATCGCCAAGGCAGAAGTTAGCGCCATGACGATCCCCGAAGACGATCTGTCCGTAAAGGCAAGAAGGAGCCTCGATAATCTAGACGCCACAGAATACGACACCTGGTATTGCTCGGCATACGTAAGCTCCATCGCATATCAGATCACCGAGGAGTATCCAAACGCAAGCGCCAAGGCGGTGCTTAGCGTCAGCGAAGCTCAAAGCGGCATCACGAAGAAGATTCAAAATTTAATGGGCGTCGTAAGCATTCTGTCGCTGCTAATCTCAAGCATCTGCATCACGAGCCTGCTAAGCAGCGAAATTTACAAGCGTAAAAAGGAGATCGGCTTGCTTAAGGCGCTGGGAGCGAGCAATTTTATGATCTATATCCAGTTCGCCGCTGAAATTTTCGTCATCTGTATAGCAAGCTCACTCGTGGGTGCAGTCGTGGGCTACGCGCTTAGCTGGGCGATCGCGTATCAAATTTTTGGCTCATTCATCGGCGTGTCGCTGATGGTCTTTCCGCTTAGCATCGTCTTTGGACTTCTTATTTGCATTATCGGCTCGATCTTACCGCTACGCGGAGTGATCAAGCTACTGCCTGCGGAGGTGCTTTATGGTAGGAAATAACGGAGCGTTTTTCAGAGGCGCGATCTTTAAAAGTATCATCAACAGCGGTATCCGCAGCTTCGTGATTTTCGTCGCGATAATGCTAGGCAGCGCAGTTTGCGCGGCGTTCGTAAATATCTACGCCGACATCGATAAAAAGGTCGCCAGCGAGTTAAACAGCTATGGCGCAAATTTAATCGTAAGCCCTGCGAATTTAGAAAATTCCCATATGGACGAAGCGGCACTCGATGCAAAATTTGCCAAAATTCCAGCTCTAAAAAGCGCGAATAAATACCTTTTCGGCAGCGCAAATTTAGGCGTAAACTCAGGCATCATCATGGGGGTAAATTTCTCCTCTCTGCGTGATACGATGCCGTTTTTGGATCTCAAAGAGGGCTCGTTTATAGGCGTGGATTTCGACGATAAAAACGCGCTCATCGGGCAGGATCTCGCCAAACTTTTGGGCGCGAAGCTCGGCGATAGTATCGAGATCACGCCGATCGGCTCAAACGAAACGAGCAAGGTAAAGATAAAAGGCATCGTCTATGACGGGCAGAAAGAGGACGGCATGCTGCTAATCTCGCTGCCGCTGGCGCAAAAAATTTTAAATCAGCCTGCGCAGGTAAATTACGCCGAAGCGATCGTAAGCGGCGATTTTAAGCAGCTTAGCGAAATTTCAAAAAGCCTGAGCGATGCGCAGATGAGCTTTGCGCCGATCGGCAAGGTATCCAAGACCCAAGGCATCATCTTAAATAAAATCAAGCTTTTGATGCTTCTTATCGGCATTACGATCCTTCTGATCACTTCGGTCTGCATCAACACGAGCCTTAGCTCGATCTTGCTTTCGCGGATCAAAGAGTTCGCGCTCATCCGCGCAATCGGCGCGAGCAAGCAAAATTTGCTTCACCTGATCCTGAGTGAAATTTTAACCGTCTGCGTTGCAGGCTCGCTAGCTGGAGTATTCGTGGGATACCTGCTCGCGATCTTGCTCGGGCATCTGATATTTTCAAGCAGCGTGGATTTTAGGCTAATCAGCCTCTTTGCGGCGGTCGCGCTGAGCCTGATTTTTGCGCTCGCGGCAAGCTATTATCCGATCAAAAAGGCGCTGAATCCAAATTTAGCGAATCTATTAAGGGAATGACATGGAAATTTTAAAATTTGAAGGTATCTGCAAATACTTCGGCGAGGTCAAGGCTCTCGATAATATCAGCTTCGACGTTTTAAGCGGCGAGTGGGTCAGCATAATGGGCCCAAGCGGCAGCGGCAAAAGCACGCTCGTAAATATCCTAAGCCTGATGGACACCCCCACTGCGGGCAGATATATCCTAGGCGGAGCCGACGCGAGCGCGCTAAACGACGAGCAAATTTTAGAATTTCGCCGCAAAAAGATCGGCCTCGTGTTTCAGCAGTTTCACCTAATCCCTTACCTAACGGCCGTTGAAAACGTCATGTTAAATCAATACTACCACAGCTGCGTGGACGAGGGCAGTGCCAAGGCAGCACTTGAGAAAGTAGGGCTCGGACACCGCATCACGCACCGCCCTAGCGAGCTTAGTGGCGGCGAGCAGCAGCGTGTCTGCATCGCGCGCGCACTCATCAATGATCCCGACATCATCATCGCGGATGAACCTACGGGCAACCTCGACGAGGCCAACGAGCGCGTGGTTTTGCAGCTCTTTCAGACGCTTCGTAGCGAGGGCAAGACGCTGCTTTTGGTCACGCACAACGAAGAGCTCGGCAAATTTGCCGACAAAGTGGTGCGCCTAAGACACGGCAAGCTCGATCGAATAGAACTTTTGGATCAAAGCACGATGAAGCACAATCTCGGCTCGCAGGATAAAATTTCAGATCGCAATCCAAACGAAAGCGCTTCGCAAAGCTCTAGCGCCGAAAATTTAAAAGCGAAGAACGGCGATAAAAATTCGAGCACGAATGAGAAAAATTCCGCTTCGCAAAATTTAGGTGGCGAAGATCAGAGTGCCGAAAATTCTAACGGCGAAAATCAAGGTGCTAAAAATTCAGACGCGCAGAATTCCGGTGCGTAAAATTTAACTCGCATGATGAAAAATAAAGCTACGTTAAAATTTAAAAATTTCACCGCCCGCTCGCGCTTTTTTTGGGTTCGCACAAAGCTCGCGCGAGCAGGTGAGATTCTTTGCTGCGCATGTCCCGCCGAAGCTGTTTGTCTCGAAAGATCAAACGCCGTCGCAAAACCGAGCGGAGTGGGTAAAAATTTAAAAAGTCAAAATTTTAAAAACCGAAACGCTGCGAGTACGAATTGCGAGGCAGGTCGCTACATAGATTTTAGCGCGGATTGCTACACGGATCGAGACATAAATTTCAACGCATACCGCGATATAAATTCTAGCGCAGATCGCGGCATGTGTCACGGCATAAATTCTAATACGGATCGCGATATAAATTCCGGCAGAGATCGCGCCGTAAATTTTAAAATTTCAAACGCAAATTTAAAGGCCGATTTAGCGCGCCCGAAGGCGAGTTTTAGATGATAAAATTTTTAAATCTAAAAGTTACTGCCGCTGTGCTCGCGCTGCTACTCGCAGGCTGCGACGGATGGAAGCACCATCTAAGCAGCGACGGTACCTCGCTCGCCTCCAAGTTCGACCCCTCCGAGCGCACACTAAAGATCGAGGGCAACGACAAGCCGTTTGTGCTGTTTTTCTATACTAGCGGCTGCGGCGCGTGCAAAGCCCAAGTGCCCGCGCTAAACGAGCTGCAAGCTAACGGCGACGCGCTGATTATCGGCATTCTAGGCGATGGTAAAGGCTTAGAAGCCGACGCCGCGATCGCTCGTGAAAAGGGGATAAAATTCCCAAGCGTCAGCGGCGCAAACTCCGTAAAATACTTTGAAACCATCGTAGGCGGCATTTTCGGCACCCCCACGTCGGTGATCTACGATAAGAACGGCAAAGCGGTCAAAAAACTCATCGGCCTCTACCCCAAATCCGCCTTCGAAACGCAGCTCAAGCTTATGAATTAACGAGCAGAATTTGATGCAGCCAGCTTTTGCGGCGGCGGATTGCAAATACCCACTAAAATTAACACTTCGAGTTTAAAATTTCTTTCAACTTGCAGATGCCTTTGCATTTAAATTTCAAAATTTAGGCGCGTAGAGGTTTTAAGTATTCGCCGAGTTTTGCTAAAATTAGCTTTGTCATTAAGCTGCTTAAAGGACTAAAAAGCGGCAATATTAAAACAGAAAGGATACTTCAGTGAGTAAAAAATCCCTTGCTTTAGGCGCTGCCGCGATACTTTGCGGCGCGCTAAGCCTAAACGCCGAGGTTGCGGCGACGCAGGACGCACAAGCGAGTTTGAAATTTAACGCCGCAAATTTTACGCAAGAAAGCGTGATCGTAGGCGGCAAAAAGATAAAATTTCGCGCCTATAAAAACATAATCTACGTCGCAAAACCCGTAAGCGCGCACTATCAGAGCATGAATATCTTCATCCCGCAGCAGTATTTTGATGGTGGCAAGAGCGGCAAATTTGACGCCGCGAGCGCTCCGATATTTTTGCCAAACGGCGTGGGCGGCTACATGCCCGGCGAAGCGGGCGAGGTCAAAATAGACGAAAGCGGCAAACCAAACGCGATCGCTACGGCGCTTTCGCGCGGTTACGTCGTAGCCGCTCCCGCAGCGCGCGGACGCACGCTAAAGGGCGCAAACGGCGATTATATCGGTAAGGCGCCCGCAGCGATCGTCGATCTAAAGGCAGCCGTGCGGTATCTAAAATTTAACGACGCGGCGATGCCCGGGGACGCGAACAAGATCGTCTCAAACGGCACGAGCGCGGGCGGAGCGCTCTCGGCACTTTTGGGCACGAGCGGAGACGAGGCCGCGTACGAGCCGTATCTGCAAGAGCTGGGCGCTGCGAAGGCTAGCGATAAAATTTACGCGGCGTCCGCATACTGCCCGATCGCAAATCTGAAGCACGCGGACGCGGCGTATGAGTGGATGTTCGGCGCGCAGAGCGAATATGAAAAGATGGATTTTAGCGGCCTTGATGCGGCGGGATTTAACGAGCGTGACGAAAATTCTAGCGGCGCTGAAAAAAATTCCAAAAAAGGCGCGGATCAAAGCGCCGCAAAGCCCGCGCGCAAGATGCTAAGCGGCAAACTAAGCGCAGCGCAGATTAAAATTTCAGACGAGCTAAAGGCGCAATTCCCTGCCTATCTGAACTCGCTAAGCTTAAAGGATGGGGGCGGCCGCGCGCTAAGCCTGGATAAAAACGGCGACGGCAGCTTCAAAGATTACATAAACGGGCTCATATCGGCCTCGTTTGCTAATTTTACGGCGAAAAATCCGCGCGCGAAGGCGCCCCTATACCTAGCCGCCAAGATCAAGGACGACGCATCGCAATCGCATATGCTTTTTTGGGGCTACGCGACTGCCAAGCCGCGCGCCAAGACTCCGCCCGCATTCGACGGCTTTGCGCTTGAAAATCCCGAAAACGAGCTGTTCGGCGGCGCCAAATTTAACGCGGCGCATTTTACGGATTTTGGCGCGATGAATGACCCCGCCAAAGGGGTGCTGATCGCAGATGCGCGGATCGTAGAGATGATGGATGCGATGAGCTTCGTGCATAGCGGAAACGGCGCGAAATTTTACCGTATCCGACACGGCGCGAGCGATCGCGATACTGCGCTTGCGATCCCCGCTATTTTGGCGCTTAGCTTGCAAAATGCGGGCAAAAACGTCGATTTCGCGGTGCCTTGGGGGCAAGGACACGGCGGCGATTACGATCTGGATGAGCTTTTTAACTGGATCGACGAAATAGTCGCGCGCTAGACTTAACGGGCAAAATTTCATCTTAGAATTTAAAATTTTGCCCGCAGCTCTGCCCTAAAATTTTATCGCCTAAAGCTCGCTCTAGCGGATACGCCGAGCGGCGTAAAATTCCGCCGCGAAATTCTATCGCGGCAGAATTTTAGCATCGCCGCAAGGCGCACAACGGCTTGAAATTTTGCAGCCACTATTCAAAAAATTCCATAGAATTTTCTCGCGGCAAAACGACGCGAATTAAATTTTATCGGCCGCGACGATTTGTGGCGCGGGCTTTTAGCGCGATCCGCGCCAAAATTTCAGCGCAATCAAATTCTGCGAGCTAAATTTTAAATTTAAAAACCGAAGTATGCGATAAAATTTCACGGCGTTTATGCGCTAGCCGATCGCAGGTATTGAAGCACGCAGGTATCGTGCATGAGCGCGCATTCGACACGCGGACGATTAAAATCCGCCAAAATGAATGCAAAAAAACCCAAGCAAGCACGGTAAGCAGACTAAATTTAAAGGCGCACATTTCACGATTTCCAGCAAGTCCAAACCCGCTTTTGCTATCCATTAGGCCTACTTCAATAATCTATCGGTACCCAAAAGCGCCGTTTGGGGTCTGTATCTTTGCTCCGTGTGTATAAATTTCATAATTTAACGGCGCTTTTAAGCACCGCTTAGCCTATTAAAGACCAACGCACGCCGCGGCAGCATCGTTTCCTAAAACCGGGCGTGCTAGCATCTTTGCGGCAGCGGCGCAACTAGGCGCTAAATTTAACGCTAGCCTTCTTGCACCGCCTCCCTAGCTCGGCGCGCGGCGGGCACCGCCTGCAACGACGCCTTCATGCAAGCCGCTTTTTACCTCGCCGCGCCGTAAAAAAGCTTTTAAAATTTAATGCCTTAGCCTTTTGCAATCTCGTAAAAACCGTCTTTAAAAACAACCTTACCCGCACCCGCAAGACGCTTTAAAAGCTGTGCGCTCGCTTCGTCAAACATCGCCTCCACGTCGCTCGTGCGCTGAGGACGACGTGCCAAAGTATGCAATATCTCATCCTCGCTAAAACTCAGCCGCTCACTTGCATAATGTGGCGCGGCGATGATATTTACGTTTTGATTTTCGATGAAAGTGGCCAGATAGCGTAGCTGTGCCTCGCTCACCCCCTCTGCGCGGTATGCAGGCGGGCGATCGATAGTACCGAGATCGACGCGGTGCGGGTTGATGCGAGCTAAAGCCACATTCAGCGCTGCGAAATCCTCTTGCGTGTCGTTTAGCCCGCGCACGACTAGGATTTCGATATCAAGCTCGCCGCGAAACTCGCGCGCAAAATCCGCGATCGCGCTTACGATATCCTCGGCGCTAATGCCTGCATGCGGGCCGTCCACCTTGCGAAAGCTTTTCGCAAGCACGCTATCTAGCGAAAATTTGCAAATATCAATCTTCGCTAACGCCGCGCTGTTTTCGCGCACGAGCGAACCGTTTGACAAAACGAGCAGCTTCTGCGGCAGATTTAGCGCCTTTAGCGCGTCTACGAGTTCTGCAAAGCGCGGATGTAGCGTAGGTTCGCCGTTTGCCGTGATCGTGATGACGTCAATGCCCGCATGGCTTTGCAGCGCGGTTTTCAGCTCGGCGATGACTGGGCCGATCTCACAGGGCTCGCTCATCGCGCTTACCGGCTTGCCCGCGCCCAGCTCGCAATAGACGCAGTTGAAGTTGCACTGCTTGCGCTGCGGGCTCAGATCGATGCCGAGGCTGCGCCCGAACCTACGCGAGGCGACGGGTCCGAAAATATATCTCATTTTTGCTCCATGATTTGATTTATGTGCAGCGGCGTTTTTGGCGCGAGATTTCGCTTTGAAATTTACTTTGCGGAATTTAATTTGCAAAATTTTAATTTGAAATTCTGCATCGTGAAATTTTGCTGAAATTTGCTTTTAAAAATTTAGCTAGAAAATCCCGCTTTTAAATTTTACGTAGCAAGTTTATACCGATCTCAAGCCTCGCGCCAATAACGCTTTGCATCGAGCCTTGAAAACTCTACGTAGCAAATTTATACCTTGAAATTTAACTTCCGCGCGCCGAAATTCGGCGCCGCTTTTATGCGAAAATCCTCTTCCGCGCGCCGCCCCCGCTACGAACGGAATTTTAAGCTTAGAGTTTTGAATTTATCCTTAAATTTGGGGCGCGAGAGCTATAAATTTAAAGCGCGGGCTAAATTTAAAATCGCAAGCTCGCGGTATTTTTACGCCGCCGCATACATAGCGCGTAAAATTTTAAGCCTCGCTCGGCGTAAAAGCAGCATAAAATTTCAAATTTAGACTAAATTTTAAAATTTAGCGATACCGCCGCGCAAAACGGCGCAGAATTTTAAAATTTAAAGCTTTGCGTTCCGCAGCTGTTTTGGCAGCGTGAAAGCGGTGCAAAATTTAAAATTTATGGGTAGCAGAAAAGATCGCGCGGAAGCAAAGCAAGCGACACAAGCGAGCAAAATTTTAAACTACGCTCTATGAAATTTCACAGCGGTGCGCTGCAAGCGAGTTCTCGCAAAGTCCATTTTTAGCGCGCGCTTAGCTCGTGCACCAGATCCACCAGATATTTGGCGTTTTGCACGCTTACGTCGGGCAAAATTCCATGGCCTAGATTAAAGATATGCGCAGCACCCTTCATCGCTACTAAAATCTCGCGCACGCCCGATTCTATCGCGCCGCGGTCGTATAGCCGCATCGGTTCCAGGTTGCCCTGAAGCGCAAATTTGCCCCCGAGCTGCTCGCGCGCAAGCTCAATCGGAGTACTCCAATCCACGCCCCATACGTCAAAGCTCGCCTCGCCTCGCCGCGCCGCAATACTGCTCAGCCGCGACATCTGCGCGCCCGTACCCTTGGCAAAGACGATGAGCGGGATATGCGGGAATTTCGCCTTTAAAAATTCCGTGATTTCTAGGATGTATCGCCAGCCGAACTCCTCGTACGCGCTCGGCTCCAGCGCGCCCGCCCAGCTGTCGAAAATCTGCACCGCATCGACGCCCGAGCCGATCTGGTGCGCCAGATAAAGCTTCGTCGCCTCCGTAACGAGGCGCAAAATTTCATGCAGAAGCTGCGGATTTTCGTAGAGCATCCTTTTGCAAACGGCGTAATTTTTACTGCCGCCGCCCTCGATCATATAGGTAGCGATCGTCCACGGCGCGCCGCAAAAGCCGATGAGAGCTTTGTCCGCGGCAAGGCGAGAGCGAGTAAGCGAGATCGTATCATAAACGTATCCGAGCTCTGCCGCGGCCTTTTGCGGATCTAGGCGCGCCAGATCGCTCTGAGAGCGGATCGGATCACTAAAGCGCGGCCCCTCGCCCGCTTCGAAGCGCAGATCCATCCCCATCTGCATCGGCACGACCAAAATATCGCTAAATAAAATCGCCGCATCGACGCCTAAAATCTCCACGGGCTGGATCGTTACCTCGCTAGCAGCGCGATAGTCGCGGCACAGGCTCAAAAAATCGCCCGCCCTTTCGCGAACCACCATGTATTGCGGCAGGTAGCGCCCCGCCTGGCGCATCATCCAAATGGGCGTGTATGGGGTCTCTTTGCCGAAGCATGCGTCGATGAAAACCATTTTTATCCTTTAAATTTACTCAAAATATACAAAGCCAAACAAACCGCGAAGATAGCCCCTGCGAGCAAAAGCATATCCAAAGGGGTAGTAAAATCGGTGCGCAAAATTCGCTTGAAAAAATCCACTACAAGCACCATTATGATGACGCTACCGAGTTTGTGCTTCAGCTCCTCGAGAGAGGCGATCTTTAAAACTTGCAAATTTAGATCCACAAACTCGTCGATAAACAGCTCGTAAATTCCAAATACGAAGATTAGCAGCACTATAGCGACCAGATACAGATCGATCGCCGTTATTATCTCGCTTAAAATATCGACGTAAAGCGCTCCCTCGCTCTGCGGGGCTAGGAAAAATTCTACGATTTTATAGAGCGCCGAGCAGATTTCGTAGCTTGCCATCACAAATATCGCCGCGCCTGCCGCGATGCAAAAAAGCACGGGCAGGAGGGTTAAAAATTTGCTGCAAAGCAAAAATTTTTCAAATATAGCTTTCATTTTTTCCTTAAATTTTAATTCGAGTAGCGCGCTCCGCAAACGAACGTATAAATTTAAAAACCGCTCCATGCCGAAGTGTTCGTTTAAATTTACGCTCGTTTACAACCGCATAAATTTATCTCTTTTGATCGCGTCCATTTGAGTCTATTTAAATTTTGCGCCTTTAATCGGGCGCAAAATTTCAGCTCGCGGTCTTAAATTTTAACTAAGTTGATTTGCAAATTTTATTCGCCAGACCTCGGCGCCGAAATCACGCGCGCGACTGTATCTGCGTGCAAAAACTCGGCAGCCTTGCTAAATTATCCTACTTGTCTTGCTGCATATCGATCCAGCGAAGCGCGATGCGCACGGCGTTTGTAGCCGCTCCGACGCGGATCTGATCGGCGCTGCACCAAAGGTGCAAAATTTTATCGTCGAAATTGTCCCTGCGAAGCCTGCCGACGTAGGTTTCGTTCGTATCGCTAGAAAGCAACGGCATCGGGTACTCGTTTTTGCTCGGATCGTCTGCAAGCACGATGCTAGGCGCGTTTCTTAAAATTTCGCGCACGTGGCTAATCTCAAAATCTTTTTTAAATTTTATCGTGATCGCCTCGCTGTGGCTGCGAAGCACCGGCACGCGCACGCAGGTAGCCGAAACGGCGAAGTTTTTATGCAAAATTTTCTGCGTTTCGTTCACCATCTTCATCTCTTCTTTGGTGTAGTCGTTGTCCAAAAAGACGTCGATGTGCGGAATGACGTTAAATGCTAGCTGGTGCGCGAAAACTTTAGGTTTGCACTCATCAAGCTTAAATTCAAAAAATTTCTGCAGCTGAAACACGAGCTCTTCCATGCCCTCTTTGCCTGCGCCGCTGGCGGCTTGGTAGGTGCTTACGTCCACGCGCTCGATATCAAACGCATCATCAAGCGGCTTAAGAATTTGAACCATCTGGATAGTTGAGCAGTTCGGATTAGCGATGATACCTGTCTCTTCCCATAGCTTTATATCCTGCGGGTTGCACTCGGGCACTACGAGCGGGACGTTTTCTTGCATGCGAAAGTGGCTCGTGTTGTCGATCACCACCGCGCCGCTTGCCGCCGCAAATGGCACGTAATGCGCCGAAATGGAGCCGCCCGCGCTAAAAAACGCGATGTCGATCTCGTTTTCGTCGAAGGTGCTGTCGGTAAGCTCCCTCACGACGTATTCTTTGCCGCGGAATTCCACCTTCTCGCCCGCGCTCTTTGCGCTTGCAAGCGGCAGTATGTCCTTTACGGGGAAGTTCATCTCGTCTAAGACGCGCAAAATCTCCTCGCCTACGGCGCCGGTAGCGCCTACGATGGCGATATTATAACTACTCATCCTCTCCTCCTTTTAAAATTTCATCGCTAGGGCCGTCGCTCTGCGAATCTTTGCTATCCAAATTTGAATTTAATAAATTTTCATCCTGCGCAAGCTCGTCCGCTTCGCCCTCGTCGCCCTCCTCGGCCTTCGGGCAAGTCGCGATGCTCACGACGTCGTCGCCCTCGACATTTACGACGATGACGCCGCTGGTATTGCGGCCTGCTTTGCGGATGCTTTGCATATCGACGCGGATCATCTTGCCGCTGGTGGTTAGCGCCATGAGATCCATCTCCTCATCGACCATCACGACGCCGATGAGCTCGCCCGTGCGGTTGGTGAGCTTCATGCAGATGACGCCCTTGCCGCCGCGGTTTGTGAGGCGATACTCGCTCGCAGTGGTGCGCTTGCCGATACCCTTTTGGCTCACGCTTAAAATTTCTTGCATGTCGCTTAGAATAAACGCGGCACCGATGACTTCATCGCCTTTTTCTTTAAATTTAATCCCCTTTACGCCGCGAGCGATGCGCCCCATCTGGCGAATTTTATTTAGATTAAATTTAAGGCACATTCCCTTTTTCGTAGCGATGAATAGCATATTTTCGTTAGTGCTTTGCGGCTCGCCATCTTGAGCGCCCTCGTCTTGCGAAATTTCATCTGAAATTTCATCCTCGCTGCCCTCTAAAATATCCTGCTCGGTCTGCTCTAGAATTTCCTCAGCCTCGCCGCCGTCCAGATCGTCGCCGCTTAGGGCGCCTCCTTTGTAGTTTTGCATCTCCTCGGCGCTGTTTGGAGCGATGAGAGCGGTTACTAGCGTATCGTCCTCATCTAGGCTGATAGCGCGAATGCCGAGCGAACGGATATTTTTAAACTCGCTTAAATTCGTGCGTTTTACGATGCCGTTGCGAGTGAAAAATACGAGCGACTTACTCGGATCAAAATCGGTCGTAGGGATGATCGCCATGATCTTTTCGTCCGCGCCCAGCTGGATTAAATTTACTACCGCCTTGCCCTTTGCGGTGCGCGAGCCCTCCGGGATTTTATAGACCTTGAGCCAGTAAAGCTGCCCGCGGTCGGTAATAAACATAAGCGTATCGTGGGTGTTACTCGTAAAAAAGCTCTCGATGAAATCATCGTCATACGTCGTAACCGCCACGCGCCCTTTGCCACCGCGCTTTTGCTTCTCGTAAGTCTTGCTAGGCACGCGCTTGATGTAGCCGCGATGAGTGATCGTAACGACCATATTTTCATTCGCGATTAAATCTTCAATGTCGATATCCTCGTAGTCATCGACGATTTCGGTGATGCGCGGACATTTAAATTTATCCTTGATCTCCAAAAGCTCATCTTTGATGATACCTTCAATTAGCTCCTCGCTCTTTAGGATCGCGTCAAGCCGCTTTATCTCGGCTAAAATTTCTTTTAGCTCCTCCTCGATCTTTTCGCGCTCAAGTCCCGTTAGGCGGCTTAGCCTCATATCTAAAATCGCGCCCGATTGCGCCTCGCTAAGGTCGAATCTGCTCATTAAATTTTCACGCGCGACGTTGGTGTCGGCGGAATTTCTAATCACGTCAATCACTTCGTCAATATTATCTAACGCGATCTTTAAGCCCTCTAAGATATGCGCTCTAGCGCGCGCTTTTTGAAGCTCAAAAATTGTGCGGCGGATGATGACGGTTTTTCTGTGGTTCAAAAACAGCTTCAAAAGTTCTATCAGCGTGAAAATCTTCGGCTCCTTGCCGTCGATTGCGAGCATTATCACGCCGAAGGTCGCCTCCATCGTGGTTTGCTTAAATAGATTATTCAGCACGATCTCGCTCATCGCGTCGCGCTTAAGCTCGATTACTACGCGAATTCCGTCGCGATCGCTCTCGTCGCGCACCTCGGAGATTCCTTCGATCTGCTTTTCCTTTACGAGATCCGCGATCTGCTCAATGAGGCGCGCCTTATTGGTCTGATACGGCAGCTCATCGATTACGATGACGTCTTTACTAGCTTTTTTTTCGATATGGGTTTTAGCACGAATTTTAACGCGCCCTCTGCCCGTTTTATACGCCTCGATGATCCCTTTTTTGCCGTAAATTATGCCGCCGGTCGGAAAATCCGGACCCTTGATCTCGCCCATGATCTCCTCTAGGCTTGCGTTTTTATTCTCAAGCAGTATCAAAAGACCGCCCACAAGCTCATCTAAGCTATGCGGCGGGATATTCGTCGCCATTCCAACGGCGATTCCGCTCGAGCCGTTAAGCAGCAAATTCGGCACGCGCGCAGGCAATACGTCGGGCTCGTTTAGGCTCTCATCGTAGTTCGGCACGAAATCGACCGTCTCTTTATCCAGGTCTTTTAGCAGCTCCTCGGCTAGCGGCGTCATACGCGCTTCGGTGTACCTCATCGCCGCCGCTCCGTCGCCGTCGATCGATCCGAAGTTACCTTGACCGTCCACGGAAGGAATTCTCATCGAAAAGCTCTGCGCCATTCGCACGAGCGCATCGTAAACGGCGGTATCGCCGTGCGGATGGTATTTACC
This sequence comes from Campylobacter gracilis, assembly GCF_001190745.1. Lineage (NCBI taxonomy): Bacteria > Pseudomonadati > Campylobacterota > Epsilonproteobacteria > Campylobacterales > Campylobacteraceae > Campylobacter > Campylobacter gracilis. The sequence goes on from NZ_CP012196.1 coordinate 1,717,492, forward strand.
GATGACGTCGCCTACGATACGGGCGGATTTTTTGTATGGCTGGCGAGAACCCACGCCAAGATCGTTCATCGCATATAAAATTCGCCTATGCACGGGCTTTAGGCCGTCTCTGGCGTCGGGTAGCGCGCGACCGATGATAACGCTCATCGAGTAATCAAGATAACTCGTCTTGATCGATTCCTCGACGTCGATATCAATGATCTCCTGATTTTCAAACATATTTGATTGCATAAATATCCTTTTAAATTTTAAAGCGCGATTATAGCGAATTATTCTTTTGCATTAGCTAAAACCAAGCCGCACACGGGCATAAAGCCGCCATCGATCAAAGTCTCGCGCGCTTGCAGCATGCTAAGGCCCGAGGTAATGATGTCGTCTACTAGGATCACGGGGAATTGCGGCGGGGTTAAAATTTTAAAATTCCGCTTGTGTTTTAGGCGAAATTCTAAACTCTGCCCGGTGTATTTGACGCGGTTTTGCGCGCGCAGGCAGCGAAATTTTGGCTCAATTAGCTCGCTTTTTAGCGCGCGGGCTAGGATCGCCGTGTGCGAATATCCGCTGCGAGCGTCATCATCCAGCGGCACGGCATTAAATTTAAAAATCCCTCCTGTTTTAAACGCTTCGTAATTTTGCGGATTTGCAGAAATTTCGCGCTGCAGATGAAGCGGGAATTTCGCTAGGCTTAAAGAGGCTATGCGCGCAAGCACCGCAGCGCCGTATTCGTGATGTTTAGAAAGTATAAGCTCTCGAATTTCGGAGTAGCCGTAGTAATAAAACACGCTAAAGCCCTCCACCTGCCGCATACTTAGGCGGCATTCGGCTAAATTTGCGGCGCAGGCGGCGCAGATCGTGCGCAGGCTAAACGCGCCGCAATTTACGCAGCGCATCTAAAGCGTCAAGATGATTTGATCGGCGGATTTTTTGACGATGTCGCCAAGCAAGCTTTGCACAAAAGGATTAAGCGATCTAGCCGTACGAAGCGCGGTAAATTGGCTCTGATCCTGCGAAACGCGCTTAGTAGTGGTTTTGTTGCCCTGCACGATAGAGATCGCGATCTCGCCTCTTGCGCTCATATTTTCCTTCGAGTAGCCGTTGATCGCCGCCGAGATACTTCTAATATTTACGGTTACGATATTCGGGCTTGCTGGATCGATCCTTACGCCGCGAGCCTCAAGCTCCGCGCGCAAAGCCTTATCGAACCACGCCGAGAGATTGTTTTTTAAAAGCACTTCATCGACGAGTTTGCCGTCGTTGTCATTTATAACGGCGATTACCATCTGATTTTCGCGCTGATCGTTGATCGCGTTGATATTTACCGACTTGCCGCTTACGGTCTGATCGGCCTTAGAAAGATACGGATTTAGGCTGATGACGCTGCTAGTTTGCGAGCAGGCGACAAAAAATAGCGCAAAGACGCCGAGTAAAAATTTTTTCATTTCGATCCTTTTTCTGAAATTCGGGCGCATTGTAGCACTAAATTTAAAATTTATAGATTTTTTTGTATCATTGTAAGATCAAAGGAGAAATTTTGCAAGCACTCGCTTTAAAATACAGACCCAAAAGCTTCGAGCAGCTCATCGGTCAAGATGCCGTCGCCAAAAGCCTCGCGCACGCGCTGGATTCGGGTAGGCTGAGCCACGCATATCTTTTCAGCGGACTTCGCGGCAGCGGTAAAACCTCGACGGCTAGGATTTTTGCCAAAGCGCTTTTATGCGATAAAGGCCCTACCGGCAAGCCGTGCGAGGTCTGCGATAACTGCGTAATGGCAAACGAGGGGCGCCACATCGACATCATCGAGATGGATGCCGCCAGCCACCGCAAGATCGACGATATCCGCGAGCTCATCGAGCAGACGAAGTATCATCCCGCAAGCGCGCGCTTTAAAATTTTCATCATCGACGAGGTGCATATGCTCACCAAAGAGGCCTCCAACGCGCTTTTAAAGACGCTTGAGGAGCCGCCTGCTTACGTAAAATTTATCCTTGCGACTACCGATCCGCTCAAGCTTCCCGTCACGGTTCTATCGCGCACGCAGCACTTTCGCTTTAAACCTATCGCCAAAAGCGCCGTCGTAGCGCACCTTGCGCAAATTTTAAAAACCGAAAACATCGCTTACGAAGATGGCGCGCTTGAAATTTTAGCTCGCAGCGGCTCGGGCTCGCTACGAGACACGCTCACGCTCCTCGATCAGGCGATCATCTTTAGCCGTGAAGGAATCACGCAGCGCGCGATCGCCGATATGCTGGGCTTGCTCGATCCTGCCAAAATTGGCGAAATTTTAGACATCGTGCTGCGCCAGGATCGCGCGGGCGCGATCGAGATCATCAAAGAGGTCGAAAACTACAATGCCGAGACGATAATCGACGAGATGATCGCAAATTTAAAGGATAAATTTCTGCGCCGAGACGCGAAATTTAGCCTGCTGATGTACGAGAGGTTTTTCCGCATTTTAGCGGGCGCCAAGAGCATGCTCGCCATCAGCCCGGACAATACCTACGCGATTTCTATGATGATTTTTATGATGATGGAGGCGGTAAATCTGCGCGAGATCGACGAGCTCATAGAGGTCGGAAGATCGCTGGATCAAGGCGAGGACTATGCTTCCGCTTCGGCGCCTAATTTAAACGCGCAAAGCTCCGCACCGAATTTCAGGTCAAATTCCAATCAAAGTGCGGCTTTTACATCAAATAACGAGCCGGGCGGCGCGGCTTTTGCGTCAAGCGACCGGGGTAGCGCGATAAGCGGCGTGCCGAGCTTTACTGCGAGCGCAAAACGTCCCGTAAACACGGCGCAAAACTCCGGTGCGGGCGGTGCAGCAAAACAGAGCCATGACGCAAACGGCGAGATCAAACCGGGCGCGGCGGCGCAGGCGCAAAATTCTAGCTCTTCCGTCAAAACGGGCGCTCAAAATGAAATTTACGAGAATTTTTTAGCCAAAATTTACGACCGCGATTACGATATGGGCGAGAAATTTAGCAAGTGCGTGGAATTTTTAAAGTTCGAGCGCGGCACGCTGTATCTGCTCTCGCGCGCGCAGGGGCAGGACAGAGAGTACCTGCGCAAGGGTTCGCGAGCGATAAATAGCGTGCTAAAATCGCTTTTCGGCGAGGGCGCAAAAATCAAAATCGAGCAAAGCGCGCCGCAAAACGGCGATGTTCCCGCCCAAAGCGAGCGCGATCAGAATTCCGCACGCGGCGCAACCGCTACGCAAAGCAAAAATTCTACGCAAGACGCGGCTTCCGAATCCGGCGTCGATACTACACGCCCTGCAAATTCGGCCTCGCAAAGCCCTGTAAATTCCGCGGCACAAAATTTTACTGAAAGCCCCACTTCTAGCAGCGTGCAAGAAAATCACGCAGCTACGCAAGCAGGCAAGCAATATCATAAGAATTTAACCGGCGAGCAAGAGAGCGAGCAGAGCTGTGCGCCGCAAATAAATTCCACCGCAAATGAAGCGCAAGCCGCAAAATTGCAAACGGATGCGGCAAGAAATTCCGAGCAACAAAATTTGAAAAATTCTGCGACGCAAAATTCTGCGCAGCGAAATTCCACGACGAATTCCAATTCGCAAAATTCCGCTTCAAATTCCAAGCTGCAAAATTCCGAAATTTCTGTAGGAGATGACGACGGGGAGAAGGACGATCTGTTAAGATCCACCGATCCGCAAAACTACGCCGCAAAACCCCGCGATACGAGCAAGAGCGTGCGCGCCGCCAAGGCAGGTCTTGCCGAGCTCGCAAACGGCGCGCAGGACGGCAAGGAAATTTTGATCTCCGAGATAAATAGGCTATTCGGCGAGCCCACCAAAATCACAGAATAGCGCTTTATGCGGATTAAATTTACCTCCGTGCGATTTTAAAATTTAAACGTGCAAAAGCAATTCCGAAATTTACACGGCGAAGCAAGCCTGCACGATTTTAAAATTTAAGCGGTAAAGGCAATATATAAATTTACGCGACGAATGGAGCTTGCACGATAAATTTTAAAATTTCGCGGCACACGATCAAGCTCTAGATAGCGAGCTTTAAATTTTCGCCAAAGCAAAACGCATTTTAAATTTAACCGCCCAAGAAATATAAAATTTATGCGCCGCGGTAGTCGAAATTTAACATATCGCAAAGTATTCGCGCAGTCGTCCCGCACAGGCTTAAATCTAAATTTATGCACAATCTCCGCAGCTTTAAAGATAAATTCTACCCGTCTGTATCGCAAATATAAAATTTCGCACTCATCGGCACCATGCCCTCCGCGATACGATTTTGACCGCACCACTTGTTTGATGCGCTCCATCAGACTTTCATAAAACTTTTCAATACGGTTTTAGTCGCATCCGCGCAGATACTAGCGAGAAAACGCGGGCTCCGATGACCTGCGCGCGTATCGGTTACAATCCAAAGCCAAATTTCACCCTAGTAAGACCGCGGCAAGCCGAGCCGCCCTGAAATTTTAAAGAATTTATCTCGCAAACGGGCAGCGGTCCGCGATGCTTGCTTATGAATTTTACGCAAGCGCGGCGGGCGAATTAGCTAAAATTTAGCGCTTTTGATGTAGAATTCGAGCAAATTTCAATCCAAAGGTCATCAAAATGCGCGGATATAAAATTTTCTCCGGCACCGCAAATCCCGAATTTGCCAAAAAAATCTCCAAATATCTCTCGCTACCTCTTAGCGAATGCGCGATCAAAACCTTCAGCGACGGCGAAATCAGCGTCCAGATCGGCGAGAGCGTGCGCGGTAAGGATGTCTTCGTCATCCAGCCGACCTGCGCGCCCGCAAACTCCAATCTGATGGAGCTTTTGATTCTAACCGACGCGCTGAAGCGCTCCAGCGCGAACTCAATCACGGCGGTCGTGCCCTACTTCGGCTACGCTCGCCAAGACCGCAAGGCAGCCCCGCGCGTACCGATCAGCGCAAAGCTCGTGGCGAATATGATGCAGACGGCAGGGATCGACCGCGTCGTCACGATGGATCTGCACGCGGGGCAGATACAGGGCTTTTTCGACGTGCCCGTCGATAACCTCTACGGCTCGCTGATATTTTTGGACTACCTGAAAGAGAAAAATTTAAAAAATCCGATCATCGCTAGCCCCGACGTGGGCGGCGTCGCGCGCGCCAGAAGCTTCGCCAAAAAGCTCTCACTCGATCTCGTCATCGTCGATAAGCGCCGCGAGGAGGCGAACAAAAGCGAGGTGATGAACATCATCGGCGACGTCGCGGGCAAGGACGTGATCCTAATCGACGATATGATCGATACCGCGGGCACCATCGTCAAGGCTGCGGGCGCGTTTAAGGAACAGGGCGCGAAGAGCGTCAGCGCGTTTTGTACGCACGCCGTGCTAAGCGGCCCGGCATATGAGCGCATCGAAAGCGGCGCGCTGGACGGCCTAGTCGTGACCGACACGATCCCGCTAAAACAGGAAAGCGACCGCATCAAGGTAATCAGCGTCGCTCCGCTTTTCGGCGAGGTCATCAGACGCGTATATCACGACGAGAGCGTAAATAGCTTATTCAAATAAAATTTCAAAATTTAAAGCGCGGCGCGGTTTGTTTTAGACAGCCGCAGGAATGCGAACAATAGGCATCTTATAATAAAAGATCGCGGCTCAGCCTAAGTCAAGCGCTTACGGCGGTGGGCTCTAAATTTATAGCATTTGAGCTTGCCGCGATTTAAACTATTGTCGATTTAACTGCAACGCAAAATTTAGCTTCTACGCGGCGAATTCAATTTATGCGCGGCATTTACTCCGCGCGGCGGAAAATTTAACTGCAACCACAGAGCAAATTTACCGCATTAGCCGCTGCAAGCCGCATTTTAATCCGCCATGTTAACTCCAAAAAACTGCGTTTTAAATTTGCCGTAAAATTTTCTGCATATTTGATGAGATCGCGCAGCGCCGCTACGCTTTAAATTTATGATAATTTGCCGCACATTCGCATCGTCCGTGCAGCTGCGCTTCTGTAAAACTCGCACCTGCTAAATCGTGCAAACCGCGTTTTTAAATTTCGCCGCAAAATCCGCAGCACACGCCGACAAGCATACACCAGCCAGTGCGTTTAATTTTAGCGCCGAAATTCTTTATACTTTAGAGCATTGCAAGGATTTAAATGCCGTATTTCCCAAGCGTTTGCTGCTTCATTGGCGAGAAGCTATCGATATGTCGATAGCCCTCAAGTAATCCGCTTCTTTAAATTTTACCGCTCAAGCTCGCAGCGATTTTTTAAAATCCCGCGATTTAAAAGCCAGCAAGGCGTCAAAATCATTTATGATTTAGTCAAATGTGGCATCGGGCACGTGCGTTGTGCCCAAGCTGGCCGCTAAAATTTCTTTATGATCTCCATTAAATGCTTAACCATGGCCGCGATCGCGGCATTTTCATAGCTATCGTCTGTATTTTGCAACGCTATGGTTTTCATATTGCCGAAAAATCCCGGATCGTAATGCTCGATGTCATTTTGCACGTAGCTTCTTAAAATTTGGCCGTTTCTTACTAGTTTAACCTCATAGATAAACTCTATGCCACCGATTCTATCGCTAGGAAACGGAGTAGCTTCACCCGTAAAGCCCCTGTGGTGCTTTATTGTAATTTTAAGCTCGTCGGTAGAGTTTTGATCCAGCAGGTTCGCTTCTTTTAGCGCCGCTAAAAGCTGCTCATTGTACTTTTTCTCGACCGCCTCCGGCGATTGATAGATAAATTTTTTCGGATTATGGTTTTGGAAGTGTTGGTAGGTAATGCCTTTGAATTTATACGCGCTTGCGATCGGCACTTTCGGTTGAGACTGTCCGCAACCGACAAAGAATAGCGCCGCAAAAAGCAAAGCAAAAAATTTTTTCATTTTTTCTCCTTTAAAATTTTGTGCAATTATATAAAAACGGGGTTTAGCCCGGGCTAAATTTACGATCTTTCGGCGCCTATGCATGTCGAATTTTTTATAAATTTGAGCGAAAGCGCAAATTTTAAGCGCAGCTAGACGGCTAAATTTCAAATCCTTTAAATTTGAAACTCGCTTAAATTTCAAAGCCTCTTCAAATTTAAAATTTAATCCGAATTTGATCTGAAATTTTATAAAATTACGCCGTTTTAAACGGGCTTTAAAAGCGCGCGCAAGCTGTTTCGCAAGCCCGAAAGAAAGGGAGCTTTATGCCTACTTTTACTACCAAAGACTACAAAGCCGCCCTTCGCAGCCGCAGCGCACGAACCACGAGCGCAGGCGGATTTAGCATCAAAAACGACAACTCTTTCATCGTGATCTTCGTCATTGCGATGATGGCTTTTATATTTTTTTACGGCATGTCGGCAGGGCTAGATTTAGATAATTTTTTTTTAGGAAACGGTCACGGACGCGGTGGAGGCGGGATTTTAGGACTTTTGATCGCCGGCGTAGCTTGGTATCAAGGGCGCGATGGCGGCGGGCTGTTTAAATTTAACGACCACGCGATCACCTTCGTCTCAAACGAGCGCAAGAGCGAAATCCTGCTCTTTAATATCGATTACGTTAGGCTCACTCCGGGCTTTTTGCGCACCTGCACCGGCTACACGGCGCTTAGCCACTCCCGCTACGTAAAACACGAGCAGTTCTTCACATTTGGAATCGGATCGATCATCGTGCTGTGGCTAGTCGGTATCGCCATGAGCGAGCGCGTGGGGATGGCATTCGTGATAATGGTCGTGGGCGTCGTGATCTTTATCTTCGCCAAGGCGCTCTCGTCGTGGCGGCTAAACGGCGACTTTCACGATATCTTGCTGCGCGACACCGTGCTGATCCGCGGCAAGGATCTAAACGACCGCGTGCTGTGGTTTGCGATCACGCCCGGTCGCAACGACCGCCGCAGGTTGCGCGCCTATTTCAAAGAGCATCTTGATTTCGACATCGACGGCGGCTGATTTTGGTTTAAAATTTAAAGGCTTGGGCGCAGACCCTGTAGCGGAATTTTACGGCGTAAAATTTTAAGGCAGAATTTCGCACGGCGGAATTTTGCGATCTAAATTTTACCGAGCAAAATTCTAAGGCTAAAAATTTTAAGATATAAAATTTACGAAGCAGAATTTCACGGCGTAAATTTCAAAGCCGCAGATGCATGCCGCAATATTTGCGGCTCTATACGGCGAACTCTACCTCGCTTAGCCGCCCCAAATTATCAAACGAAAAGAGCGCATCATTTTTAAAATTTGCTACGATCTTGCCCGCCGCTTCGCTAAATTTCGTGCCGTTTCTCATCAAAAGCGCCCCCGATAAAACGGCGTGATTTAGCTGAAATGCGCCTATGTAATCGCACGCCAAAGAGATAAGCTCGCTTGCGTCCATACCGGCCTTGATCGTACTATCTGGCGCCACGCACTCGCCTGCCACGAACGCCACAAACACCGCTCCGCCGGCGTGCGGGCAGCGGTAGTAGATTGCGGGCTCCTGCGATAGCCCGCACGCGATCGCGCTTAGAGCATGCCCGTTTATCTCCTCGCTTAGTGCAAGCTTGGACGTGCTAAGCTCTGCTAGCCCGTGCTGCAAGCCGAAGTCGCGCACATCTCGCGCAAGGGTAAATAGCCGCTTATCGAGACGGTTTATGTTCTCGTACCCCACGGCCACGTGCGGCTGCCGCTTGCTTCGCTACCGATATACCAAATAGTGCGCGGCGCATCGTCGCCCAAGAGGGTCTCACCGCGCTCAAAATCCACAGAGCGGCACCTGCCCTTCATGATTAGCTTCGAGCCCATCTCTTGCACCCTTGCGCCGCAGCCTAAACATGCCGAAAACAGATCAGTAAAGCTGCTCCTATCCACGCCCAAGCGGTCTAAAAATTTCATCGTTTCTCCCTTGATCTTGCACCGATAAATTTAACGCTTTTGCTGAATTTATCGGCGCTCTCTTATACACCGCGCACGCCGTTTTGCTATAAAACACTCGCACTATGGAAATTTCATGCGGCGCGCAGTAAAATTTAATCAAATTTTATAAATCCGCAGCGGATAAAATTTCATAACAGAACGCCACCCGGATAGAATTTTGCAGAAGGCGACGGGCACAGCGAGTGCAACTGTAGGAGATGACGGGCGCGACCGCAATGATCGGCGGGCGGCAAAAATTTAAACCGCTCGGAGATCGTCAAAATTTAAAGGCAAAATTATTTTAGCCTAACGGCGAGCGGCGTAATTCTACGACCGAGTAGTGAGCAATAGAGCTTAAAGCGGCGCAAAACGGGCACGTAGAAGCGAATGTATCAGATCGGGCAGCGAGCGAGAGTTTAAACGCCGTGCAGTCATAAAATCTAAATCGTCTCTTAGGATCGTTAAATTTAAAGACGAAATTTCATACCGAACGGCGAGCCGCTAAATTTAAACCGCCCAAACGATCGTCAAAATTTAAAATCAAATTTTACGGCCGCGCGGCAAAAGATGAAATTTAGATCACCCGCGCGCTAAATTTAATCGATCTTCAGTACGCTCAAAAACGCCTCGCTCGGCAGATTTACCTTGCCGATTGCTTTCATGCGCTTCTTGCCCTCTTTTTGCTTCTCGAGCAGTTTGCGCTTGCGCGTGATGTCGCCGCCGTAGCATTTGGCGGTCACGTTTTTGCCCATGGCGCGGACGTTTTCGCGCGCGATGATCTTGTTGCCGATGCTAGCCTGGATAGCGACCTCAAAAAGCTGCCGCGGCACGATCTCCTTCATCGCTTTGACGAGGTCGCGCCCCTTGGATTCGGCCTTTGAGGCGGGCACGATGATCGAGAGCGCATCGACCGCTTCGCCAGCGACGCGGATGTCGAGCTTTACGAGATCGCCGCGCCTGTAATCGATCGGCTCGTAATCAAAGCTCGCATAGCCCTTGGTGCAGGACTTGAGCTTGTCGTAAAAGTCCATTATGATCTCGTTTGTAGGCACGTCGTACTCGAGCAGGACGCGCTCAGGCGTAATATAGTCCATCTTGGTTTGGATGCCGCGGCGCAAATTTAAAAGGCTGATGAGATTGCCCAAAAACTCGCTCGGGGTAATGATGGTCGCCCTGACGTAGGGCTCCTCGATGCGCTCGATGAAATTCGGCGCGGGAAGCTCGCTGGGGCTGTGTATCCGCACGCACGAGCCGTCCGTGAGATACACGGCGTATGTGACGGTCGGCGCCGTGGCGATGAGATCGAGATCAAACTCGCGCTCGAGCCGCTCTTTTACGACCTCCATATGAAGTAGCCCCAAAAACCCGACGCGAAAGCCAAATCCTAGCGCGAGCGACGTCTCGGGCTCATAGCTAAGCGAACTGTCGTTTAGGCTGAGCTTATCCAAAGCGTCGCGCAGATCTTCAAATTTATCGGTTTGCACGGGATAGATGCCCGCGAACACGAAGGGCTTGGCCTTCTCAAAGCCGCCCACGGGCGCGGCGGCACGTTTTTTAAAAAGCGTGATCGTATCGCCCACCTGCACATCGGCAACGTTTTTTAGCCCCATTACTACGATACCCACTTCGCCGCTGCTAAGCTCGCGGGTTTTTGTGGGCGCGAGCGGGTTGGGATACATCAGATCGAGCACCTCGTGGCGGTTCTCGCTACCCATGATATAGACCTCGTCGCCCTTTTTCAGCACGCCGTCGTAGAGCCTCGCGAGCGCGAGCGCGCCTAGGTAGTTATCGAACCAGCTGTCGTAGATGAGCGCTTTAAGCGGCGCGTCGTCGTCCGTTTTGGGTGCGGGGATGCGAATGATTATCGCCTCTAAAAGCTCCTTGATGCCCACGCCCGTTTTGGCGCTGACCTCGATCGCGCTGCTGCAATCAAGCCCGATGACGTGCTCGATCTCATCTTTTACGCGCTGCGGATCGGCGGCGGGCAGATCGATTTTGTTAAGCACGGGGATGATCTCGAGGTTGTGCTGCAGCGCGATATAGACGTTTGCGATGGTCTGCGCCTGCACGCCCTGGCTCGCATCCACGACGAGGATCGCTCCCTCACAGCTAGCCAGCGAGCGCGAGACCTCGTAGCTAAAATCCACATGGCCCGGGGTGTCGATCAAATTTAAAACGTATTTCTCGCCGCCAAGCTCGTACTCGAGCCGCACGGACTGCGCCTTGATCGTGATGCCCCGCTCCTTTTCGATATCCATCGTATCCATGATCTGGCTGCTCATCTGGCGCGCCTCGACGGCGTTGCACTCGCTAATCAGGCGGTCTGCGAGCGTGGATTTGCCGTGGTCGATATGCGCGATGATGCTGAAATTTCTGATATTTTTTGTTTTCAAGTGGCTTTCCCTGATGAAATTTTAAGCCACATTGTGCCGAAATTTCATTTAAAAACGGGTAAATGAACAAATGGAATTTATGAAGCGGTTTTATACAACAGATCTAGGCGGATTGGAATTTTACGAAACGAAATTTTAAAGGATAAGGCGGAATACGAGCGGCTTTGAGTGATAGAATTTTAGTTTTATCGGCGGTGCGTTTTGCCGCGATAGAATTTTAGGATGAGAGTTGGAAGCAGATTTTACTAATTGAATTTTGGGGCTGCATTGAAATGTAGGATTTTAAAAGATCCGCTACTAATAAAACCAAAATTCCGCCCATAAAAAAGGCTAGCCGAGAGGCTAGCCTTTGTGCTACGAGCTTACGCAGATACTACCAATCGGTCTTTTGGTTGTAGATATCGCGGACATCTCCCGTATCTAGCTTCCTCGTAGAAGTATCACTGGTACTGTTATCTGACGAGCTACCACCGGCGAATGATCCTACGTCATCCGCTATGCCCGATTTAACCTGACCTTCACCGCCCCAGACCGTAGGTTGAGCGGCTCTTATGCTTACATTAAGAGGATTGAAGTACTGCCGCACACCCGGATACTGCCTAGAATAAGCTCCCCCACCAGCTACCATAAACATAGTATTTTCATTTCCAGCAGGCGTATGGATAAACCATGGGCTAGTTATGATACGTACCCTAGCCTGGCCCGCTGTGGAACCGCTGACGATTATATCCTCTTTGCCTGCACTTATTACATTACCTCTCGTAACATTTACTCCTACCTCGCCAACTTTAGTTAAGCTATCATAGGCGCTTACGAACTCTGCATCTATATTATTTAAAGTAGCCCTAGTATTTACTACAAACTTTGTAAAATCAGTTAGGCTATGATCTTGAGCCGCTAGCACGGTAAATATATTCGAGGCTATGACATTACCCGAGGCATTAACCACACCCGGAACCTCATAGGCGAGATTTTCATTAGGCGCAGGCATATTAGAGCATCCATCAGTTCTGCCGCAATAGATCTGTGCATAAATAGGTATAGTTACTGAAGATCTAGTAGTGGTATTATATACCCTAGATCCTAAGCTTTTATCATACGATGCACCGTAAACAAATAGTGCATAAGTGCCTATATTATCGCTAAAATCTGTAATAGTAGTGCCGGTTTTATAAGTTTTGCTATTAGTATTAGCAGTATTTATATAAGCAGCTTTATTTGCTACGCTCATATCTGCTTTTTTAACCCCTGTTGTCTCTTCTACTTTCCTAGTAACAAAGTCATCGAAGCTCTCATGAGATAGTTTTATACCATCTTTATTATATTGCTCCGAAGTTGTATCCGAGATAGCATTATATAGCTTATCAAATTTTGACGGCCAAAAATTTTCGGAGGTACTAACACCATCTCTAATATCGAAGTCACTAGCATAGATAAGCACCGGTGTGCTAGGGCTTTTTTGCATCCTAGCGAAGTTGAAATACACGGTTGAGCCAGGAGTTTGTCCCTCTTTAAATCCTTGAGCCAAAATTCTAAATAAACTCGACTTAGAGTCGTAATTAATTCCTGTGCCACCCTGTGGTCTATTGATAAGCCCGCCCACTAAATTAGCATCAGAGTAGTAATTAAGAGCCGTTCTAAGTGGTATAGGCAATCCATAGCCACCACCAGATGCAGCCTCCTCCCAATCAGGAATTCCATCAGTGGTAGAAGCATTATTTTGACTTCTTATATTATATTTATAGCATCTGCTATCATATCCCGTAGAACCTAAGCACTCGTTAGAATTTGCAGCAAAAAACTGTGTATCTTTATCAATCTGATAGATAACGGTAGATCTATCAGGATATGGTGCATAGTTTATATTTGCGCTAGTCTTACTAGCATTAGTAGCCTTAGAGCAGCGTCCGTCAGCATTATTGTGTTCGCAATCAAAGCCGAAATCTAGCGCAAAATCAAGATCGCTCGAAAATCCGCACACAGCCTGAGGGTTACCGCCGATATCTCGCTTATATCCGTCATAAAGCGTAGCGATGACATCCTTATAAACCTTATCGGATAGATACGCTACGGCATTAACCCTAAGCATAGCTAGCTGGCTTATTTGACGCGTTACGGCTAAATTTTGCCTAGGATCTTCACCAGGATATATCACGACGTTATTCTCAATGTCTGGAGAATTGAAGTATGTATACGCAGATATCCCACCTGTTATATTATTGTCCGTTACTGGCACGTTTCTAGATCCTATAATGCTACCCACGCCGCTTGTCACGCCGTTATCAAGACTTACGAGAGATACCCTGATGCGATCTGGTCGGTATCGCAATACTAAATTAGTATTAGTAGCTGAAATTTTAGGATCACTGCTTTCGACGATACTCTTATTTTTCATTCCGACGTCGCAACCTACCATGCCTTTATTATTAGGCACGTTGCTAGAAGAGTTAATTACACATTTAGCGCTCTTCCACTTCGTAGAATATGTCTGATCTGCGTAAGCATCGGTCCATGAGTTATCATACACATTGACTAAAACATCACCTACATTATAATAATTAAAGTAATGCTTAGCAATTTTAGGCTCTGTAGTAGTATATGCCATCTCGGTATATAAAACACCATTAACTTTATCTTTTTGTTCAGGACTCATTCTAGACTGAGTTAATAGATACGAACCTTCCGCATTACCTTTTGACTTATATGTAGCCACTGCATCCGTCACACTTACATTTCTTGCATTAAAATCAGCCCACAAACTAATGGCATTTTTATCCCAGATTCTTCTGTATGTTTCGTCAAAATTTATCTCACCAGACGTCGTTTTGCACTGCGTATTGCCTTTACCAAAAGTATTCTTTTTAATATCAGCATCACTAATGCCTTTTTTAACGGAATATGATCCGGTTTTGCTATCATATTCTATGCCGTTATATTCTGTCTGGGTACCACCATAGCAACCGTCTAGTTTATGACCGGTTTGTAAGGTGGCGTTGCCTCCAGCTCTTTTTATATAATATGACTGAGTAGAGAGCTCGGCCGCACATTGATTAGATATAAATGGACGCAAATAGGTCTGGATACCGCGAACTTTAGTTGAAATATCTTGAGCGCTATCGGCATCGGAGTATTTGTAGCTATCGCGTATATGATATCTTTCATTTCCTAAATCGCCACCTATTACGGCATTATAGTTAGGCACCCCGTTACCCTTATAACTTCTAGCCGAAATTACCTTAGCCAAGATATCCACATTCTCAGTATAATCACCACCTACGCGTAAGTCTTTAGGATGGCTTACAACGCTTGCATCACTACTTCCTTTATTAGTTATATCACCATCAGCGCTAGTATCTACTAACTTGCCGTATTTCGTTAGCTCAGCAGTATCTACATTAAAATATGCCGGACGAATTACAAAGTTATCACTACCACAAACGTGGAATGAACCGTCACTGGACATAGTGATGCCGAATGTATTGGATGCCTTGCTGATCTCATTTGCAAACTTTGCTAGCTCTTTTTTTATCAGCTCTTCTTTTTCAGCTTTTTCCGCATCGCTTAAAGGCTTGCACCATCCATATGTATCACCCGTATAGCAGACTCCATACTTCTCGCGAAGCTCCATCTTCTTAAGCGCCAAATAATACTTAACCGGATCGTCTTCGTCCACGGCATAGTCGTTTTTAGTAGTTTTATTCGCCTGCCCGTCCGGACGATAGCTAAGCATAAATGTTACGCCTTGATACGCATCTCCTATCTCTATATCTTCGAGATCCAAAATAGATTTATTTTTAAAATCCAGCTCATGGTCTAAAGCATAACTTGAAGCGCCGCCGCCTTTTTGCTTTAACTTGAACGGAATTTTTAAATTATCGGTTATCGCTCGGCACGAGTATGCAGTACTATTTCGATCCTTTACGGCTTTAGCTGCAGTCATCGCGGCATTTTTTGCCCTTACGACAGATAGATAGAGCTTTCCATCCAAATTAAATTTTTCTAGTTGTTTCTTGCCACCTATATACTTAAGTTCACCAGTAGCAGGGTCTTTAACAAAAAGGTCGGTTCTAGACGCAGCTTCGGCAGTATATTGCTCGCATTCACCTGTAGAGTTATATTTCTTGCAAAAATGACTTTCGTAATCCGGTCTGAATATCAACTTACCATCAAAAGGCATTTCGGATACTTGAGTATAAAGCCTATCATCGTCGTCGCTATTTTTAAAATTCTTATTTACGACCTGCAAGCCTTCCAAAGGCTGGATATTTACGCTATCGGATAGTAATTTATCATCGCATATCTCTAGCTCAGAAGCGCCTTCCAAACTAATCTCTACCGGAGTTCCAGTACCTACATCCAAGCTAATCTTATAGCTTAGTAGCATCTCCGGGGCTTGTAAAATTTTTGCTCCGGTATTGACGGTAGCGTTAAATTCTGCATATGCCGCTTTCCCAGGCTTCATCCTACCGCCTATAAGCGTAGGTTGTTCATCAGGCTTCGAAGGAGGAACCCACCTACCCGCGTCCTCGCCTATATAAACTTTCAAAAGACCATTCTCTAAAGTAGTAAATTGCCTATTCTTATATATTGCATCAGTAACATTTGGAGCTTTACCATCCGTAATAACATCTTTCATAGTTTGATATGCGCCCAATTGTCCATCGCGCAAATAAACTAAATTTTGACTAGCTTTCATAGGTATAGCGTTTATTTTGGTAGTAACGCCACTATATTCGCTATCGTCAAGACGGTTGTTGATAGTAGCACTATTTGGAGTATAAGTGGCACCTGCTCTATTGAAATTTACGCTTACTATAGAGCCTACCGCATCTTCGCTATTACCTCCATTATATCTATTTTCAAATCTTATTCTGTAATAGATATTTTCGCCAGCTACAACGCCATTTTTTATCTGCTCAGGAGGTTCATGTAGTTTTTTTACATCCTCTTCGCTTCTTCGGTTACCATCTTTATCAAAGAATTTAACCCAGTTAGAGGCATTATAGACTTCATACTGATAGCACATATTAGGCACATACATATCTACAGATACGGCTAGCATACTGATGAAGTTTTGATCTGCAGATTCTCCACCTCCCGGTCTTTGCGTAGAAGCACCACCTAATTGAACATCTAAACTGGATTGTTTATTTCCCATCTTTGAACTTATGTCAAATTCATCTAGATCCATACCCCATTTATAATCAGTTCCTTTAGGATAGGTAAGTTTATAGTTGCCGTCGCTATCTAGCTCCAAAATGGAAGTCGAGCCATCATATATATTTGCAAAGCCATTACCCAAATTAGCATTTACTACACTTCCGCTTAGAGTATCCATCGTATTTTTATTCTTATTTTCTACCTTGAAAAACTCTTGCTCCCGCATCTCTCTTTCGCCCGCAAAACCTAGGAATCCTAATTTTGCATTAACCTTACCTTGCCTTGGCGTATAAAAGCCGCTTAGCTTTAAATTTACATTAATAGGCGAATAGCCGGGTTCCGGGGTAGACCATGGCGTAATGGTAATGAAATCACCGTAGATAGTTACGTTCTTGGGCTTAAAATATGTATCTCGAATTTTTTTCGCCTCGGCGAGGCTCGCTTTTGCACCCGTTACCTCAGTAGAATTTTGAAGATCGTCCATTAGCTTCCTACGAGACGCAAGCGTTTTATCATACACTATTACGACACCCCATCCGCCATAAGCACCTACTCTTGCCGTCTCAAAACCGCCATTTAAAAATGAAGCTCCGTAAGCATCCCATCCAGCGCTAGTTTTAATATTGCCCACGGTAAAATCTATACTATCGGAATAATCCTTGAAATTTGCTCTTACGATGTTGGTTATATCTTTAGAGCAACCGTATTGAAGGCGCATTTCGTTTAATACGTCAGTCCATTCATATCTCCAGAATAGATGGTTTTCTGTACCCGGAATCGGACCGCGATTTTTCCATCTATAATAAAGATCACTATGTTTTACCCCGTTGCGATCTGTGTAATTATAAGTAAAAGTATCAGGTATATTGCGATCGGTTTCGCTACGATAATACCAACCCCTATTTCTCGGATAATTAACCGCTAATCTTTTTGTTGCAAGAACCTGCCCTTTGGCATTAGTCGCACAACCATGAGGTCCACTACCAGACTTACATTCTTTATAAACGCCCGCCTCTTTTGCGTCATATTGCCCGCCGTCTCTAGTATTTGCATTATAATTCCATGCAGCGTATCCGTCGCATCTATCTCGCTCTATCTCCTCTATATCGGTTGCTTTAGAGCTTTTCGAACTTCTCATTCTAAACTGAACTTTATGATAATCCTTCGTAGCTTTAAAACCATCCAGTGCCTCGGTATTAAATACATTTCCTTGCCAATAAAGCCTAGCGTATACGATATCATCTGCAGTAACGCCTTTTGGTAACTTTAAAGTAGATGTAGAGCTATTTAAAGTAAAACCACCATCGTTGATATATGTACCCTTCGAGTCAAACATATAATGGGTGCCACTATTAGGCCAACTGGAGGTTATAACTGATCCGCTAGTTACAGCATAATCACCGAATACGTAAGAGCCCGCACCACCAAATCTTACAGCAGGCTTTTGATCTCGCATATCCTCAGGAAATTTTTTGATATTGCTGAAATTATACACGCCAAAAAAACAATCAGAATCACCACATCCAGCGCTTTTAGAGTCTTTCATATTTTTTCTGAAAATCCAGCCTTGTCTCCAGTCTGCTCCGCCGTCAGTACGATATTCGTTACCCAACTGAGTCGCAGGTACGATTTTTACATTTGATCTGTCATCATCCGCAAATGCACCCGTTGAGAAACAAAACAACAGCGCCAAAAGAGGCGCAAAGCCAAAATTCTTAACTTTCATGATACTACCCTCCGGTCAATAACATAATTTTTAACTACTATTTTACATTTTTTTTGCTTAAATTTTATATGGATATGGAACAAATATAAATAAATTTTAAAGATTTCCTAAAAGAAAGATTTTATAAAATGCGATTTTGTTTATCTTGGGCTACATTAAAAATAATATAATAACAAATAAACAACAACTCTCAAACAGTTAAAGTAAAGGCGCGAGAATTCCGCGCCTTAAAAATTCTAAAATTCTAAAATTCTAAAATTCTAAAATTCTAAAATTCTAAAATTCTAAAATTCTAAAATTCTAAAATTCTAAAATTCTAAAATTCTAAAATTCTAAAATAAGCCGAATTTACCGTCCTTGCGCTTGTAAAGTACACGCATTTTAGCGTCCATATCATTAAAAACCAAAAACTGATCGGTGCTTTCTTTTAGCTTATTTAGTGCTTCATCAATCTCTAGCGGTTTATAAAGCTCTAGCTCAGTAGGGACAATCTCATCGACCTCATCGTTTAAATTTGGCTCCTTAGAGCTGATTGCATTATCTACCGCGTTTTGTTTCATTTCGTCACGATTTTTGTGAGAATTTACCTTATCGTGGTATCTGCGAAGCACTTTTGAGGCGCGCTCGACGATGAGATCGACGGCAGCGTAGAGATCTTTATCTTTTTGGCGCACGACGATAGTATCTTGATGCGCTAAATTTAATGAGAAATCCACCACGAAGCCCTTTTTGCCTTGCTTCTCGTCGGCAGAAATTACACAACGCCCCGAGATAATGTCGAGATTATATTTTTCTAGCGTCTCAAATGCGTTTTCGACATAATTTTTGATAGCTTCCGTTAGCTCAAACTGCTTACCTACGATATTTAAATTCATCGCCTCTCCTTTACATTATGGTTTTTGAATAGTGCGCCTATGATATGTAATCTGTGGCCTTCCCATAACTTCTACGTTAGATCTCACTACTACGTCTATAAGCGCGGCATGACTTAGAATTTTACCCACACCCTTACCGCTTGGAAGCGCCTCGGATGAGCCTTGCCCAAAATTACTATAAGCGACGGTATGATCGGCATCTGCACCTAACTGTCTATCAAAATATCCAAATGTCACGGTGATATCAAACATTTTTTCGCCTGCATTATTTGACGGGTACGCGAGCCTAATCCTATTTAACGTAGGATTAGTCGCAGCAGTAGCACCTCCATTTTTAAGCTCGGTAGTTAGATACTGATGCTTTTGCATAGCAAGGACTGCTAACTCCGTAGCACTCTGAGCTAGCAGTAGCGCCTGCTCTCTGCCTTGGATATTATTGACGTCACGAGCCGTCATAGACGCGATAGATAGTGCCGTAATAGCCGTTGTTGATACAATGATGATAAAAAATATGGCTGCTACTAGAGCAAAGCCTTTTTGCATAGTTTTCATTAGTACACCACCTGTGCTTTACAAACGTTTAGATCCAGCTCCGAAGGATCGAAATTTCTGCCGTCGTCTCTCATACATAGCTTAAGCGCAACGGCACCATTATCATCCTTAAACCTAAATAAGCTCACATCCTCTGCTAGTAACGAGCTGCTAGCCTTATCATATGAGTGTGCATCTTTTTCAACGGTGCTCCAAGGACGATAGTTATATTTCAATACTAGATCAAAATTCTTACTTAATACATTGCCGTCATTATCTCTCGTATATACAATACTATCCCTACCCCCTAAATCCGGAACAATCGCGTAGGCACTATGAGCTATATAATACTGCTCAGAAAATTCCTGCGAATTATCATTATTCGGATTAAGCGGATACTGATTTATCCTGATGGTTTCGCCTTGTATATTACCACTACCTGCATTGCTAGGTGTGCCTACAGCGATCAGAACACGATTGCTACCGTTTTCATCAATTCGCCTATCGTAACCAAAGCCTATACCTACGCTAGTAGGTGAAGCATCATTCGTGACGACTTTAAATATAACAGCAACCTGAGTATTATTAGACGGAGTGTTATACGCAGTAGCCCTTAAATTTCCAACTATATTAGCCACTTGGGGGAAATCGCTACCTAAAGATACCATATTAAATTCAGCCCTAGTATTTGCGATATAGCCGGCATCTTGTGTACCTGCCGTCCATGTGCTATCTTTTAGCTGAGACATCGACATAAAGCCGCTCCAGCCAGGAGTTCTCTGATTTATATTTCTCGTCTCTACGCTTTGTCCGATCCACTCCAGTATGTCGTATCTCGGATCGGTAAGATCGCTAATCGGCACAAACTCGTTTGAGCTAAGCTCTCTGCCTATAGTAGAGCTTTTTATTCTATCCTCTAAGCGATTTGTGATTAGCATCATCGCATTTTGTGTTCTGGCTTCCAGCTGATTTACTGCACGTACATGCACGTAGGATTTGTAGATCTTGGTGTATAGATCAGCACCGAACATCGAGATGATACCTAGCACTACGATAACAAACACAAGCTCTATAAGGGTGAAACCTCTTTTCATCTCGTGCTCCTATCAGTTATATCGTCTAGTGGCGGTTGTCTGAACGCCGACGCCGATATTAGATAAAAATGCTTTTAAAACTACTGATTTGGCAGTACCATCTTTAGCTACGGCATCGTTTAGATCCGTGGCGGCGACCCTAACCATCTTTATATTAGTAGGGGCAGCAGACTCGTCGTTAGGCAGATCGCTAAGAACGCCTCTTATATCAGTACCAGTAGCGTACTGCGCCGCGCTAAAAGGCTCTACTACATAATCTACATCGACATTAATCCTAGTATTGAGGATAAAATCACCCTTGCTACTAGAGCCCACCAAATCACCGACTGTTATATCGGTAGTAAATCGGTCGTAGTCGTCGATATCGTTATAACGAGCGCCACCAAAAGAAATTCCTTTTCTACCGAACTGCTTTTTTGTGGCCGGAGCTTGAGCACTGACCTCGCGCCTGCTAGCTTCATTTAAAATCCCTGGTCTGACCTCGGGAGCACCATCAGCAGGCGGATTTACCGTTAGAATTCTCTTCATGCAGCTTGAATCGCCTCCGCAGCTAGCATCTCCTGCGTATGCGCTATCCCACTGCGCTTTAGATATACGAGACATAAAAGCTTTAGCGTTATATACAAGCTCCTCTTTGATCGCAAGGGCATTTAGCTCGGTCGTCTGCGCGACGATACGCGGGATCGCCATCGTCGTAATCGCCAAAATCACGATAGTAAAGATCAGCTCGATTAGAGTAAAACCTTTTTTCATCTTACATCCTTTCTTTAAAATTTTGAAATTACGGAAACGCAAACTTACTCTGCGTTATCGGTGCTAATTATACTATTGTTAAACTTAAATTTAGAATTTATCGCGTAAATTTTTTTCGGTTTTCAAAGATTTTTAAGCCCGAACGCACAAAAATTTTAAAGAAATTCCATTTTTAAATTTGAACGCAGAATTTAAGCTTGCATTTACTCAAAGACTATAAAATTACGAGCTAAATAAATTCCAAGGATTTTTTATGACAAATCTAAGTAAAATTCTATCCGCTCTCCTATTTATCGCGTTTATCGGCGGCTGCAGCGGCAAGGGCGACGGCGAGCTTTTTAATCTAAGCCCCGAGGCATGGTATTCTAAAATTTTAGAAGACATCAATAACGCCAGTATGGAGGATGCCGAGAAGCATTATACTAGCTTTTCTAGCGAGCATATCGCCTCTCCGCTGCTTGAGGAGATGACGCTCATTATGGCGTGGGCTTTTGTGGAGGATGAAAACTACGAGAAAGCAAACAAATACCTAGACGAATATATCCGCCTCTACGGCACGACGCAGAAGATCGAATACGCAAGATTTCTAAAAATTAGAGCAAATTTCGATTCCTTTAGCCGCCCAAATCGTAACCAAAAGCTAATGCTAAACAGCATCGACGAAATTCGAAAATTTATAGCTGAATACCCGCAGAGCGAGTATCGTCCGCTACTTGAGACGATGCTAACAAAGCTACGCCTTGCCGAGCATCAGCTAAATATCGACATCAAAGACCTTTACCAGCGCACCGATCGCGAAAGTTCTGCCAAAATTTACGAGCAGCGCATCGAAGAATCCCCGCTAAACGGCACTGACGTCATTAAACCGCACTCGCCTTGGTATCGCGCGATTTTTGAGTAGGAGGAGCGATGCAACTGATGCAAAATACAACCTTCCCGAGCGATCTGCCTATCATCGTCGAGGACGAGCTATTTTTATATCCCTTTATGATAGCGCCCCTTTTCATCGGCGACGAACATAACAAAAAAGCTCTCGATCTAGCCGCCAAAAACGAATCTATGATAATGGTCGTAAGCTCAAAGTCAGAATTTAGCGGCGATAGAAGCTTCGGCGGTATCTATAACGCAGGCGTCGTGGGCTCCGTGATGAGAACCGTGCCACTTCCTGACGGTCGGGTTAAAATTTTATTCCAAGGCGCACTAAAAGGCAAAATCGTAAAAGAAATTTCGCAAGATCCGCTGGTCGCTACCGTCGATATCATCCACGACGAGCGCGGCAACGACCAGAAATTAGACGCGCTGGTAAGCGTGCTGAAAGAAAAAACCAAGACGCTTAGCACTCTTACGCATTTTTTCCCGAACGATCTGCTAAAGACGATCGACGACGGCACCGACGCCGCGCGCGTTTGCGACCTAATTTTAAGCGCACTGCGTCTAAAAAAGCAGGTAGCCTACTCGTTTTTTACCGAGAGTAATTTGCAAAAGCGCCTTTTCAACCTCATCAACTACATCTCCGACGAAATCGAAGCCAATCGCCTAGAAAAGGAGATCAAAAGCAAAGTTCATTCTAAGATCGATAAGACGAATAAAGAGTATTTTTTAAAAGAGCAGCTCAAGCAGATCCAAAAGGAGCTCGGCGGCGACGCCGATCGCGATGTCGAGATTGAGGAGTACCGCAAAAAGCTAGAGGCCAAAAAGCCTTATTTGGGCGAAGATGCCTACAAAGAGATCAAAAAGCAGATCGATAAATTTGCCCGCCTCCATCCCGACAGCGCCGATGCGGGGCTCGTGCAAAGCTATCTGGACTGGGTTTTGGAGGTGCCTTTTGAAAAGACCGCCAAACACAAAATGTCCATCGAGGGAGTTACGGCGCAGCTAAACAAAGACCACCACTCCCTGAAAAAGCCCAAGGCGCGTATCGAGGAGTATTTCGCGCTAAAGCAGCTTTTAGAGCTTCGTGGCACAAGCGGCAAGAAGAGCAAAGAGGACGGCAAAAACGGCGGCGCGATTTTATGCTTCTATGGCCCTCCCGGCGTAGGTAAGACGAGCCTTGCAAACTCCATTGCAACTGCGCTTAAGCGCAAACTTATCCGTATCGCTTTGGGCGGGCTTGAGGACGTAAACGAGCTGCGCGGACACCGCCGCACCTACATCGGTGCGATGCCTGGGCGTATCGTGCAAGGCCTCATCGAGGCAAATCAGATGAACCCTGTCATCGTCCTTGATGAGATCGATAAAATTTCAAGCTCATACAAGGGTGATCCGACCGCAGTTCTGCTTGAAATTTTAGACCCCGAGCAAAACTCGAGTTTTAGGGATTACTATCTAAATTTCAACATCGATCTTAGCAAGATCATCTTTATCGCCACGGCAAACGACGTATCTCTCATACCTGCGCCGCTGCGCGACAGAATGGAGTTTATCGAGCTTAGCTCATACACGCCGCAGGAGAAATTTCAGATCGCCAAGGACTATCTGATCCCCCAAGAGCTACAACGCCACGGCTTAAAATCCGCCGACGTAGCGATCAACCCGGCAGCCCTTGCTGAGATCATCGAAGAATACACGCGCGAAAGCGGCGTGCGAAACCTGCGTCGCCAGATCGCAGCGATCTTCCGCAAGGTCGCAGTTAAAATTTTAAAAGACAAAGAGTTTAAAAAAATCGTCGTTACGACGAAAAATTTAAGCGAATTTCTAAATAAAAAGGTTTTCGAGATCGACGAGGTTGAAAAGCGCGATCAAATCGGCATCGTAAACGGGCTTGCGTGGACTGCGGTAGGCGGCGACGTGCTCAAGATCGAGGCGGTCAAGATCAAAGGCAAGGGCGCGATGACGATCACGGGCCAGCTCGGCGACGTGATGAAAGAATCCGCGCAGATCGCCTTTAGCGTCGTGAAGGTGCTGATCGACGAGGGCAAGCTCAAAGCGGCTCAAGACGCGAAAGGGGGCACAGAAAAAGCCTCACGCGCCAGCAAAAACTCCGCATTGCGCGCAAATGGCGGCGCATCTAAGAGCTCGGCGGCGGCACAAAATTTAGGCGTGGAGGAGAATTCCGAGGGTCAAAATTCCGAGCAGATTTATAATAAATTCGACCTTCACATCCACGTACCCGAGGGCGCGACGCCGAAGGACGGACCGAGCGCGGGCATCACGATGAGCACGGCGATCGCGTCGATTTTAAGCGAGCGCGAGGTGCGCGCCGATCTAGCGATGACGGGCGAGATCACGCTAAGCGGCAAAGTGCTGCCGATCGGCGGGCTTAAGGAGAAGCTCATCGCCGCGCACAAAGCCAAAATCGCCGAGGTTTTGATCCCGCGCAAAAACTACGAGCGCGACCTGGCGGAGATCCCGGACGAGGTCAAAAATGATCTGAAAATAACGCTGGTAGATCGGATCGAAGAGGTGCTGAAGCTGGCGCTGGTCTAAATAAAACGCCGCTTTAAATTTAGCCGCTTTAAATTTAGCCGCTTTAAATTTAGCCGCTTTAAATTTAGCCGCTTTAGCCGCACGCTTCGGCGGAATTTTAAAATATTTGTAGCAGTGCGAAATTTTACCCGTGCGAATTTCACCTGCACAAAATCTATCCGCACACGTTAAATTTATAAAATCATTGCGGTAAATTTCATACCCGTTTGAGGCAGCGTGAAATTTTATTGCGTAGCGACGCATTGACGCGCTTGCGGTAAAATTTCTTGCAATATTGCAAAAGCGTAAAATTTCGTAGAATTTCGCATACGCGCGATCGCGTAATGCTGTAAAATTTTATGACCGTTTAAAATTCAGCTCCGCTTCTAGCGCAAAATTTTATGAAATTTACCTCGCAAAAGGAATAAAATGTTTGATTTTAAAAAAGAGTTTAGACAGCTTTACGCGCCAAAGCAGGTGCCGCAAATTTTAACCGTCCCGCCTGCAAATTTCGTCTGCGTCCGAGGCGAAGGCTTGTTTAATATGAAGTTAAATTTTATCCGAGCGCTAGCGACAACAAAAACGGACGAGCAAAGATGAAACAAAAAGATTTCGTGATAGCGGCGATGATAGAGCTTGGCGGTGCAGCGACTCTATCGCAACTTTATTCTGCGACCGACGTTAGTTCGTGGTCGGCGAAAACGCCATTTGCTTCTATACGGCGTATCGTCCAAGAAAATGCAGAGTTTTTTAAGATTCGCCCGGGTCTTTGGGGCTTAAAGTCGCTTGAGACGCAAATTTTAAAAGAGTTTGAAAGTGGCGCGAATCCGCGAGATAGCTTCACTCACTCCTATTTTCAAGGCCTTATCGTAGAGATCGGCAACCTGCGCAAATTTCAAACCTATGTGCCGCCACAGGATAAAAATAAAAGCTTCGTCGCAAGCAAAAAGCTGGACGACCTCACTTCGCTAAAGGCGATTTACGAATTTGCCTACCCGAGCATACTAAACAAGGCGCGCAGCGTCGATGCGATCTGGTTTAACGAGCGAAATCTACCTTACGCGTTTTTCGAGGTTGAGCACTCGACGGACTTTAAAAATTCTCTCAATAAATTTTACGAACTTCAGGACTTTAACGCCAAAATGTTTATCGTCGCGGATGAGGGCAGGTTGAGGCAGTTTCAAAGCGTGATAAGCGCGTCGATATACAAAGATATTGCCGGTAACGTGAAATTTGCGAGCTACGAAAGTATCGCTAAACAATACGACTTAGAAAGCGAGAGCACGAAAGTAAAAATGGGGGTTTGATGAAAGAATTTGAAGTAGAGATCACCGAAACTTTGGCGAAAAAGGTCGTGATTAAAGCGAAAAATAAAGAAGAAGCGTGTAAGATCGCGCGGACGGCTTACGAAAATTGCGAGATCGTTTTGAGTGCAGAGAACTTCGTCTGCGCGGACTTTAAAGCGACGATCGCGGACGAGCCGAAAACTGAAATTTAGGAAATTTATGGAACCAAATTTAACGAAATTCGATGACTTTTTACGCTCACTTAGAAAAACAAATGCAAGCCTTGACTACTTTACCGACTTTGAAAAATGCGGCAAAAATCTAAAAGCCGTTTCTATTAAGCTCCACACGCTTGATTTTTTACTCGGTTCAAAGGATTTGAAAACAGATATTTTCACTCTTTTCGGGCAAAACAAATGGTGTTTCGATGTGTTAAATTTACTCATTGCCGTTCGCGATAAAAACACGGACGTGATAGCGACTAGCGGTGAGCTAACGAAACTCGGAACGTATTTTAAAAGTCCCGAAAAAATTTATGAGTTTTGCCAAGAAAGCGGACTAGATAAAATTTTTACGGACGGAAAGGTTAAAAATTTGCACGATTACGTATTTGGCGTGGAAGTTGGACTCGATACAAATGCGCGAAAAAATCGCGGAGGCGTAAATTTCGCACGAACGATTTCAGAGTATCTTAAAAGTGAAAATATCTGCTTTCAAACCGAGGTCAGCAGTAGGAATTTTGCTCTAAATTTAGGAAGCGATCAAAAGATTTTCGATTTCGTCATTAGCATAGGCGGCGTAACATATCTGATCGAGGCGAATTTTTACGGCACGGGCGGCTCGAAGCTAAATGAAGTCGCAAGGTCTTATATCGAAATAGCACAAAAGATCGCGCTTTGTGGCGGATTTAAATTTATCTGGATAACCGACGGACAGGGGTGGCTGGCGGCTAAAAACAAACTGGAAGAAGCCTACAAAAGCGTTAAAATTTATAATCTCGCCACGCTTTATTACTTTATAAAAGAGCTTAAAAATGTTTAAGTTAGCCGATGATTTTAAGCTTTTTAAAGGCGATTGCTTCAATATTTTGCCTAAATTTAAAGGCGAGTTTGACCTCATTTTTGCCGATCCGCCCTATTTTCTCTCAAACGATGGACTCAGTATTCAAAACGGGCAAATCGTAAGCGTAAACAAGGGCGAGTGGGACAAAAGCTACGGTATCGACGAGATAGATAAATTTAATCTCGAATGGCTCGCGCTCGCCAAAGATGCACTCGCAAACAACGGCAGCGTAATGATAAGCGGGACGTATCATAATATATTTTCAATCGGTCGGGCGCTGCAAAAGCTGGACTATAAAATTCTAAACGTCATCACGTGGGCGAAGACCAATCCGCCGCCGAATTTTAGCTGCCGCTATCTCACGCACGGCTCGGAGCAGATCATCTGGGCAAGAAAAAGTGAGAAATTTAAGCATATTTTCAACTACGAGCTAATGAAAAAGCTAAACGGCAACAAGCAGATGCGCGACGTATGGAGCTTGCCCGCGATCGCACCGTGGGAGAAGGCGTGCGGCAAACATCCGACGCAAAAACCGCTGCCGCTTTTGGTGCGGTTAATCTTAATGGCGAGCACTCAAAATAGCGTCGTTTGTGATCCTTTTGCAGGCTCTGCGACGACCGGCGTAGCTGCGAATTTACTAGGACGAAAATTTGTAGGTATCGAAAAAGAGGACGAGTTTATAGATATCGCCGTAAAACGCAAACGCGATCTGGACGCGAATTTCGCCAAATTTAGGCGAAAGATTGTGGATTTGCGACTATTAGAACAAGAGAGTTTGAAGTTTTAAAATTTAAGCATTGAATTTTAGTGCGCTTTTTGCTTCGCAAATTTGCAACCGCAAAAGAAATATACGTTGCTAGTTTTAAAATTTTAAGCTTCGCAGGCTATTTGTTATTCGCCGCGTTTGCTACCCGTCTTTTTCACTCCGCTAAAGCAGCTTGCGAGCAAGAGGAAACTCCAAGCTGTGGCTTGAGCCGATTCTTAAAAAGCTGCGAATGTAAGGCATGAAGTAAGGACGGGAGTTTGCGTGCGATTAAATTTAAAACCGCCTCATATAGCTGCGCGATATTTTCACTCATCTTGTCGCGTTCAAAATTTACAATACAACTTCGAAGATTATTTTGCAATGCCCTCCTTATCCATCCGCTCAAATTTAAAATTCTCGCCGATTTCGTCAAAATTTAGTCGTCGCGTATTGCGTTCGGACGCACACAAATTTAAATCTTTGCCTATTTTTGCTACATTTGTCTAAATTTAATTCCGCCTACCTTGCTCATCGCGCCGCGCCAAATCCCCAAATTTAACCCCAGCTTAAGCATAAAGCTTGTATACTTTGGCTTTAAATTTAAGGCGGCAAATGAGATCACAGAACGAATTTTTCGGCGTTTTCATCACGCTTCTTGGCGGCGTATTATGGGGATTTAGCAGTGTTTGCGGGCAGTATCTGTTCACGCAAAAAGGCGTCAGCGCCGACTGGCTCGTGCCCTACCGCCTGAGCCTTGCGGGGCTTGCGATGGTAGCGTATTATGTCGCTCGCTCGCCGCGCCTAGCCTTTGCGCCGCTAAAAGATCGCGTGCTTTTGCCGCAGCTGCTCATCTACGCGTTTTTTGGGCTTATGATGACGCAGTATTCGTACTTTTGCGGTGTCGAGCTCTCAAACGCCGCCGTCGCGACCGCGATCCAGTACTCCGCGCCCGCGCTCATCCTTGCCGTCGTTTGCTTTTTAGAACGACGCGTGCCTAAAAAGGTCGAGCTCATCGCGCTCATTTTCGCGGTGCTGGGCGTCGTGCTGCTCGCCACCCACGGCGATCTTGGCTCGCTGGTTATCAGCGCGGAGGCGCTGGTTTGGTGCCTGATTAGCGCGCTTGGCGTCGTGATTTATAGTCTCATCCCAACGAAGCTAAATCAAAAATACCCCGTCCCGTTAAATTTAGGCTGGGGTATGGTTATCGGCGGCGGTGCGCTTGCGCTTTACACGCGGGTTTGGCAGCTAGGCGGCGTGAGCGATGCGGACGGCTTTGCGGTGCTTGTCGCGGTGGTGATTTTAGGCACGATATGCGCGTCTAGCTTTTACATGACGGGGCTAAAGATAATAGGCGCGAGCAGGGCGAGCATGATCGCGTGCATCGAGCCGGTGAGCGCCGCGGCGTTTGCCTATTTTTGGCTGGGGACGGAGTTCGTGTTTCTTGATTTTGCCGGCTTTACGCTCATCATCTCGTGCATATTTTTGCTGGCTAAAGATAGGAAAAAGGCGTAAATTTGGAGAAGAGATGATCTATTTGGCGCAGACCGATACGACGGCGGGATTTTTGAGCAAGGATTTTCGCGAGATAAACGCGCTAAAACGCCGAGCCGCGGATAAACCCTGCCTCATAACAACGGCTAAGCTTAGCGAGCTAAAAAATCTCGCTCGCGTGCCCGCTAAATTTAAAAATTTAGTGCGCCGCGCGAGAAAAACGACCTTTTTATATCCGAACGGCACCGCCGTGCGCGTCGTAAAAGAGTGCGCTCATGAGGAGTTTTTGAGGCAATTTGACTGGCTCTACTCCAGTAGCGCAAATTTAAACGGGCAAAACTTCGACGAAGCCTGGGCGAAAGCTGCGGCGGACGAGGTCGTGGATCAAAATTTCAGCCAAAACGCAAGCTCGAAAATCTATAAAATTTCAAAAACTAAAATTTTGCGGATTAGATAGAGCTGTCGATTAAAATTTACACGCGCAAAGAGCGCTCAAAAAGAGGCGCTAGTTTATAAATTTAGGCGACTGTGTAAATTTAAATTGCTCTATAAATTTCACGAACCGGAAAATTTCGTCACATATAAACTGCACAAATACCGTCTGGAATTTTAAAAAATCGCGAAAGGATCATGGCAAACTCGCGGAAAAATCATATAAAAAGCTGTAAATCCCCCCCCCTCCCTCCCGTTGCCTTCAAATAGTAAAATTCCTGCCGTTTTCGAAGCAGTAAAATTTCACTATTGCTAGCTTTGAATGAAATTCTATCGCCAGATACTCTCGATCAAAATTTTAACTCGAGTGAGCTAAGATTGTCGCTAGAAATTCTAGCATCCCGAGCATTTTCGATTAAAATTTTAAAGATCGGGCATTGCCGCCGGTTTTTATCCGAGCCGCTATGCGCCGTTTTGATCGAAGCTCCACCGACGCCGCTTTTGCCTTTGATTAAAATTTGATCTTTTAAAAAAGCTCCTCTGGCGCCGCTAAAATCAAAATTTCGCTGCTGCGCCAATAGTTTTAAAAAAATTCAGACGCCGCTTCTGCCGACACCTATTCAATTAAAATTTTATCGCCGCTGCAAGTATTACGATCAAAAATTCTATCATCGCTGATTGTATATCAAAAGTCCCGCCACCGCTGCCTCATCGCTGCCGCCGCCGATACTACGCCTTTGGTCGCCGCTGCCGCAGCAGCAAGCGCCGCAAAGCCGTCCGCGTAGCTCACGCCCTTTAGCTGCCAAACTTACGTGTAAGACGCAAGTGCAGCGCCCCATTGCTGTGCTACGACGGCAGATAAAATTTCCACCGTCGCGGAGCGTATCAAAGCAAACGCTGAAAATTTTAAAATTTAAACCGCCTCTCGCCGTGCGGCACCGATAAATTCCAACTGATAAACTCCGCTAGCCAGTCCATCATTTTCGCATAAATCATAAATTTCCATAAATTTAACGCCGCCTTTCTTGCTTTATATTAAAATTTCGCTAAAATTACCGCATTAAATTTGAGGCGCAAACGGAGCTTAAGCTTAAACCGCTTGCGGGCAAATTAAATCCATTCAAGGAGCTTTTATGAGCGGTGTTGCGTTAATCATCTGCTTCGCCATAGCGGTCGTCGTGATGATTTTTTTGATCTCCAAAGCAGGCGTTCACCCGTTTTTGGCGCTAATGCTTATCTCCCTGGCGCTCGCGATCGTCGCGGGCATACCGCTAGCCAAGATCCCCGCGATTATCGGCGACGGATTCAGCGGCACGTTTAAGAGTATCGGTATCGTCATAATCTTCGGCGCGCTCATCGGCACCGTGCTCGAAAAGACGGGCGCGGCGCTCAAACTCGCCGATATGGTCGTAAACGTAGTCGGACAAAAGCGCCCCGAGCTTGCGATGCTCATAATGGGCTGGATCGTGGGTATCCCCGTATTTTGCGACAGCGGCTTCGTCGTATTAAATCCGATCCGAGAAGCTATCAGCAAAAAAATCGGCGAAAATCCGGTCGCTCTTGCAGTAGCGCTCTCGGGCGGACTCTACGCCTCGCACGTATTCATCCCGCCGACTCCCGGACCGATCGCCGCAGCAGGCGCCGTAGGTCTAGGCGGCAATCTACTGCTCGTAATCGCAATGGGCGCGGTAGTGTCCTTGCCGGTGCTGATCGCTACATACTTTTTTTCTAAAAAAGTCGCCAAGAGCGTGCATATAAGCGAGGCCGAAGCGAATGAAGTCATCGCAAAAAGCTACGACGATCTGCTTAAACAATACGGCAAATTGCCAGGCGGATTTTTGAGCTTAGCCCCTATTTTGGTGCCGATCCTATTTATGGCGCTGGGCTCCGTCGCCAAGATCTTAAAAGTAGGCGGATTTGCGGGCGAAATTTCGCAATTTTTAGGAAATCCTATCATCGCGCTAGCCTTGGGCGTAGTTTTTGCGGTATTTCTGCTCGCACAAACCGGCAAACTAGGCGAATTTAGCGAGATCACCAACGAATCCTTAAAGATAGTAGGCCCGATCCTCTTCATCACCGCAGCGGGCGGAGTGCTAGGCAAGGTAATCACCGACGCCGGCTTCGTAACCTACATCAAGGACAATGCGACCGCGATTAAAGCCGCGGGGATTTTCTTCCCGTTCTTAATCTCGGCAGTCCTAAAAACAGCGCAAGGAAGCTCCACCGTGGCGATCATCACTACAGCTTCGATTATGGGCGCATTTAACGCAGACGGCTCGCTGATGCAGGTGCTGGGCTTCACCTCCGAAATGTCCGGCGCACTCGTCGTAATGGCGATCGCAGCGGGCGCGATGACCGTTTCGCACGCTAACGATAGCTACTTCTGGGTCGTTACGAATTTCAGCAAGATGAACCCGCAGCAAGGCTACCGCACACAGACCATGCTAACCCTAATTATGGGCATTACGGGCATGATCAGCGTGTGGGTTTTGTCGCTGTTTTTGATCTAGGTTAGCTTATTCTAGCCGCTACCGCGCTAAATCAGTGCAGAGTGCAATACGGTATCTACCAGTGGCTAGCTACATAAAATTCTTTAAATTTACGTAGCTAGCCGTACCGCGCAAATGCCCTAGTATTAAAATTTCGTATAGCGAAGTTTTAAATTTACACACAAAGCCTCAAGGAGCAAAATTTTAAAATTCCACGACATGAAATTTAAAATTTGCCCCATAAATTCGGCAACGAGATTTTAAAATTCTACTCTTGCTTCAGTCTTGTCATCGTAAATTTAGCCTACGCACTGTAAAATTCCAAAATTTTAAAATACCAGCTAAAGGAAAAATATGAAAGTTTTAGTCGCGATCGACTCGTTTAAGGGCTCGCTTAGTTCGCTTGAGGCGGGCAACGCCGTAAAATCAGGCATCGAAAAGCTAGGTTGCGAAGTGCTCGTCAAACCTATCGCAGATGGCGGCGAAGGAAGCGTTGAAGCCCTTGCCGACGCGCTAAAAGCTAGGTTCATGGACGTCATCGTAGCAAACCCGTTAGGCGAAAAAACGCCCGCGCGCTACGCCTTAAAAGGCGAGCTAGGCATCTTAGAAATGGCGTCCGCATCGGGTCTGCCGCTCATCGAAAAATCGCGCCGCAACCCGCTAAAAACGAGCACTTATGGCTTTGGCGAGATGATAGCGCATGCGATTGCGCACGGTGCGCGAAAGTTTATCATCGGCATCGGCGGAAGTGCTACGAATGACGCGGGTATGGGTATGCTGCGCGCGCTTGGTTTTAAATTTAAAGATGCGAATGGCGCAGAGCTTGCGGGAGCAGGCGAGGATCTGATTAAACTCGCCACGATAGATTACACTTCGGTGCTGCCGCATCTTAAAGAATGCGAGTTTCTCATCGCCTGCGACGTGGATAATCCGCTCTTCGGCGAAAACGGCGCAGCATATATTTACGCTCCGCAAAAGGGCGCGGATGCGGCGATGGTAAAGCAGCTCGATGCAGGGCTTATAAATTTCGCAAGCGTCGTAAGCAAGCACCTCGGACGCGAGCTTTGGAATAGTCCCGGAGCAGGAGCCGCCGGCGGGCTGGGCTTTGGCTTCGTGAGCTTTCTAAACGCGACGCTTAAGCCGGGCATCGACATCATTACCGAAGAGATCGGACTGGATCGCGATATGAAAGGCGCCGAGCTCGTCATCACAGGCGAAGGAAGGCTAGATTTTCAAAGCTCGATGGGCAAAACCCCCTGCGGCGTCGCGAAGATCGCCGCTTCCTACGGCGTGCCCGTAATCGCGCTGGCAGGCGGTATCTCGCCCTGTGCCGGCAGCTGTAATGAGCGAGGCATAGGCGCATTTTTTTGCATCCTAAACGAACCTATGAGCCTTGAGCGCGCGATGGAAAAAGAGACCGCAACACAAAATTTAGCCCGCGTCGCCGAACAAGCGGTGAGATTGTTTCTGCTAGGGCACGGCGCTAAATAAGGCTTTTTGGGCTGAAATTTTAAGGCGCGTCCGCTAAAGCTTACATCGAGCGCGGTATACATGCGTGGCAGGTGCGGTTGCGAAATAAGGCGGCGACGGCTTGCAGCAGACAAACACGACAAAGTGCGGCAGGAGGCGAGAACAGCGAAGAAACGAAATTATTTGCGTGCTTTAAAGGCACGGCGTGATATTGACGCAGATGCGGTGACGCGCAGCTTACAAGGCGCAAAAATATACGCGAAGAAGCAGGCGAGAGCCTACAACGATGGACGTTAGTAAAGCGGCGGCTTGCGGCAAGAGGAGGATACGGGCTATGACGTACATGCGCGGCAAGTAAATACTATACGCGGCTTGATACGGGCGGCAAAATTTCATCCACCATAGACCACGGGTAAGCAGATAATTTTGTATTAAAGCGGAGCTTTGCCGAAATTCTAGCGCGTTTGAAAATACGGAGCAATAGGACAGGAGGTAAGACGGCGAGTGGCTCAGCAGTAACGCAGCGGCGCGAAATTTTACGGCGCAAAAATTTATTTTACCGCGCGATACATACGCAAGGCGCGATCTAAAACTCATTTTTCAATCAAGCGGCTCGCGGACCCTCGCAATACATACCTCAAGGCATGATTAAGACAGACAGAATTTTAAAATTTAACCGCTGTATTCGCAGTCTATGAGATTTGCAACATAAATTTAAAAGTAGCGATCCGTCTTATGAAATTCCGTTTCGAATTTTAGCCCGCGATATGTCCGTCTTGAGGTGAAAAAGGCCGCTCAATCGCAAGATCGCGCTTCTTGCAAAGATGACGGCGGCCGACGGCGGCGCATTATTTCGCCTGCTCGCAAAGCCCGTCAGCCTTCCGATGACGCTTTGATGAGAGGCGGGCTGCGTCTGCGCAAATTCGTATTATTAAGATCGCGGATTTGCTTATCGCTAAATTTAGTGCGGATGCAACCGCCCTGCGCCGCTACGACAGAGCTGGGCTTGCGTTAAATTTGCTCCGATCGCGCTGTATTTTGCGATAAAAATTTATAAAATTTTATTTTTGGTCGGCGCCGCAAAATTTTATAAAGCTCCATTTTAAAATTTTCAGCACGGGCACGTACCGATCAGGTCGTCAAGCTAAAATCAAATATCAAAATTCCAAGCGACAAATGCAGAAAACCCTCGCGCCTAGCGTATCTGCCGTGGCGGTGCGGACACGCTAAATTTATCGCTTTTAGGACGCAAAGACGCGCAGGCGCGGGCAAAATTTATTGATTTTAGAGTTTCAAGCATCGAATTCGCGCGCCTAGGCTAAATTTAAAATTTAAAGCGCGCGACGCTTCGGACGCATCCACGCGACTGCAAGTGCTCATAAAATTCGCCCGAAGCAAGGTTTGTAAAACTGCGGACGGGCACAAAATTTATCGTCGCAAAAATCAAATTCGCGAAAGCAAAAAGGCTCCGCGAGCGCTCGCTGCCGCACCCGCCCGAGCAAATTAAAATCGCATGATCCGCCTAGCCGGCATACGTGGAGGGCGCCGCTGCGGGCATTTGCACTTAAATCCGGTGTAATCGCAATGCGATTTAAAACCACGCCTGCTTAAATTCGCGCCGTTTCGGTTCGCTCGCAATCACATCTCGCCGCAGTAGCGCTATAAATTTGCGCCGCCGCGATTTGTGCGCATTCAATCGCTACGGCAAGGGTAAAATTTCAAAATCCAGGTCCATACGCGCCGATTTGCACCGCCCAAAATCGCTCGGATCGAATTTACGCTACCGCAATCCGCGTAGATTAAAGCGCCGCCGCTTAAAAGCGCAAATTTTACCTCTCAAACGGCGGCGAGAAATTTCGCTAAAATTTCATCTCTCAATTCGGCGCGCGGTTTATAAAATTTCGCCCTCGCCGCGCTCCGAAATCTGCGGCTTAGGCAAAGCCAGGCTTTTTGCGGTTTTGCTAAAAAGTATCAGATCCTCGGTACTTTGCACGCTCCACGGCAGCCGCGAGAGCGCGAATTTGAAAATTTCAAAGCAGGAAACAGCGTCGCTAAGTGCGCGGTGGTGGACGTTTTGCACACCTAAAAGCTCTTTTAGCGAGCCCAGCCCATATCTTTGTGCCTCGATCGTGCGGCGCGCGAGCTCGACGGTGCAGAGCCTGCGATTTAAAAGCATCCCAAAGCCGCATTTTTGCAGGCTTGCGTCGATGAAGCCGTAGTCAAATTTGACGTTGTGCGCCACAAAAACGCTATCGCCTAAAAACAGCCTAAACCGCTCCAGCACGCTAGCTAGCGGCGGCGCGCCCACAAGGTCGTCCGCGCAGATCCCCGTAAGCTCCGTGATATTTTCGGGCACGACGGGCGCGTAAACGAAGCTTTCGAAGCGATCGAGCTCCTGCGTGCCGCGCGTTTTTATCGCGCCGATTTCGATGATCTGGCCGTTTGA
Source organism: Campylobacter gracilis (assembly GCF_001190745.1). Classification (NCBI taxonomy): domain Bacteria; kingdom Pseudomonadati; phylum Campylobacterota; class Epsilonproteobacteria; order Campylobacterales; family Campylobacteraceae; genus Campylobacter; species Campylobacter gracilis. Next base: position 1,753,671 of record NZ_CP012196.1, read on the forward strand.
GAGCCCGCCGTTCGTCTCGATGTCTACGAAGCAAAAAATTTCATCCAAAATGTCCGTCTCGCGGGTCTTGAGCGTGATTTTGCCGCTATCTAGCTTTATTATCTCTATACCCAGCGCCCGCCACATCGAGAGGTCTTTGGGCTCAAAAAGCTCGGTAATTTCGGCAATATCGCTTGCTTTTGAGATAAAATCGTAATAATTTATGCTCTTTTGAGCCAGTAAATTTATGAGATTTTCGATTCTATGCGTCAAAATTTTACCCCTATGCCGCGCCTAAATTTTAAGCGCACGGATTGCCTCCGCGTAGTCGTTTGAAGAAAATATGTAGTTGCCCGCCACCACGACGTCGGCGCCCGCTTCGTCGATATCTGCGATATTCAGCCCGTTTACGCCGCCGTCGACCTCGATGAGGCATTTTGCGCCTTTGCGATCGATCAGATCGCGCAGCTGCTTAATTTTCTCAAGCGCCGAGGGGATAAATTTCTGCCCTCCAAAGCCCGGATTGACGCTCATTAAAAGCACCATATCGACCTCGCCCAAAATAAACTCCAGCGCGCTAAGCGGAGTGTGCGGATTTAGCACAACCGCGGGCGAGACGCCGCTGCGGCGTATATGATCTATGAGTCGCAGAGGATGCTGCTCCTCCTCGATGTGGAAGCTAAGAAATTTCGGCTTTAGCGGCAAAAAAAGATCGACGAAAAACGGCACGTTTTTAACCATCAGATGGATGTCTAAAGGCTTACTGCTTGCCTTTGCCACGGCGCTTGCTACGAGCGGTCCGATCGTGAGATTGGGTACGAAATGCCCATCCATCACATCTACGTGAATGAGATCGGCGCCCGCTTCGCAGACTGCGCGAATTTCCTCCGCAAGCCTTCCGAAATCCGCCGATAAAATGCTGGGTGCGACATACATTAAGATTCCTTTAAAATTTCAAAATGCGGAATTTTACTTAGTTTTGTCATAAATTTCGCTAAATTTAAACCGCGGCGGATTTTAAGCATAATTTGAAATTTTTTCGATATAATCGCCATTTATTTTAATCATCAAGGATTTATTATGGCAAGAAGATGCGCAATCACCGGCAAAGGTGCGATGGTAGGGAACAACGTCAGCCACGCAAATAACAGGACCAAAAAGAAATTCCAGGTCAATCTACGCACCATCCGCGTTCAACTAGAAGACGGCTCAACCAGACGAATCAAAGTAGCCGCCTCAACTCTACGAACTATGAAAAAACAATCAAAATAACCTCTTAAAGAGGAATTTATGTCTGTTTTGGACAAGATCAAGCGATTCCTCGACTGGTCCGGCTCGACTAAGCCGGACATCAACCTCTATACAGAAATTTACGACCAGCTACGCCCTTTTCGCTTACCGCTGATAACCATCGTGCTGATGATGCTAATCGGCACATTAGGCTATGTCTTTATAGCGGGCTTTTCGCTCGTAGACGCCTTTTATCAAGCAGGCATGACCTTCACGACGGTAGGTTTTACCGAAGTAGCGCCCATATCGCCGGCGGGTAGAATTTTTACCGTCTTATTCATCCTCATGGGCTTTGGAACCTTTTCGTTTTGCCTGGGCGTCGTCGTCGAGGTCATAAAAAACGGCAAACTTCAAAATTTACTTAGGGAGCAACGAATGATCAATAACATCGCAAGGCTCAAAAACCACTACATTATCTGTTACAACAACATCTACTGCGCCGAGCTTGCCAAGCAGTTTCGCGAAAATCATCTGCCTTTCGTGGTAATAGACCCCGATCCCGCTCTAGCCAAAATCGCCGAGGAAAACCGCTATCCATATTTCATCGTAGGCGAGCCGCACGTAGAAACCACGATGCTAAAAGCGCATCTGTCATCTGCAAAATCCGTCATCACGCTAAGTCCAAATTTAGCCGATAATATCGCAATAATCTCGCTAGTGCGCCTATACGAAAAGGAGCTTGGTCGCATAACCCCCTACTTCATCATGGCAAATAGCGATGATGACAGCGACACCGAGAGGCTAAAAAAACTCGGCGCAAATTCTATCGTCTCACCATCCAAACTCGCTGCACAAAGGCTCTCTGCGATCAGCGTGCGTCCTGATATGGAAAACATTTTGGAGCGATTTTTGTATAAAAAAGACTCGCTTATCGATATCGAGGAGATCACGGTGCCCGATTTTTCGTGGATCCGCTTCAAGCGCCTAAAAGAAACTCGCTTGCGCGATCTTACAAACGCCGACGTCGTGGGAATCAAAGAGCCCAACAGCCGTTTCATCCCGATGCCAGATGGCGACTACCTCATCGGTACTGGAGTAAAATTTTTAGTCATCGGCACGGCAGAGGGCATCCGCAACACTAAAAAACTCATCCGCAGCAAATACAAGCCACAGGAGATGAGATATGTTTAAAATCACTAAGCTCGAGGGCGGCTTGCAGAATGTCGAGGGCTTTTATTTTGACGGCGTAAATTCGGGTTTTAAAAAACAGGGGAACGATCTGGGATTTATCCGCGCAGATGAGCCCTTTGCCATAAGCGCGATCTTTACGAGCAATAAATTTCAAGCCGCGCCGATTAGGCATTTCAAAAGGGCACAGGAGCGCGCGGGCGGGGAGCTTAAAACAAATTTTATCCTCGTAAATTCTAAAAACGCAAACTCGATGACCGGGGAGCAAGGCATCGCCGATATCGATGAAATTTTTAGCGAACTTGGCAAAAAGACCGCTCTGATAAACCCCGTTATGAGCTCCACCGGCGTCATCGGCTACCGCCTCAAAAAGGAAAAAATTATCGCCGCCGCGCAAAATTTTAACCTCTCGGCGCGAAACTCAGACGCCCTAGCCACCGCCATCATGACGACAGATACGATAAAAAAAGAGCTTGCGTATGAAATTTCTTTAGAAAACGGCGAGAAATTTCACATCGCGGCCGTTTGCAAGGGCGCGGGTATGATCAATCCCACGCTTGCGACCATGCTCTGCTTCGTTCTAACCGATGCAAAAATCCCGCGCGCTGATATGGACGAGCTGCTAAAAAAGGCAGCGGAGCAGAGTTTCAACACCATAAGCGTCGACGGCGACACCTCCACAAATGATACGATTATGCTCTGCAGCAGCGCTAAATGCGCTTACGAAAAGGATGCCTTCGCGTCCGCACTAAACGCCCTGACGCGCGAGCTTGCGCTAATGCTTGTAAAAGACGGCGAAGGCGCAACCAAGCTGGTGCGATTTAGGGTAAGCGGCGCCGCAAATGCCGAAGACGCTCGCAGGGCGGCGAAGGCGCTAAGCAATTCGCCGCTTGTTAAAACGGCGATCTTCGGCGAAGATCCGAATTGGGGTCGCATAGCCTCGACCATAGGCGCCTGCGGCATCGAATGCGATGAAGAAAAGCTGCGTATAAAATACGACGACGTACTGCTTTATGACGCGCAAAATCGCGAGCTGGACGCCGCGCGCGAGGCCGCGGCCCACGCCGTAATGCAGCAAAAAAGCTTTACGATCTGGTGCGATTTGGGGCTCGGAGAGGGCGATTTTAGCGCGTACGGCTGCGATCTTAGCTACGACTACGTAAAAATCAACGCCGATTATAGATCATAAAGATTCACAGCTCGCTTCATAACCTAAAAATCTCGTCTCGAAAATAGCGAATAGCAGCAGGGCTTTAAAGCTCTGCTCTTAAAATTTTATCATTTAAATTTGCCTGTTTTAAATTTTTAAAGGCTAAAAATTCTACCTCTTAAAATCTGGAATCTCATGCGTGAAATTCAGTCTAAATTTGATAGCTGAAATTAGGTTTTAAGCGCTTTATTGATATACTTGAATAAATTTTTCAAAGGAGTAAAGCATGTTTCATGAGTACAGAGATTTAATCACTGAGTTAAAAGGCAAAAACGCGCGATTTGATTCGCTTTTTGAGAAGCACGACGAGCTGGATCACAAGATCGCCGACGCACAAGCCGGCAGAGTGCATATGAGCGATCTGGAGATCGATGCGATGAAGAAAGAAAAGCTTCGCATAAAAGATGAGCTAGGCAGCTTGCTAGCGCAATATAAAGCCGAAAAGGCAGATAAATAAAGTTGCTTGCGGCGAAATTAAGATGCAGCAGAGTGCTAGCAAGGCTAATTTCGCCGCCAAGCTTTAATCCGTGTTTAGAATTTTCTAATCGCAATAAGTTTAACCGCCTAAATTTGCCTCGCATGATAGAGATATTAAAACAGCGCGCCAAAACGAGTTAAAATTTACATCGCACGCTTCACCATATTGACACCACTAAATAATTTTTACGCATCGACTCATCACTGCATATACCGACTGCGGTATTAGCGCAATCAAATATAATTCGTCTCGGCTCTCTATCGCCCCCCCTTCCGCTTCCAAAGATATCTCTTGCTGAATTCGTTTTGCGCTACAGAGCAAATTAAAATTTATGCTGCATCGCCTTGCAGCCTGGCTCTTAAATTTTACTTCGCAGCGAACATTTTTTAGAAAATTTCAAATCTTGTGCTTTGCTTATTGCGGGCGCAATACCCACTTTAAAATTCCGTATTTTGAAGGAATCTGAAATAGCGCTAGAATTTTAAATTCCCGTTCACGCTAGCCACGAAATTTTAAATTCATACCTCCAACTAAGCGCTAGTTTATGTTAGAGCTTGCTTTTTAGTCGCTCCACGGAATTTAGCCAAGCTTGCTTATTTTAACCCGCTTCGTCGAGCTTTAAAAATTTATATTATTTCTTTGATCGTATCGGATAATGCCTGCCGGCACGGAATTGCTCAAGCCACCCTATTTGCTATATACGCAATTAAAAGCGGCGCTAACGCGGAATTAAATAATATAAGTGGATCTGTAAAAGGTGTGAAATTTAATCATAGAATTTTAAGCGCTAAGGATTTGCGATAGAATTTCGCCGCGCAAATCAAATCCCAAAGCTAGCCTAGCCTACTCGAAAACCTTCGCTTCTAAGCCATGTAGCCTTTGCAAGCCGATATCGATATATTCGTTAAGCTTCTCATTATTTTCCAGCAATTTGTCGTAATAGCTCTTGGCTCTTTCTCTCGCGGTCGCATCAGGCTCGATATACTTTAGCCCACTTTTGAAAAATCCTTTAGATTCCACAAAATAGATCGAGTGGATCTTCTCGCAATGCGATAGCCCTGCTTCAGTGTAGTTTAAAATCGATTCGTACGCGATGTTGCCTAACAGCTCCTGCAGCCTATTTGCGGGATTTTTGAAAAACTCGGCAAACTCCTTATACGGCGTAAAAACCTGATCAAGATTTTTCATCGCATCGCCGTAGATACCCTTTTTCAGGCGGAACATCGTCATTTCTTGAGAACTTACAAACTTCTCTATTGCTTTTATCGTATCGTTTTTATTCACTGAATTTTCCCTTTTAAAATATGAAACGCTCGGATTATATCGTTTGTTTTATAAAAATCCGTTAAAAATCGGTTAAATTTTGCCCTGGCGTTTTAGCCAAATTTCCTTGAGCGCTTTTGATTAAATTTCCCGCCTCAGCCGCCACACTTCTCGCACAATCCTCGCACAAGCACGCTTTTGACATTTTTTTGTGACAAAGCTGGCATCGAAATCTCCTCCATTTTATGGCAGCTTTCGCAGACAAAATACGCTTTTGCGCCGTCGGTGAGCTCATAAAAGCTTTTATGATTGTTTTCGCTGGTAATTATCAAATTTTTCTCTTCCAAAAGCGCTATATTGCGATATATTGTGGTTTTATTAGCACCCGTTTGTTCTACTAGTTCATCGTAGCTTACCGGACATTTTTTCTCGCTTAGGATCTGCACGATCTGCACTCTAAGCGCCGTAGGAGCGATATCGTGACTCGCTAAAAAATCTTTGGGATCCATTTTACGCCTTTTTTAAAATTTAAGCGATGATAGCGAAATTTAGATAAATTTATATTAAGTTGCAACTAAGTTGCTTTTGATATACTTCCGCAATTTTTTTGGAAAGGAATTTTATGAAAAAGCTTATTTTCACGCTTTTAGCAGCTAGTTGCGTAGTATTCGCCAAACCTACGGTCACCACGACCATACTTCCTACGAAGTATTTTGTTGAACAGATCGCAGGCGATACTTTGCAGGTAAATACGATGGTCGGCAAAGGCGCTGATCCGCACACATACGAGCCTAAGCCTTCGGAGATGAAAATGCTAGAAAATAGCGATCTGTATTTTGCAGTCGGTATAGAATTTGATGAAGTCTGGTTGCCAAAGCTTGCCGCATCGTATCCAAAGATGAAGATAATCCGCACAGAAGATGGCATCACCAAAATGGCTATGGCAGAGCACCACCATCACGACGAACACGATCATAGCGCACATCACGATGACCACGATCATGACGCGCATCATGAGCATGGCGACAAAGATCACGAGGCGCACGAGCACCATCATCATCACGGCGGCCTAGACCCACATATATGGCTAGATCCGCAGCTTGTAAAAATTCAAGCTAAAAATATTAAAGACGCATTAACCAAACAGTATCCTAAGGATGCTAAAATTTACGAAGCAAATTTCGATAAATTTGCCAAAAAGCTTGACGAGCTGGACGCTTACGCAAAGCAAAAATTAGCGGGCGTCAAGGGAAAGAAATTTATGGTTTATCATCCGTCTTGGGGCTATTTCGCGCATCGATACGATTTAAAGCAGATCGCAGTCGAAGTGGAGGGCAAAGAGCCTAAGCCTGCGGATTTAGCCGAGCTGATCGAGGAAGCCAAAGAGGAGAAGATCAAGGTGATTTTCGTCGCACCGCAGTTTTCCAAAAAGGCAGCGCAAACCATCGCCGCACAAACAGGCGCAAAGGTGATGGAGATCGATCAGCTGCCGCTAGATTGGTACGAGACGATGAAAAAGACGATCGACGTTTTCGGAGAAAATTTGTAGTTGATGAAATTTATTAAAATTTTACTTTTATCCGCGATCTTTAGCTCGCGGATATTTGCGTGCGCTCTGTGCGCCCTATACACGCCCACTGCGCACGTTAGCATTACCCCTGTCGCACAAGACGGCAAGATCGTGAGTCTGCATTTTTCGTGGCTTTTCTCTCAAAATTTTACCGACGTCATAATGCAGACCTACGATATAAATTCCAACGGCAAGCTTGAAAATAGCGAGCTTGCCGAGATAACTAAGGCGATGACCGATTACCTGACCCCCAAAAACTACCTTTGCGAGGCGGAATTCTACGATCAAGCGCCAAAAAACGCAAAGCCTGCGCTTAGCAACCTCGTAGGCACGCAAATTAAGGGAAATTTTAAAAATGCAATAAGCCTCGTCAAAAAGGGCAGACTCGTGTTCGAGTTCGATCAAAAGGTCGGCTTCGAGCTGCAAAATAACCGCGTTCTTAAAATTTCCATTAACGACGATCAGGGATTTTTCAATTTCAAAATGCTTGACGATAAGCCCATTAATCTGGGCGAGGGCTTTGTAGCGAAGCCTAATTCAAATTTAGCCACCACCTTTATAGAATTTAGCGGCGAAAAGCCAAAGATCGCAGATAAAAAACCGCCAATTTCAGGCGCGCCGAACTCCGATTTAGCGCAGGATGATCTTGCATCTAGCCAGCAGAGTCTTGCGGGCTCAGAGGATAAACTTGCGCAAAGCAGGCAAACAAAACCTAATGCCAGCTCGGCGCGCAGATCGAACCAAAGATCCGTCGGCGATATCGTTTCGGAAGCTGCAGCAGAGGCGCAAAAAAATATCGCCGCTTCGGATGCTCTCGCGCAGATTAATAAAACAGCCAAAAAGGACGCGCAGGCAAAAGATGGTCCCGCAAATTCTGCGGCGTCTGTAGATAAAGACGCGGGCGAAAATTTTGCGGCGAGACGAGATAATTCTTTAAATTCTACGCAAAATTTTGCGACTCCGCCCGAGGAGAGTTCCTTAAATTTAGTGCAAAATAGCGCGAGCAAAAACGGCGCTGCATCCGGTAGCAGCGATATTTCAAGCGAGCAGCACAAAGAGACTGCGCTGGGATTTGTCGCGCAAAAGACGATGGATTTTATGAAAAGTCTCAAAACGGCGTTTCGTGCAAGCAGCGAGCATGCAAGCGCAAGCACCATCCTATGGGTCTTGGCGCTTTCTTTTATATACGGCTTTTTCCACGCGGCAGGCCCTGGGCACGCGAAGCTGCTAACGGCGAGCTATTTCTTAGCCCATGGCGGCAGCTACGTCAAAGCCTTTGGATTTGCCCTTAAAATCGGGCTTCTGCACGTCTTAGGAGCGCTCGTTTTGGTAAGTGCGAGCATGTTCGTGCTGCAAAACGTCGCAGGCATAGTTTCTGCAAACTCTGCCTCGATCACCACGAAAATTTCGGCGCTTCTGATCATCATTATAACGGCGCTCATCATCTACGACAAAGCTCGCCGCGTAAGATCGGGCGCCGGCCACGATGCGGGCTGCTCCTGCGCCGCTTGCGCTTCCGCCGCAAACACCGCAGAGACGGACGCGCACTTAAAAAATACAGCGTTTGCAAACGCCGGGAATTCCGCTGGCGCAGCGTCAAAGAGCTATAAATTTTCTAAATTTAATATTCAAAGCGGCGAATCCGCGCAGTATTTAGATACTCAAAATTTAGACGCCGCAACGGCAGAGCTAAATTCAGATTCAAATTTAGCCGCAAATTTAGAGGAAAACTCGTCTAGCCAAAACAAGCAAAAACAGACTTTGAATTCTACAAATTCCAAAAACCAAACCTCGTCTCGCTCGCTGCAAAATGGCGCGACTGGCGGCGGCGAGAGAGGGCGAGAGTGGCTTATCGCGCTTGCGGCGGCGCTCGTACCCTGCCCAGGTACGATCCTGATTTTTGTACTTGCCTTCAGCCTCGGAAGCTTCGCGCTTAGCGTCGCAAGTGCGCTTTTCATCGGTTTTGGAATGAGCGTCGTGATATTTTTAGCCGCACTTTTCGGCGCGAAGGCAAACGAGCTAAGCTCGAAGCGGCTCGTAAGCTTGAAGCTTTACATCGAATTTGCGGGGCTTTTCGTGATGTTCGGGCTCGGGATTTTTATGTATTTCATCTCAGACACCCTCAGGATACTGTAATCGCAAGGTTTTAATGCAAATTTTAAAAAGCGGCTCGCGTGAAATATAAGTTTATGCAATGCGTTAAATTTTAAATCCAGTGCAGATCTAATTTCAAAGAGTAAGATTTTAAAATTTTACGCCGCACGGACTGCGTAAATTAAATTTCGATCTCGGCTATTCATTATGCGGCGGAATTCACTCTTTATAAATCACGTTAAATTTTGCTACAATACTGGCGAAATTTTTATCAAGGATAGATATGTCGCCTGCTCTGCAAGATGTCGTTTCGCAGACTTTAACCGAACAAAAAGCGTGCGCTAGAGCTTTTAATAGATACCGCTACCTCAGTATAGCCGCCTTTTTTACAGTCCTATTCGCAATAATGTCTCTAGACGGCGTTAAAGCAGACACTCCTCTGATAAAAATTGCCGAATTTTTGGGCGCCCTGATCTTTTTTCCGATCTTTTGGATATTTTTTCTGCATTGCGCCGGTCAAAAAACCGAAGCGGAAATTCGCTACTACAAATTTTACAAAGAGATATTCGTCCACGCCGTAATAAACGATATGAACGCGGATTTAAACTATTATCCCTATACCGGTATGCAAGAAGAGGAATTTCAAAAATTTAGAATTGGTAGGAAATCTGGGATCGAAAGCGAGGATCGGATTACGGGCGTGCACTGCGGGATTCAATTTAGCCTCAGCGAGGTACATAGTAATAGTAGGTTTTACATGGGAACGGATAATCCGCTCATAGCGGCGATTGCGTTGATCAAAATATTCTACGATAACTATATGGACTTTAACGGCAATGTATTGATCTGCGAACTCGCGAAAAAAACCTCGGGTAAAACGATAGTGGTAAGTAGGGAGCTAAACGCCAAGATCTTCGGCGAAAAAGAGATGATGGACGATGTGGATTTTATGCGCGATTTTCGCGTGTTTGCGGATGACAAAGTAGAAGCGCGCTATTTGCTAACGCCCGCGTTTATGGAGCGTCTGCGCGAAATAAATCGCGAAACGAACGGCGAGTTCAGCTTGAGCGCGGTATTTATGGATAAGCGTTTATATCTATTTTTAAAAGGCGCGCCGGATCTTTTCGAAACTACGCTTTTTGATAGGCCCGCTAGCATAGAGCTCGCGCTCGAATACCAAACGCAGATCCGCAAAATTTTAAGCCTAATCGAAACACTTAAACTCACAAATTAGCAGGGCGCATTGCGGCTGAAATTTTGCATCGACTAAATTTAGGCCGGGCGGAATTTTTCGGCGAAGCATAATTTCGGCAAAACGTAAAATTTAATCAGCGGCGCAATCGCTCGGTAGTTGCCCGAAATTTAAACGGGCGATACGATTAGAGATATGAAGCACCCGCTAATAAATTTAAAGCAAAAGCACCCTCCGTGTCTAAAAATTTATAAAATTTGACCGCGTTTCGCATCGCAGCCTCTAGCTTTTAGTGCCAAACCTGCATAGCGGCAAAATTTAATCGGCAGCGCCCGCGATGATGAAATTTAAAAACAGATCCACAAGGACGAAATTTAAATTTAAAAACAAGTCCGCGACTAGAGTTAAATTTGACACGCAAACGGCGCTTACAAAAGCCGCACGCTAAAAGGTATCTGCCCGGACACATGCCGCAACGTACCTCAAGCGCCGGCTCTGCACGTACTCAAGTTCCGCCAAAATCCTTGCCGCGCGTTCCCGCGTCGCCTCATCAAACGCCGTCGTAGGCTGGATTGTAAATTTAAATTATAAAGAATTGTATGAGGCGAAATTTAAAATTCCGCCTCCTAAGCGGAAAAGGATTAAAGCGCCGCGTAGCGCACCATTAGGCAGGTTTGAAGCGCCGCCAGTTTATCGAGCGTGCTTTTTTGCACTTCGGAATCGACCAAAATGACCGCCAAAGCGTCCCCCTCCTCGCCTCTGCCTAAGCGGAAATCCGCTATATTGATATTTTCGTCGGCTAGGATCGTGCTTACGGATTTGATAACGCCCGGCACGTCGGTGTTTTTAAAGATTATCATCTTGCCTTTCGGCTTAAAATCGGTCTTAAATCCGCCGATATTTACGATGCGCTCCTCGCTTCCGTCAAAGACCGTACCCGCGACGTTTGAGATCGCTTCGTCGGTCATGATTTTTACCGCGATCTCGCTTTTATAGACGCTGTTTGTAAGCTCGCCGAAGCTCGTTTCAATCCCCTTTTCATCCGCAAGAAATTTAGCGTTGACGTAATTTAGCGAATCGCCCAAAGAATCGTGCAGCGCGCCTACGATGGCAAAAACGAGCATCGATTTTAGATACTGAACCACCTCGCCGCTGCCCTCGATGCGAATCGATTTGATCGGGCCTTTGTTGATCTGCGCCGCAAGATAGGCCATTTTGGAGACCAAATTTATATACGGCTCGATACCGCGCGGCAGATCCTCGAGCTTAAGCGGCAAATTTAAAGCGTTTGGATAGTTTAAGCCGCGCGCGGCGCTGATCGCCTGCTCTGCGGCTTCTCGGGCGATATTGCTTTGCGATTCGAGCGTATTTGCTCCAAGATGCGGAGTCGCGCTTAAATTTTCGATATCCAAAAGCTCGTGATCGGTCGCAGGCTCTTTGTCGAAAACGTCAATGCCGAGATACGCGATCTTGCCGCTGCGTAGATTGTTTGCGAGCGCTTTTTCATTATACAGCCCGCCTCTGGCGCAGTTTATTAGGCGTACGCCGTCTTTCATCTTCGCTATTTGCGGCTCGCCTACCATATTTATCGTCTCTTGATTTTTCGGCGTATGGATCGTGATGAAGTCGCAAGATAAAATTTCGTCGAAATTTTTCGTATATTTTACTCCGAGCTTCGTGGCCTTTTCGGGCTCGATATACGGATCGTAGGCGATGACGTTCATCCCAAACGCAAGCGCGCGAACCCCCACGCGCGAACCGATATTTCCAAAGCCGATGATGCCGAGACTCTTTTTATAAAGCTCGGTGCCGTACCATTTCTCGCGCTTCCAAATTCTATTAATTTTCAGATCGTTGCAGGAATTTACATATTTGCGCGCCGCATTTAGCAGATGGCACATAGTCATTTCGACCGCGGCGATGGTGTTTGCCGTAGGTACATTCATCAAAATAATGCCGCGTTTGGAGCAGCCGTCGATGTCGCAATTATCGACGCCCACGCCCGCGCGCACGATCGCTTTTAGCTTGGTGCCGGCGCCAAGGAATTTCTCATCCACCGCCGTAGAGCTTCTGGTGATCGCAACATCCGCATCGCCTAAAATTCCGTAAAGCTCGCTCTTGGGCACGCTCGTAGCGTCGATTACTTTAACGTCCGATTCTTGCTTAAGCAGATCAAAACCAATTTTGTGGATTGCGTCGCAGACTATGATAGTTTTCATTAAATTTAACCTTTTGAAGTAGGTCCGCAAGGCGGGGGTGCCTTGCGGGAGGAATTATTTATTTAGTTGATCTTTGATTAGATCCCCTAGGCTTTGCTTCTCGTCGTCGTTGCTATTGATCTCGTTTAGCGCCTCGCGCTCCTTCTGATGAGCCAGTCTGCGCACGCTTAGGCGGATTCTATTTTTCTTCTCGTCGATGAAAGCGATCGCAGCCTCGATCTCGTCGCCTACTTTTAGGCTATCTACGCTTACGTTGCCAAGATCTTCCTTGCGGATAAGCGCGTCGATACCGCCTCCAAGCTCGACAAAAATTCCGAACTCTTTAATATCGCGGATCTTGCCTTTTACGACATCGCCTTGATTGTGACTCTTGGCGTAATCGCTAATAGGACTATCGCCGAGCTCTTTGTGGTTTAGAGAAATTTTTTGAGTATCTTTGTCGATCTTAATGATCTTAACCTCGATCTCATCGCCCACTTTGAATAAATTTTTGCACTTCTCGCCGCGATCCCATGAAGCGTCTTCATTATGCAAAAGTCCCTCTACACCGTCGATCCTCACAAACGCGCCGAAGTTTGTAATCGTAGTGACGCTACCTTTGAGCACGTCGCCCACTTTATGCTTAGCAACGAACTCGTCAAACGGCTTTGTAAGTAAATTTTTAAGGCTTACGCGCAATCTGCGCTCGCTAGGGTTGATCTCTACGACCTCAACGTCAAGCTCCTCGCCCTCGCTGATAAAATCTTTCGGATTTTTGATATTTTTATCCCACGAAATTTCACTGATATGCAAAAAGCCCTCGATGTCGTTGCCAAGATCGACGAACGCGCCGTAAGGCTCGATATTGCTTACTTTTACGCGGATAGTATCGCCCACTTCCAGGCTATCTTTGATCTCGTTCCAAGGATCGGGCATCGCCTCTTTTATCGAAAGAGAGAGATGTTTTTTATCGTTGTCGTATTTGATAACTTTAACCGGAACCTTATCGCCCTCTTTGTAGAGCGAGCTTGGATTTACAGGACCTTTGTATGAAATTTCGCTGTAGTGCACGAGTCCGTCCACGCCGCCTACGTCTACGAACATACCGTAGGTGGTGATTTTTTTTACGACGCCTTCGATAATGCCCTCAGTAGCGATTACTTTCTCGATCGCCTCTTTGCTTGCTTTGCGGTCCTCATCAAGTAGCTTCTTGCGCGATACTACAATGCTTTGTTCGTCTCTATCAACTTTAATGATCTTTACCTTGAAATTTTTACCGACGGCGCCATTTGGATTTTTAAGCGCGCTTTGCGAGCGAGGCATAAAAAATTCCACATCATCTGCATTAGCACAAACGAAACCGCCCTTATTAAACGATAGAATTTTAACGTCATAGACATTCTCTGCGTTTTCGTCATAGGAGTCGATGAACGCCTTTACTTTTTCCTTCTTTAGAGCCTTTTTATACGATACGACCGGGCGACCGCCTCTGCTTCCGATAATAGCGACTTTGATGTCATCTCCTACATTAACCTGCGGGTTTCCTTGCTCGTCGCTCACTTCGGCGGCGTCCAAAATGCCCTCCGACTTCCTGCCTACGTCTATGAAAACCTCGCCGTCCTTAAGGGCGATAACCTTACCTGTGACAACCTCGTCGCGAGACTTCCCGGTGTCATACTCCTCTAACAATGTCGCAAAATCTTCCTCTGCGTGGTTTTGAACCTTCTCGTTCACCTCAGCCATATGCTTCCTTTAAATTTATTTGTGCTTTTTTGAAAAGAACTAAAATGCGCGATTCTAGCTAAAATTTGCTTTCGATTTGATAAATTTCTAAGAGTAAATTTGATAAGAGGGCTTATAAATTCTGTGTTAAATTTTCGATTCGCGCCACTACCTTTTTGATGATCCAATCAGGCGTGCTAGCTCCTGCGGAGATGCCGCAGAGGCTTTTGTTTTCAAACCAAGAGCGTTCAAGCTCGCTTTCGTTTTCTATGAGATAGCTGTCTTTGCAAAAATTTTGCGAAATTAAAAAAAGCTGTTTGGTGTTGGAGGAATTTTTCCCGCCTACGATTATCATCACGTCGGCCTTTTGTGACAGGCTTTTTACGGCCTCTTGATTCTCCAGCGTCGCATTGCAAATCGTATTAAAAATTCTCAGCTCCCTAGCGCGCTGCATCAAAAAATCCGCGATTTTAGTAAAGCTTTCTATCTTTTTCGTAGTCTGCGAAACGAGCGCGACGCGAGGTCCAAGCTTGACGTCTTGCAGTTCTTTCGTATCCATAATCACGAATACGCGCGATTTTGCGTAGGATTTTACACCCTTTACTTCGGGGTGATTTTTATCGCCGAAGATCACGATGTCATAGCCTTCCGCGCTCATCTTTTCTACGATCTGCTGCGGCTTAGTCACGAAGGGGCAGGTAGCGTCGATGAGCTCTTTATTTTGCGCCTTTAATCTTTGCAGATCGTCCTTTTGGATCCCGTGCGTGCGGATGATGAGCTTTTGCTCGTCCTTGATCTCACTAACGCCCTCTAAGGTTTTGACGCCGAAATTTTGCCTTAGCCTATTGATCTCTTCGGAGTTATGTATGAGCTCGCCGATCGTAGCGGCCTCGCCGGCGCTTTCTGCGATCTTGATCGCGCGCTTGACGCCAAAGCAAAAGCCGTAGCTTTTAGCCATCTCAATCTTCAACGCCGGCTCCGATCTGTCTTAAAATCGCGGCGAAGTTCGGAAACGACGTCGCGATACAATCGCTATCCTCGATGATCATCCCCGATCTTAAACCCAAAATCGCAAAGCTCATCGCGATACGATGGTCGCCGCACGGCGTGATGATCGCCGCGTTCGCCTCGCCGCCTTCGATCTGCCAGCCGTCCTGTAGCTCGCGCGCCTTAATACCGCAGGCGCGAAGCCCTTCGCAGGTTACTTTTATGCGGTCGCACTCCTTCACGCGCAGCTCGGCGGCATTTCTAAGCACGCTACTTCCCTGTGCACAGGCAAAGGCGATCGCAAGCGCAGGCGCCTCGTCTATAAGCCACGAGATATTTTCGCTCACCTCCACGGCGTGAAGCGGCGCGTAAGCGACCTCTATATCGCCGATCTGCTCGTAAATTTCGCTCGTTTTATGAAATTTTACTTCAGCGCCCATGCGTTTTAAAATTTCATACGCCTCTATGCGGGTTTTATTTAGCAGCATATTTTTTAGCACGATACACGAGCCGGGAGTTATCGCTGCGGCGACGGCGAAAAAAAACGCCGAGCTGGGGTCGTTTGGGATAAAAATTTCAAACGGTTTAAGCGGAGAGCTAAGCGGCGCGACTTCGATCTCAAGACCGTTTTGCGAAATTTGCGCGCCCATCGCTTTTAGCATCCGCTCGCTATGATCGCGGCTAAGCTCGGGCTCACTAAATTTACACCCGCTGCCGCGCAAGGCCGCTAAAATAAGAGCGGTCTTGACCTGTGCGGACGCGATTTTGCTCGCGTATTCAAAATATCCGAGCTTTTGCCCGAGCACCGCAATCGGCGCCTTTTCGCCGCCTGCTCGTCCGTAAATTTTAGCGCCCACCTTGCAAAGCGGATCCGCAACGCGCCTCATCGGACGCTCGCTTAGATACCGATCGCCGCACAGCACGAAAAAGCCCTCGCATCCCGCCAAAAATCCCATAAATAGCCGCATCGCCGTACCCGAGTTGCCGCAATCAAGCGGAACGTTAGGCTCTTTGATAATCTCCGGCGGAGTGATCAGAATTTCGCCCTCTACGCGCTGTACGCTAGCGCCCAAAAGCTCCACGATCTTTAGCGTATTTAGCGTATCCTCGGCGGCTAGATAGTTTGAAATTTTACTCGTCTCCTCCGCTAGCAGCGAAAAGATCGCCGCACGGTGCGAGATCGATTTGTCCGCGGCGATATTTGAAATCTCCGCCCGCAAAGGGCTTGCTTGCGCAAAAATCCTCATCGCAGCCCAAGCCCCAGTTCGCTGCTAAGTGCAGCTAAAATTTTATCGGTAAAGCCCGCTACTTGCTCGTCGCACAGCGTTTTTTGAAGGTCTTGAAATACAAGTCTGATCGTCAGGCTCTTTGAATCGCCCAGGCTTTCGTCACTGTAAAGATCGCTTGGGATAAGCTCCTTTAGCGCCTCGATTTTAAGGGCGTCTATACACTGCTTAATCTGCTCGAAGCGCATTCCGCTCGGCACCAAAATGCTTAGATCGCGCGATACGCTAGGGAACTTCGAATAAGCGTCCGCTACGATATTTTCAAATTTAAGCTTGGAAAAATCGATCTCGCACAGATAGCTTTTATCCAGATCGCGCCCCGCTTCTACGGCGTAATCCACGCGCCCGATAAAGCCCACTATCTCGCCGCCCTGCTCGATCTGCGCCTGCTCGAATTCGCTTAAAAATTTCAAATTTTCGCCGGGCAGCCTGACCTTAAATTTACCGATGACGCTTTGGATTAAATTTGCAAAATACAAAAAATCCACCGCAGCGGGTTTTGCGCCGACCGCGATAGAGGGCTCCGCCTTTAGTCCGCTAGCGATAAAGCCCAGTCTTAGGCACTGCGAACCGTCCGCATCAAATACCTCGCCTAGCTCAAAAAGCTTGACGCTTCTGCGAGAATTCTTTAAATTTCGCTCAGCAGACTCCAACAGATGATTAATCAGCGTCGGTCTTAGCGCGTCCAGCTCGCCGTTGATCGGATTTAAAATTTTAACCTTGCACGGCGCAAAGCCTAAGCTTTGCAGCGCCTTGCTATCGTCAAATACATAATGCACGCACTCGAAAAATCCCACTGCTGCCGCCTTGCTGCGAAGCTTGCGCCCATTACATAAGCTTACGTAGGTATCGTTTAGGCGGTTTTTTTCGTAGAAGCTTAGCGGCGCGGCGGCGATATTGTCGATGCCCACGATACGCACTATCTCCTCGCACACGTCGTGAGAATTTACGATATCGTGGCGGAAAGGCGGCACCTTGGCGGTGATGAGATCGGCCTCGACGCCTACATCAAAGCCCAGCCTTTTTAAAATTTTTACGATCTTATCGCGCGGAATTTGTGCGCCGATCATTGAGTTTATCTCTTTTTCGCTAAAGCCCACGATAAGCGGCTCCAAAGCGTTTGAAATCTTTTGTGTGCCCGCATATAGGCTAACGGCTTTATTTTTAAGTAGCAATCTAAATAGCAGATCTAGCCCTAGCCTAAGCTTTGGCTCGCTGCCTCTACTTGAGCGGTACACGTGCTCATCGCCCTTTAGGCTTTTGTTTTCGTTTACTGCTTTGGCGATAATTAGTGGCGCGGTGTAGTTTGCCTCTAATAGCACTACTTTGCTACTGCAACACGCCTTTAGCTCTGCGTCTTGGCAAATCCCTGCTACGCTAAGCAGTCTCTTGCCCGCATAAACGCCGAACTCACCGTTTGGCATAGGCTTTATGTCAAGTGCCACCTTGCCATCTACGGAAGCGATCTTTTCAAAATCATAAGCGCGCAGTAACACTCCGGTAGAATGAGTAGCGTAGTTGATGAAATTTTGCACCGCGCAGCTTTGCAAAATACCAACGCTTGCAAGACGCAAGGTCTGCTTTAAATTTAACTTCAGCTCGCCTTTGATCTCGTAAGCCCGAAAGGCAAATTTAGCGCTTACCTCATCGCTTGCACGCACGCTTAAAATTCTACCGATACCAGGCGCTCCGTCGGCATCTTCAAACTCGTGTTTTTCCTTTAGCGGCAGATCAAGCGCTGCGCCTAGATCGCGCGCTATGCCTAAGATGCTAAGGCAGTCGCCGCGATTAGCGGTAAGCTCGATCTCGATAAGATCGTCGTTAAAAATTTCATACTCGCGCAGTTCCTTGCCGAGCACGAGCTCGCCGATGCTGCTATCAAGCACCATAATGCCGTCATTCGTCTTAGCAAGCCCAAGCTCGGTTGCCGAGCAGATCATGCCAAAGCTCTCCACGCCGCGAAGTTTGGCAGGCTTTATCTCAAGGCCACTAGGCAGCACGGCGCCGATTAGGCTAACCGCTACGTATTGCCCCGCCTCAACATTTTTCGCGCCACAGACGATCTGCAAGCTCTGCTTACCGACATCAACCTCGCAAACGTTTAGATGATCGGAATTTTCGTGACGACGCTTGCTTTTTACGAGCCCTACTACGACGCCTTTAGGAAGCGAAATTTTATCGTGAGCGTCAACCTCAAGACCGATGGAATTTAGCGTAGAAAGCAGCCTTTCGCTTGGAATTTCGCTTATGTCGATCCACTCTTGCAACCAATTTCTCGTTATTATCATTTAAACTGCTCCAATAATCTAATATCGCCTTCAAATAGTGAGCGCAGATCGGGGATACCATGCAGCAGCATCGCAAATCTCTCCACGCCGAGCCCGAATGCGTATCCGCTGACATTTTTCCAGCCTACTGCTTTAAAGACGTTGGGATCGACCACGCCGCTGCCTAGCACCTCGAGCCAGCCCGTCTGCTTACAGACGCGGCATCCCTCGCCGTGGCAGAAAATGCAGCTGATATCGACCTCAGTGCTTGGCTCCGTAAACGGAAAGAAGCTCGGACGGAAGCGCACCTTTACGTCGCCGAACATATAGCGCAAAAATTCCTCCAAAACGTATTTTAAATTTGCAAAACTCACCCGATCGCCCTGCTCGACTACGAGGCCTTCTACCTGATGAAACATCGGCGTGTGGGTTAGATCCATATCGCGACGAAAGACCGCGCCCGGGGCGATCATGCGCACCGGCGGAGCTTTAAATTTCTCCATCGTGCGGATCTGAACGCCGCTAGTGTGCGTGCGTAACAGCCGCCCATCATTTAGATAAAACGTATCTTGCATATCGCGCGCGGGATGGTATTTGGGTAAATTTAACGCTTCGAAATTATGAAAGTCGTCCTCGATGAGCGGGCCGCTTTCGACGCTAAAATTTTGCGCGATGAAGTAGTCAATGATCTTATCCATCGTCTCCATCACGGGATGCAGCGCGCCGCAGCTTACGTTTTCGTTAAAAAGCGTGACGTCGATTGCTTCATTTTTCATCGCCTCTTTTTGCTCCGCCGCTTCCAGGCTCGCCTTTTTTGTGGCGATGAGCTCGCTGAAATAATCGCGCTTTTCATTCGCGCTTACGGCAAGCTCTTTTTTCTGCTCGGGGGCGGCAGATTTAAGCTCGGCAAAAAGCTGCGTTATGATGCCTTTTTTGCCGAAAAGCTCCAAGCGCACGGCTTCTAGCTCGCCAAGGCTTGCCGCAGCGTCGATTTTTGCTTTAATCTCTTGCAAATTCTATCCTTGTAGTTAAATTTAATGGCGCGATTGTAGTTAAAATTTGATAAAAGCTAGGTAAATTTGCGTGTTTGGATTTTTTGGCTATAATCGCGGCTAAATTTCAACCTCATAAAAGGATCTAAAATGAACGTATTCGAAAAGATTGTAAACGGCGAAATCCCGTGCAACAAAGTGTTAGAGAACGAAGAATTTTTGGCTTTCCACGACATCAACCCAAAAGCGCCGATCCACATCCTGGCGATCCCTAAAAAATGCTACGAAAACTTCCAAGTAACGCCTCCCGAAGTGATGAGCAAAATGAGCGCTTTTATCCAAGAAGTAACCCGAAAAATGGGGCTTGATAAGAGCGGATACCGTCTCGTTTGCAACTGCGGCGAAAACGGCGGACAGGAGGTGATGCACCTGCACTTTCATATCCTCGGCGGAATGAAGCTACCGTGGGACCGCGTCAGCGACCGCAATACCGAAGAGAATTTTTAAGGCTAGAGCTTAAAGTCTACTTAAAATCAGAATTCCGTGAAATTGCAAAATTTTGCGGAATTTGCAAAATTCTTTGAAATTTTTAAAATTCCGCTTCATTTATAAACACCGAGGTTTTAAAAATAATCAAAATAGTAAAACTACAAGCTAAAATTTATCATCAGACGGCTAAAGAGCAATATAAATTATCACAAACGAACTCTTAGCAAATGCTGTTCTTTGGCTATAAAGCCTTGGCTTTTAGAATTTTTACGGCTACGAAATTTGAAATCGTCAAGGAATTTTAACGACGCGGCAAAATTTTAAAAGAAACTGAGCTTTACAAAAAGAGTCATGTTTGTACATGACAAAAGAGTTAAATTTCAACGATATGAAATTTAAAACCTACATAAATTTTACTTTGAATGAGTGATTCTACTTCAGTTTTCAAGCAGGATTTAAAATTTTAGTGTGAAATCATAATCTTAGAATTTTAAAAATTTAAATAGTAAATTTAAGTTTAGGGGCATATGCCCCTAAAAATTTTGAAAGGATTTGCGAGGATTATTTGCTTAGCATTGAGCTTAGCATCCATAGGCGTTTTTCATAATCGCCGTAGTGATCCTGCGCGATATTTGAAGTCGTATCGTCGCCCTCTTCTTCGGCTACTTCTTGAAGCTTTTTAAATTCTTTTACCAAATACTCGTAAGCTTTTTTAACATCCTCAAGTACCTCAGATACACTATAGCTATCTTTTACGCTAATCGGAGCGTCTTTTGAAAGCTCAATTAGATCCTTGGCCTTAGTTACGGCCTTGCCACCTATTTGAAGTGCGCGCTCAGCCATATCATCAAAGAGCTCGCCCATCTCGTCGTATGCTTTCTCGGTGTAAGCGTGAACCTGCGCGAATTGTAAGCCCTTAACATTCCAGTGATAATCGTGGAATGCAACAAAGAACGCATGAGCGTCCGCCTGAAGTTTGTTTAGTTGTTTTACTGTTTTTGACATTGTGTCTCCTTTATTTAAAATTGCTGTAATTATAGCAAGATTTTCTTAAATTATAATTATACTAAGTAATAAATTTTATCTTTTAGTGGAATTTTGAAATTATATAGCTTTTAAATTTATCTACAATTTTTTGAAATTTCAGCTATGCTGCATTATAATGCCGCATTATGAAAAACAAATTTATGATAACCATAACCGACCTTAACGGCTCTAGGAATTTTTTGCTCTCGCAAATCATCAAAAAGATCGCGTTATATTTGGTACTATTTGTTTTTACCGTTTTCGTCACGGGTGCGCTATATATCAGGTATCTGGGCTCAAAAATCGACAGCCTTTCGCGAACCAAAACCGAGCTTAACGAGCTAAATCAAAAACTTCGCGACGGTATCGCGGCAAGTCAGATGGAATTTGAAGCCATCGAGGGTAAAATTTCGGATTTGGAGCATCAGTTTGGGCTCGATCCTGAGGAGGATGAGCGCGCGATCGACCGCCTATCTCACATCAAGACTACTTCCGAACAAGAGATCAAAGAGCGCGCGCAAAAGATCATCAACGAAAAATTCTCCGACGCGCTGATAAAAGAAATTTTTATGCAGATCCCAAACGGCAGGGTCATGCGCACTCATCAGCTCAGCGAGAAATTCGGCTGGCGCAACCATCCCATCTTAAAGCGCAAGCAGTTTCACCCAGGCGTTGATCTACGTACGCCGCCTAAAACGCCTATCTACGCGCCTGCAGACGGCATCATCCAATACAGCGGAGCGGGCGCTACGGGCTATGGCAATCTAGTCGAGATCCGCCATAATTACGGCTTTACGACACGATATGCGCATTTGGATTCAAATTTAACTCGCAAAGTAGGCGAGTTTGTAAACAAAGGCGATCTTATCGCTTTCAGCGGTAACACCGGGCTTAGCACCGGGCCCCATCTGCACTACGAGATTAGATTTTTGCAGCTGCCGCTAGATCCGTTAAATTTCATCAACTGGAACGAAAAAAATTACAAAGAAATTTTTACTAAGGAGGAAGATGTCCCATGGCAATCTTTAATAAAGGCGATGCAAACACCGCTCAAACAACAATAATCTCGTCAGGCACGCTCATCAAAGGAGAGCTGCACCTGTCGTGCATTTTGCATATCGACGGCAATGTCGAAGGCGACGTGATCTCCGATAATACCGTCGTCATTGGTAAAAATGGTACCGCGCGCGGCTCGATCAGGGCCAAGCATATCGTAATCAGCGGCAAATTTTTCGGCAATATCGAAGCCGAGCTCGTCGAGCTGCTAGGCGGCGGTGTGCTCGTAGGCGACGTGCTATCGCAAAGCTTCGGCATCGAAGTGGGCGCGAAATTTAACGGAAAAAGCGCGGTAAGTGGCGGCGATCAAGCCTTAGTCATCGACGGCAGCGCAAGCGAAGACGTCAAGCTCATCGACAAAGCTCTAGGCGAATAATCGCGCATATTTGGAATTCTTGGGATTTTAAAGGCTTTGAAACTCGCAGAATTTCGGAATTTAAAAGCCTAAAAAATTCCTATACTTCGAAATTTTTGAATTTGAAATTTTAAGAATTCTGAATATTTTAAAATTTTCTAAATATGGAATTTATACAAAATTTACTGCAAAAAACGCAGATTTTAAAATTAAATTTAAAAACGTAACGAGATCGTTTACAATTTTAACCTCATCGTCGCGCCTGCTTTAAAAATTTGGCGACGTTATTTTTTAGAATCTTTCGAGTTAATCATAAATTTATCAATCAAAATAGCTAGCACTACAAATATAATCACGAATGCGATTACATAGGTAACTTTAAGTTGATCTACTCCTTTCTCAAAAGCGAGAAAATCTACAACAAAAGATGGATTATAAAAATTTCCAAACAGGGAGGCTAGCGTATCGATGCTATTCATATAAAAACCAGCTCCCAAAAAAGCAGCCACAAGTGCAATAATAATACCCATCAACCTTTTAGCGTTAGACGACACGGTAAATCCTTTTAAAAAATATATTTGAAGAGTATACCCCCCATTAATCTTAGCTTAAATTTCTTGCGATGACGAAGGTAGAAAATTTAAGGATCGGAATTTATATGCAGAATTTACGCCAGATTTTACTGGACCACTATAAATTTAAAGGGGATTTTAACGTAAAGTTATAGTAAATTTTGGAATTAAGCTTCAAAAATTTTTGAATTTGCAAGGCAAGCGAATTTATACTTAAAATTTTACTATAATAAATATGAATTCTTTTGATAGCCTCTTTTGACTCATTATAGCTCTTTGTGCCGCTAGCTCAAAATATCCGCGAGCTGAGCTAATTTAAGCCCATTATTAGATTAGTTATGTATAATGCGATTTCTTTTTGTGGACAGATGGGTGAGTGGCCGAAACCACACCCCTGCTAAGGGTGCAGCTTCTAACCGGGGCTCGAGGGTTCAAATCCCTCTCTGTCCGCCACTACTTTAGAATCTAAATCAATAAAATTTCACTTCCGTGGTTCAGTCGATTCTAGCCGCCTAGGATACTGCCTAAAAGCAGCACCGGCATCATTAGCGGCATTACGATGAGTCCTTGTATGTCGGTATCCATTTTCGCATCGCGCTCGCTTTTGATCCCGCTATCGACCGCTATACGCGCGGGGTACTCGATCGGCACGCTTAGACGGTGCGATCTGCGCAGCTCGTCGTGATCTTTTAGGCGCTTAAAATATTTGCCTTCGATCAGATAAGAGTAGCGAAACGTAGAGCTATACGCGGGCTCCAGCTGCTCTGGGTCGTCCATCAGCTTAGCCTGCACGGATAGTGGCAGATCGTATTTTACGAGCTCGATTTCGTGCTGGATATATGCGGCATCGCTGCCCTCGTTATATCTGTCGATCGTAAGCATGCTTACGTTGCGCCTTATCGCGTCTTTATTCAGCGACGCCAGACTCGCAACCTTGGCGCGCACAGCGCTAAGATTCGCATCAAATACGTAATCGTAAATCTCACCACTCATTCGCAGCTGACCGCCGGACGCCGCGCTCATCGCGACGATGTGCTCGCGCCCTTGCATGTAGCCCGGCAAATTCTTACTCGCACATCCGCTAAAAACTCCACAGCATAGCGCCAAAACCACGCCGTAAATCCAAAATTTCATAAACTTCCTTTGTAAAATTTAAAGACGGATTGTATTAAATTTTACCTTAACGAGAATGGAATTTTACGGTGTGGCAGAATAGAATTCTGCGGCGGAACTCCATGACGGCGACGCGTAGAATTTCGCGCGGATTTGCATTAAATTTCGATGAAATTTAGCAAGACGGGGTTGGAATGCGCGGAAGAGGCAAAAGAAGCGCAATGGCGCTGCCAAGATTTTAAAATTTTAAAATCTCAAGGAAATTTCGCGGAAAGAGACGAGCCATTTATGCGTCAAAATTTAACCTTCATCGCGAGCTTGCTTTTAAATTTTAAAATTTTACAGCAGGCTTTAGAATTTAAAATTCCAAAGCCCTTTTTGATATGCGGCGCGCTACTTTCTATTTGCGTTAGCAAGCATCAACTTTATGCGGTTTTCTTGATTTACCGCGCTTGCGCCCGGGTCGTAGTCGATAGCGGCGATGTTTGCTTGCGGGTAGTTCTGTTTGATCTTTCGGATCATTCCGCGCGCGATGATGTGGTTTGGCAGACAGCCAAAGGGCTGCGCGCACACGACGTTTTGTATGCCGTGACGCATAAACTCGACCATCTCCGCCGTCAGCAGCCAGCCCTCGCCCATCTTCACGCCGTGACCGATGTAGCCGTCGGCGGCGGCGCGAACCTCGCTAAATGGGCTTGGCGCACGAAAGCCAAAGCGCTTCATCTGCTTAATCATCATGCGCTGAAAAAATTCCACTATCTTAGCGACCGCAAGCGAGCCGTAATACGCCGCGCCGCCCTTGCCGTAGAGCTGCTTGTCGTAGACCGCATCGTAGATGCAGGTAAGCACAAAGTCCATCAGCCCCGTATTTACGGGCTCGGCGTTTTCGCGGATGAGGTAGGCGTTTAGACCGTTGTTGCCGATGGGCGAGTATTTGAGATAAATTTCACCCACGATGCCTACTTTTACTCGCGGCTTATCGTCGCGCTCGATTTTAGCGAACTGCGAGAGGATAAATTTGAAATTTTTCTTGAGATTGAAAAACGATCTTTGATCGGTCAAATTTTTGATCCGCTCGGCGCATAGTTCGTAAATTTCATTTGTTTGATTTTTGATCTTTTCGTAGGGCTTGCACTGATTATACAGCCCCATCATCAAATCGCCGTAAAATATCGCGGCAAAGAGCTTTAGAAGCGATTTTTTGCCGAGACTAAATTCATTCTCATCTAGCGATCCAAAATTTAACGAGATCGCGGGGACGTAGCTAAAGCCGCTGTCCTCAAGCGCTTTACGAAGCAAATTTATGTAGTTGCTCGCTCTGCAGCCGCCGCCCGTTTGGCTGATGAGAAGCGCTACTTTGTGCGTATCAAACTCGCCACTTTTGAGCGCGTCGATAAACTGCCCGATGACGAGCAACGCGGGGTAGCACATGTCGTTATGCACGCTGCGAAGCCCCTCCTCGACGATATTTTGACGATTTTCGCCGAGCAAGACGCTCTTATAGCCCTCGTCGCGCAGCACACCTTGCATAAAGCGAAAATGCGGATCGATCATCGTGGGGATCAATATCGTGTGGGTGGCTTTCATATCTTTCGTAAATTTAGCAAACATTAGCGCGCATCCTTTCTTGCTTCTTGTTGCGCGCCTTGCCTTTCGCGCTCTATCATAGTCGCTTTTAGGCTACGCAGACGAATTTTAACGGCGCCTAGGTTCGTAACCTCGTCGATTTTAAGTTGAGTGTAAATTTTACCGTTTTGACGCAGTATGTCGCGCACCTCGTCGCCCGTAATCGCATCTATCCCGCAGCCGAAGCTCACTAACTGCACCAGCTGCATGCGCGGGTATTTACAGACGAACCGCGCCGCGCTATAAAGCCTGGCGTGGTAGGTCCATTGATTAAGGCTTTTCGTCTGCACCCTGCTAAGCGGCAGCGCGTCCTCGCTAAGCACTATAAAGCCCAAGGAATTTAGATAGCGATCGATGCCGTGGTTGATCGTCTTGTCGATATGATACGGACGACCCGCTAGCACGACGGCGCTGGCACCGCTGCTTTGTATCTCTTTTAGGGTCTCCTCGCCTTTTATTAAAACGGTATTTTTATAGTTTTGCAGCTCCTTAAGGCCTTGCAAGACGGCGTTTTTCACAGCGTCGGAATGAAATTTATACCCGGCGTCCGCGAGCTCAGCTTGCATCGTTTTGCAAAACGAATCTTGCATATTAAGATCCACGTGCGGATAGAGGAATTTTTTCTCCTCCAGCGCGCCTACGTTCGCGCGTATCAGCTCGGGATAGTATGCGACTACGGGGCAGTTGTAGCAGTTCTCGCTGATATTTTCATCTAGGCTGTAGCTCATACACGGATAGAAGATAAAATCGACGCTCTTGTTTAGCAGATCGTAGATGTGGCCGTGCACGCTTTTAGCCGGGTAGCAGACGGTATCGCTCGGTATGCTTTGGCTTGCTAAAAACAGCGTCTCTTTTCGCGGCTTTTGCGACAGCACGACGCTCATGCCTAAATTTTCAAAAAACGCACTCCAAAACGGGATCATCTCAAACATATTCAAAACAAACGGAATTCCGACCCGCGGCGCATCCTGCTTCGGCGGCTTGCGATATTTTCGCAAAAGCTCGTTTTTAAACTCAAACAAATTCGTAATGTCGTGGCGGATCTCCTTGCCCGCGCCGCGCTCGCATTTATTTCCCGAGACGAATTTAGTATCGCCGAAGTAGCTGATCGTAAGCGGGCATTTGTTCGTACAGAGCTTGCAGACGCTAAATTCGCTGCGATGAGTGAAATTTTCAAGCTCTGCACGACTGATCATATCAGTGTGCTCGTTTGCGTTATTTTTGGCAAAAAGCGCCGCGCCGTATGCACCCATAAGCTCGCTGATATCTAGACGGATCACATCCTTGCCGAGCTCTTTTTCAAAAGCCCGCAGCACGGCGTTGTTTAAAAATGTCCCGCCTTGCACTACGATGTTTTGACCCAAATCGTCGGCGTTTCGCACGCGGATGACCTTGTAAATCGCATTTTTTATGACGCTAATAGCAAGTCCAGCGCTGATATCCTCGATCGTAGCGCCGTCCTTTTGAGCCTGCTTAACCGAAGAGTTCATAAAAACCGTGCAGCGGCTACCGAGCTTGGCAGGATGGGTCGCAAAAAGGGCTAAGCTTGCAAAATCTTTAATGTCGTAACCCAAAGAATTTGAAAAAGTCTGCAAAAACGAGCCGCAGCCCGAGCTGCACGCCTCGTTTAACACGATAGAATCGATATTGCCATCTTTAATGGAGAAACACTTAATGTCCTGCCCGCCAATGTCTATGATGAAATCGACCTTTGGATTGAAGTGGCGCGCGGCGCTGTAATGCGCGATTGTCTCGACGATACCGTAATCGAAGCGAAAGGCGGTCTTAATGAGATCCTCGCCATATCCGGTAACGCCGCTGCCCTTGATCTTGATGCGACCCTCGCAAAGATCGTATAGCTCCTTAAGACGCGGCAGCAGGATATCGACCGGATCGCCTTTATTGGAGGAGTAAAATTTATACAGCAGCTCGTAGTTTGCACCCATAAGCACGACTTTGATCGTAGTGCTACCGCAATCCACGCCCAAATACGCGTCTCCGCTGTAGGTGTGGATATCCACCTTAGGCACGCTTGCGCGGGCGTGGCGAGCGGTGAACTCGTCAAATTCCGCTCTGTCTTTGAAAAGCGGCGGCTCGGCTTCCAGCGCGGTCCTGTCGGGCTCTTTTTTTAAAAGCGCGATCGTCTCATCTAAATTTAACGTCTCGCCCGTATCTTTTGCGTACAGCGCGCTGCCGTAAGCCACGAAGTAAGGCGCGATGTCGGGGAAGGTCGCGGTTTCGTCGGTGAGCTTTAGTACCTCTTTAAAGCGCACCTGAAGGCCTTTTAGGAAAAACAACGGACCGCCCAGAAACAGGATATTGCCCTTAACTTCGCGACCTTGCGCGAGTCCAGAAATCGTCTGCTCGACGACCGCAGCGTAGATACTAGCGCAAATATCCTCTTTTCTAACGCCCTGATTTAATAGCGGCTGAATGTCGCTTTTGGCGAACACACCGCAGCGTGAAGCGATCGGGTAAATTTTATTTGCCGCAAAGCTTAGGCGATCAAGCTCCGTGATATCTAGATGCAAAAGATTGGTCATCTGATCAATAAATGCGCCGGTACCACCCGCACACGAGCCATTCATCCGCTCCTCAAGTCCGCCCGTGAGAAATAAAATTTTAGCATCCTCGCCGCCCAGCTCGATTACGACGTCGGTCTTCGGAAACATCCGCTTGACGCCGAGCGAGGTAGCGAAAACCTCCTGGACGAACGGAATTTTACAATTTTTGGCGATACCCATACCCGCCGAACCCGCTATGGCGACGCTGAATTGCTCGCCTGCGTAGGTTTTTTGGATTTGCAAAATTTTATCCAGCACCAGCTCTTTTGGCTTTGCTAAATGCCGCTCGTAGCTCTTGCTTAAAATTTCATATTTTTCGTTTAAAACTACCGTTTTAACAGTGGTTGATCCTACGTCAATGCCTAAAAAAATCACATCTCGCTCTTTATTGAATAAATTTTTACTCGGCCGAATCCTCAAATTTAGCGCGAGCCTTCTAAATTAAAATTTGCATTTTATAGTAATATTTTTAAACGCAAATAAAATCAGGATATATTTTATCTTTTTCTATAGAAAAAGACGATTTTTAGGCGTTTAAAATTAAAAATTTTAATGGAAAAGTTACAAAATTTTAGATTTAATGTGAGTAGATTTTGCGCGAAATTTTTTAAAATCTCGCGCATTATAAAAAGAACTTCCTTTTGAATTGGGAAGCATAAATTTAAAGGATTATTTTCGAAGCTCTTTGATTTTAGCCGCTTTACCGCGTCTGTCGCGTAGGTAAAATAGCTTCGCGCGGCGAACGCGTCCTTTTCTTAGAACCTCGATGCTTTCGATACTCTCGCTGTAGATCGGGAAAATTCTCTCTACGCCTACGCTATTTGCGCCGATCTTGCGGATGATAAAAGTCTCGCTGACGCCGTTTCCGCGACGCGCAATGCAGGTGCCTTCAAAATTTTGAATTCTGCTCTTATCGCCCTCTTTGATCCTGATGGCTACCTTTAAGGTGTCGCCGGCACGGAAATCAGGCACACTTTTGCTTGTGATCTGAGCGTCCTCAAACGCTTGGATATATTTGTTTTTCATAAATTTCCTTTATTTCTGGCGATTTTTCGGTACATATCCGGGCGGAAGAACCTCGTTTTACATAGCGCCATTTGATTTTTTAAACTGCGCATTTTAGCGTGATTACCCTTTAAAAACTCTGAAACTATAGGTAAATTTTCAAAAACATCAGGCTTTGTAAATGCGGGCGCCTCTAAAATTCCGCCTTCAAAGCTTTCTTCGACGAGCGAGCTTTCGTTGCCTAAAACGCCCCTTATATTGCGGCTTATCGCATCGCACATACAAAGCGCGCCGAGCTCTCCGCCGGTAAGGACGAAATCGCCGATGCAAAAAATTTCATCTACATATCTTTCGACTATGCGCTCATCGATCCCTTCGTAGCGCCCGCAAATAAAACATAGGCTCTCTTTGTCGCTTAGACGCTTGGCGTCGTTTTGGTTAAATTTTTTACCGGCGGGCGAGAGGTAGATAAACTTGGCGTTTTTAAATTTAGCTCTTACCTGCTCGATCGTCCCAGCAAGCGGCTCCGTGCCTATCAAAAGCCCCGCACCGCCGCCGATCATATAATCATCTACCTTTTTATACCGATTTGTCGTGAAATTTCGCGGGTTAAAAAAATGCGTCGAGATTATTTTCTTATCGACCGCACGCTTTAAAATCGAGTCCTCAAAATACGGCGCGATGAGATTTTCAAATAGCGAAACGAAGATAAAATTCATGAGTTTTCCAAAATCGCGCGCGCATTTTGCGTAAAAATTTTACGCTCGCTAAGCGAAATTTCTTTCACATAGGCGTCCACGTAGGGGATGAAAAATTCTTTCGGCAAAGTCTGCGAGATTAAGCTTTCATCCGTTTCTACCTCAAAAAGATAGCCGCTTCCGATCTGCGATATGTCCCTTACGCGCCCCAAAACCGCGCCGTCTTCATAAATTTCAAGCCCGATAATATCGAAGTAAAAGAACTCGCCCTTTTGCAATTTGCAAAATTTCCGCGTGTCCTCTTTGCTTCGGTAAAGGATTTGGTTGGTTAAATTTGCCGCCGCTTCTACGCTTTCGTAATTTTTAAAAATAGCGCTAAAGTTTGCGCCGCTAAAGGATAGAATTTCTAAAATTTCGCCGTTTCGCAGATAAAATTTGGCGCCTTTTTTAAACTGAGAGGGGAAGTCGCTGCGATCGAAAATTTTAACCGCGCCCTTTAGGCCGATAGTCCGACCGAGCTTCGCGACCTCTAAAAGATCATCAGGCATCTTTGGCTTTGACGGTAATTTTATAATTGATCGGATCTTTTGCTTTATAGCCGATGATGACGGTTTTTATGGCGTTTATCATTTTGCCGTCCTTGCCGATGAGTTTGCCTGTATCGGCCTTGTCGGCATAGACGATGATCTCGGTAAAGTTTTCACCGACCCGCTTTTGCGTAGAAACGGACTGCGGATAGTCGGCGATCAACTTTGCGTATTCTTTTATAAAATTTTCTACCATTTTATTTGCTTGTGATTTGAGCGACCCTATCGCTTAACTTCGCGCCTACGCTCTTCCAGTATGCCAAACGCTCCGCGTCGAATTTAATATTATCGCTATCTTTTAGCGGGTTATAAAAGCCGATCGTCTCGATAAAGCCGCCGTCGCGTCTTTTCCTGCTATCCGTTACCACGATGCGGTAAAAAGGCTGCTTCTTTCTTCCGATTCTTGTAAGCCTAACAACTGTTGCCATTTTTTCTCCTTAAATTTTTGTAAGTTTTAGAACTTGCAGATGGCTAAAACTTAAACATCTGCAAACTCTACCGAGAGGCTATCTCGGTAAATTTTGCCTTTGAGCGATTGAGGCAAGCCCCTGCATGCCGCCCTTGCCCGAAAATTTTTTCGCAAGCTTCGAAGCGCCCGCGAACTGCTTCAAAAAGCGGTTCACCTCCACCTGCGAAAGCCCTGCGCCGACAGCAAGTCTGCGCTTACGCGAATTATTTAGCAGATCGGGATTTTCGCGCTCTTTCGGCGTCATAGAGTTAATCATCGCTTTGATATGAAGTATCTCTTTTGAGTTTTCCAAATCGATATCTTTTATCTTATTCGCCATGCCGGAAAGCCCGGGGATCATGCCGATTAAATTTTTCATATTGCCGAGCTTTTTCACGCTTTCGAGCTGATTTACGAAATCGTTGAAATTAAACTCGCCCTTTTTGATCTTTTTGTTTAGAGCCTTGGCTTCTCTTTCGTCGAAAACGGCGCTTGTTTTCTCGGCTAACGTCGCCAAATCGCCCTCGCCCATAATGCGACCAGTGATTCTATCGGGTATAAAGCCCTCCAGATCGGCCACCTTCTCGCCGGTTCCGATAAAGCGAAGCGGGATGCCAAGCTGCTGAGCGATACCAAGAGCTACGCCGCCTTTGGTATCTGCGTCGAATTTGCTTAAGATCACGCCCGTAAGGCCTAAAATTTCATCAAATTTAGCGGCCGTTTTAATGCCGTCTTGACCGCTCATAGCATCCGCTACGTAAAAAATTTCATGCGGATTTAGAGCTTTTTTCATCTCCGCAAGCTGCGCCATTAGCGCCTCATCGATCGCAAGACGTCCCGCCGTATCTACGAGCAGTACGTCATAGAGCCCGCTTTTAGCCTTGCTTAGCGCCTTCTGCGCAACCTTTAGCGGATCGCTCTCGCCCTCGATGAAAAATAGCTCGATCTCGTTTGCTTCGCAAAGCTGGCGGAGCTGCTCGACCGCGGCTAGGCGCTGCAAGTCGCACGCTGCGACCAAGACCTTTTTTTTACGAAGTTTCAGATAGTTCGCGAGTTTTATCGTGCTTGTGGATTTTCCGCTTCCTTGAAGTCCCGTCATCAAAGCTACCGTAGGAGGCGTGCTAGCGAATACAAACCCCTGGCTGCTGCCTCTAGGCGCCGTTAAAATTTTAGTCAAATTTGTCTTGATGGACTGCAAAAACGGCTTCTGTCCTATCGTACCGATACGAAGATCGGCTTCGACGAGCGCCAAAAAATCCTTTACGACTTTGTGGTGCACGTCGGCCTTTAAAAGCGCTTTTTTTAGCGTCTCCAAGGCGTTTTTTAAAGCTTTTTCGTCATCGATTGTTTTTAATTTATTGACCGCGTTTTTAAACGACTCGCTTATGATCTCAAACACTTTGATCCCTTATAAAATTTTTAAACTTGCGATGTTACCTAAAATTAACTTAAAAGCCATTGAATATCAGAGATCCTTAGGAATTTCAAAGCCGAATTCGTTGAAGCTTTTATCTAGCGGAGCTTTAAATTTAAGCCCTAAAATTTCAGTCTCGTATGAGTGCAGAAACATCCGCTTCGCGCGGCTTTTGGCGTATTTTTCATCGCCTATTACGCCGAATCCCGCATTTGCCAGATGCACGCGGATCTGATGCGTCCTGCCCGTCTCGATCCGCACTTTTACGAGCGATTTTTTACCGCTTACCATAAGCGGATAAACCTCGCTAAATGCGCTCTTGCCGTTTGGCGAAATTTTAGAAAAGGCGCCGCTTCTAGTTTTTATCGTCAAAATCGGCTCGCCAAATTTCATCTCTTCGCTCACGATCCCCTTCACAATCGCGATATAGCTTTTTTTCACGCGCAAATTTTTAAACTCCGCAATCGCCGCTTCGCGAAATTCCTCGTTCTTATATAGCAGCACGACGCCGCTAGTCTCCTTATCCAGGCGGTTTAGAAGGCCGAATTTATAGATTTTTTCCAAATTTTCGCTGCTCATAAAGGGCGGCTTATTGACCGCCAAAACGTTCTCATCCTCGTAAATGATAGCTGGTTTTGCGGGCTTCATCACGCTAAATTTAGTATTTTCGCCGAGCATCTCGCGCGCTAGAGCGATCTTTGCGCCGCGCGCGCTCACAAGCCCCGCATCGATGAGCGCTTTGGCTTCGTTGTGCGAGATGTTTTCCTGCGCCGCCAGCAGCTTATAGGCTTTTTCTTGCATTAAATTCTTTCCTTGATTAAATTTTCTATCTCTTTCAAATCGCAAATTTTATCTATCCGCGTGCCCTTTAGTGGCTCTTTTAAAGCGTTGGAAATTTCGTTCGCCTCGCACAGAGCGATATTTTGTACGAGCGCGTACAGCGCCTTTTGGTTATGAAAAAATCGCCCGCTGATGATCGGCACGCCGAAGCTCGCCGCCTCGATCGGGCTATGTCCGCCGATATTTCGCAAAAAGCTGCCGCCCAAAATCACGACGTTTGAAATTTTATAAAAGTTCGCTAGCTCCCCGAAGGCATCGAGCAAGATGAAATCGCTCCCAAGCCCCGCGCCGTCGCTAAACCGCTCAAAGCTAAGCCCATGCTCGCGCGCCCAAATCTCACAAATTTCACGCACCTTTTCAAAGCGCTCCGGATGTCTCGGCGCCAGGATGATTTTTAGTTTTTGCGGCGCGGCAGTCGAAGTCGCCGTATTCGGTGCGGTAAAATTTAAAGACGCGCCGTTTAAAGGCGCCGTATTCGGCACGGCGGACGAAGCGTTGCTTGAGCTCGCCGTATCCAAAGAAGCTGCGTTTAAATTTACCGGCTCAAGCGAGCCCGTCTCGCCGTGAAGCTCAGCCGCAGGCAAGCTTTTATCGCTGCGGGTACTCGCTGCGCGCGGGTCTTTTTCGGGCGCATTCTGCGAGCTGCGAAATTTTATAAAATCGTTTAAATTCGATAAAATGAGCTCCTCTTCGCCCTCATGAGTATTTGAGATCGTAAGCACGAAGCTACTTGCGGCCGCGGCGGAATAGTCTTTCGTCGCAACGGCGATATTTGCGCTTTTCACGTTGCCCGCGACCTTTATATTTTTTGCGCCGAGCTCCCGCAGCCGCGCCGCATCAAGCTCGCTTTGCGCAAGCACCAGATCGATATTTTCAAACGCTTTTCGATAATAAAACTTAAAGCGCAGATAGCTCGCGTAAGAGCGGTCGCTAATGCGCGCGTTTAGCAGGATCACGTAGCTTCCACGCGCCTTGGCGGAACGGATCAAATTTAGCCACAGCTCGGCTTCAAAGATCACCAGCACGCGGCTGCCCGTAAGCCAAAACGGAAGCCAGTTTTCAAACGGCAGGTAGCGAGAGTTCGGCGTGAGCGCACGCGCCGCACCGAAGCCCGTCTGCGTGGTCGTGCTAAGCGCGACGCTCTCAAATTTAGAAATTAGCGGCGCAAGAGCGTTTACCTCGCCCAAGCTGCAAGCGTGAAAATGTACCGCAGCGGGGCTAAATTTAGGGTTTTTGTATAGAAAAAATCGCGCCTTCAGGCTCGTGCGGTATTTTTTTTTAAAGCTTAGGATAAAAATAAAAGGCGCAGCTGCAAGCCACGCCAAAAACGCCAAGGCGGTGTAGATCACTCGGCTTCTTTATATAAAATTCTGCCGCAATACGGGCAGGTTACGATGTCGTCGCTTTTGATGACCGCAGAATAGGTCTTATCGCTTATGCGCATAAAGCAGCCGTAGCAGGCCTGTTTGCGCACCGGCGAGACCGCCGTATTGCCCGCCCACTTGCGGATCTTTTCGTAGAATGAAACGGTTTTTGGATTCATCGCCTGCATTAGCTTATCGCGCTTGGCGTAGATCGCGCCGCGAGCGACCTCAACCTCGCCCATCTCGGCGCTTACCTGCTCCTGCAAGCTTTTTAGCTCGGCTTCAAACGCCTCTTGCTTTTCGCTCTGCTCTTTTACGAGCGTTTCCTTTGCGGCTACGATCTTTTCCAGCCTTTCGATCTCCTCGTTTGTGGCTTCGAGCTGTTCTTTTGCGATGTCCTCTTCGACGCTAAGGGCTTTGATCTCCTTTTCGGTCTTTGCCGCGCCGCTTTTTTTGCCCGTGCTTTTTAGCTTGGACGAAAAGGCGCTAAGCTGCGCGTTTGCTTGTAAAATTTGAGATTTTAGCTCGGCGATCTCCGCATTTAGAGTTTCGATCTGTTCTTTTGCGCCGTTTATTTCAGTGCTTTTTTTACTCAGCTTCTCCTGTGCGGCCTCGATTTTAGGCTTAAATCCGTCCAGCTGCTTATCGAATTCGCAAAGCTCTACCAATTGGCTTAAATATTTGTTCATCTTCTTCCTTTAATAATACGTAAATGGATTTTTTTGCTCACTTATTATAACTTCAATTTCGCTTTTTTGCAAGAAAGGTGCGAGCGCGCGCCCAAAATAGCGCTCACTTTCAAAATGATTTATATCGATCAAACTCACGCCGTTTTCTAAATTTTGAAGCGCCGCGTGATATTTTATATCGCCCGTGATGAAGCAATCCACGCCCAAGCTTTGGTTCAGTTCGCTTCCGCTGCCGGTGCAAAGCGCGATATTTCGGATGAAATTTTTCGTCTTTACCGCGCGCAGATGCTCGATACCAAGCTTGCGCTTTATCTGTGCGCACAGAGCTTCAAAGCTCAAATCCGCGCGCATGAAAACCAAAAATTCCCGCTCATCCGTAATTTCAAATTTTAAAATTTCGCGCGCTACGAACCCGTTTAAAACGTGCTTGTCAAAGTTCGTATGCATCGCGATGAGAGAGATGTTTTTGCGGATCATATCATAGATCAAATTTGCAGGATATAGCCGCGGATCAAGCGATTTTAGCGGGCTGAAAATCAGCGGGTGGTGCACCACGAAAAGCGAGTCCGCCTCCGCCTCGCGCACCAGCTCGCTAGTAACGTCGAGGCTTAGATAGATTTTTGAAATTTCATCATCCAAGTTTCCAAGCATTAGCCCGCTATTATCCCACGCCTCCGCGTCGCAAAATGGCGC
Organism: Campylobacter gracilis; assembly: GCF_001190745.1. NCBI lineage: Bacteria > Pseudomonadati > Campylobacterota > Epsilonproteobacteria > Campylobacterales > Campylobacteraceae > Campylobacter > Campylobacter gracilis. Next base: position 1,789,866 of record NZ_CP012196.1, read on the forward strand.
GGTGGCGTTTAAAATTTCATAAATTTCGCCCGTTTTCATAAATTTTACTTTTCGCTTTTATCCGCTTTGTCTGCGGCGTTTTTCTTGCCGTGGGCGTTCTTTAAATTTGCGCCCGTGGAATTTGCGTCCACTGCGCCGCCGTCTTTGCCGCTTTTTTTATCACTGCACGTTGCGGCGTCCAGCTCTGCGACATATTTTTGCGGATCTGCGTAGCAAAGCGCGCAGTTTTTGGCAAGATCGCGGATCTTTAAAATATAATCCTGCCTCTGCGTGACCGAGATCGCTCCGCGCGCGTCAAGGACGTTGAACGTGTGCGCCGCGAGCATGCAGTAATCATACGCAGGAAGCGCCAGGCCGTGCTTTAGGATGCTTTTGCACTCGCCGAAGCAGTTTTCAAACTGACTAAAAAGCATCGCGGTGTCCGCAAGCTCAAAGTTGTATTTGCTAAACTCGAACTCGCCCCTTTTATGCACGTCGCCGTAGCTCACGAGCCCCGCCTTGTCGTCCCAGACGATGTCGTAAACGTCGTCTTTGTTTTGCAGATACATCGCCAAACGCTCAAGTCCGTAGGTGATCTCGCCGCTTATGAGCTCGCACGTGATGCCGCCCACCTGCTGAAAATATGTAAACTGCGTCACCTCCATGCCGTCCAGCCAAACCTCCCAGCCAAGCCCCCATGCTCCCAGCGTCGGGCTCTCCCAGTTGTCTTCTACGAAGCGGATATCGTGACTTTTAAGATCTAACCCCAGCTTCTCTAAGCTTTTTAGATAGAGCTCTTGGATATTATCGGGGCTCGGTTTTAAGATCACCTGAAACTGATAATACGCGCCCAAACGGTTTGGGTTTTCGCCGTAGCGCCCGTCTGTGGGGCGACGCGAGGGTGCTACGTATGCCGCGCGCCAAGGTTTGCTTCCTAGGCTACGCAAAAAGGTAGCCTGATGATATGTGCCTGCGCCCGCGGGCATATCGTAGGGCTGAACGAGCAAGCAGCCCTGCTCGTGCCAGTAGTTTTGAAGCGTCAAAATAATCTGTGAAAACGTCATTTTTATCCTTTTATCGATATGTAAATTTAAATTTTATCTTCCAAAGCGCCTTTCAAAGCCTGCTTCAAAAGCTCTTCGTGGCTCTTAAATTTTTCAAATTTCAGCCGAGCATTCGCCCGCTTCCGTAGGCTCGTTCGCAAAATCAAAAACCGCGTAATCGCCCGCTTCGATATGTAATTTTTCGCCGGTTTCATCGCGATCATTTTTGCGGCACTGCTTCGCGGATTTGCAAGCTTCGTCGTGGCTTTCTTTATGGTGCTGTTCCTTCTAGCAAGTGCCTATTAGCACGGAGTATTCGCCCTGCGCGCCGTTTTCATAGTCGTAATACGCAGCATAAATTTCGTTTTTCGCGGCGCTGCTTCTGCTAGCGTTAAATTTTAAAAACTCGCCCCACAAATTTGCGATCACCCCTCGCCCGCTCATCTCATCTGCGTTATTCGTGCGAGTCTTTAGCCCACAAATTTCAAAGCCTTCGCTCAATTTTAAAATTTTCATAGATTAATCTTCAAGCAGCACTTCGATCTGCTCGGAGTCCTTTTTCAGAGCCTCCGCTTTTGCGGCGCGATCTACCTTTAGTTTCGAGCTTAGCACCTCGTCGCTTAGAGCTAAAATTTGCACCGCCAGATACGCCGCGTTTTTCGCGCCTGCCTTGCCGATCGCAAGTGTCGCGACGGGGATACCCGCAGGCATCTGCACAGTCGAATACAGCGCATCTACACCGCTAAGCGCGCTACCGCCGAGCGGAACGCCTAGCACCGGCTTGGTCGTATTTGCAGCGACCGCCCCGGCAAGATGCGCCGCCATGCCCGCCGCGCAGATGAAAACCTGCGCACCCTTTTTCTCGGCGTCCGCGACGTATTTAGCCGTACGGGCGGGACTTCGGTGCGCCGAAGATACGATCATCTCGTATGGCGCGCCGAATTCGTTTAAAATTTTAGCCGCCTCGTAAACGACCTCGTAATCGCTCTTTGAGCCCATTATTATAGAAACAAATTTCATTCTATCTCCTTTCTTAAAAAGCAAAACTCCGCAAGCTTCGCGGGTAGCTTAATCTCATTTAGATTGCCGCTGTGAATCTCGCTAAATTCCTTACCGCTGCGGCTTTGCAGCTTCTTAAATTTTAAATATGGCTTGCCGTCAAGCTCGTAAATTTCGCCGATTTCATTATCGCAAGCGCAAATTTCAAAACCGCGCGGAGCAAAAATTTCATAGCTCTCACCAGGCAAAATTTTATCCTTGACGTTTATAAACTCGCCGTCCTGCGAGATAGCGCAGACCTGATGCGTGCCAAGCTCGATGCTGCGGTCTAAATTTTGCGTATCCTCTCGCTCGTACGGGCGCTTTATCAAATATCCGTCGCTAAAGCCGCGGTTTTTAAGCGTCGCGATCTCGCGCTCGTAAACACGGGCCTCAAATTTATCGCTCGCGGCATCGTCGATCGCCGCGCGGTAGGCGTTCGTGGCGCACGCGACGTAGTATTCGCTCTTGGTGCGCCCTTCGATTTTGAAGCTGTCGATCGCGCCCGTTTGCATGATCTTTTGCACGTGCGAAATGAGGCTAAGATCCTTCGCGTTCATTACGAAAGTGCCCTCCCCTTCACGCTCTTGCAAGCGGAAAAGCGCGCTGGTTTCGGGATTTTTCGCATAAATCTCATAGTTAAATCTACAGTCGTTCGCGCAGCTTCCGCGGTTGCTGAAGCGTCCGCTTTGCACCGCGCTAACAAGACAGCGCCCGCTGTATGCGAAACACATCGAGCCGTGCACGAAAATTTCGATTTCTAAGTTTGGAATTTTATCTTTGATCTGCACGGCGTCTTTGAGCGTCATTTCGCGCGCCGCGACAATGCGAACGGCGCCCAGCTCCGCCCAAACCTGCGCATCCAGATAATTTAGCACGTTGGCCTGGGTAGAGACGTGGATCGGGATTTGCGGCGCTACGGCTCGCGCGAGACTTGCGACGCCTAAAGTGGCGATTAAAATTCCATCCACGCGCAGATCGCGAAGAAATTCCAAATGCCTTTCGATGTTTCCTAGCTGGCCGTTGGTCGCAAAGCCGTTTACGGTCGCATATAGCTTCTTGCCGCGCTCGTGCGCGTACGCGACGCCCTGCGCGAAGCTTTCCTTGCTAAATTCCTTCGCGCTTCGCTGGCGCAGCGAAAATGAGCCCGTGCTTGCATACACGGCGTCCGCGCCGTAAGCCAGGGCGATTTTTAGTTTCGTTAAATTCCCAGCAGGAGCTAAGAGTTCGGGTTTTTTCAAATACATTCCTAGTGATTTTTTAAGCGCGATTTTACTACAATTTAGCCAAAATTTTATTTAAGGAGCAGTTGATGCGAGCCGATCTACACAACCACACCTATCTTTGCAACCACGCTAGCGGCGAGCCGCGGCAGTATTTGGAAGCGGCGATCGCACGAGGCATAGAAATTTTCGGCTTTGCGGATCATGCGCCGATGAACTTCGATCAAAAATACCGAATGAGCTTCGAACAGATGGAACTTTACGAGCGGATGATTAGGGGTCTGCGAGATGAGTTTAGCGGGCGGATCGACGTGCGGCTGGGATATGAGGTCGATTTTATGACGAAAAAAGAGCTAATGGATGAGCGGATTTTCGCGCGCGAGGTCGATTATCTCATCGGCTCGGTGCATTTTTTAAACAACTGGGGCTTTGATAACGAGGAATTTTTAGATCAGTGGAGTGGGCGCGAAATAGACGACGTTTATCGCGAATACTTTGCGCTGATCTGCGCGCTGTGCAAAAGCGGTAAATTCGACATTTTAGGGCATATGGATCTGATTAAAATTTTTAAATTTACTCCGAAAAAAGATATTAGAGTTTTGGCAGGCGGCGCGATAAACGCGATCAAAAAAAGCGGCATCGTCGTGGAGCTAAACTCCGCGGGGCTTCGCAAGCCCGCAAATGAAATTTATCCAAGCGACGCGCTTTTGGAGGTGCTTGCGGATGCGGACGTGCCGATCACGCTTAGCTCGGACGCGCACTCGGTAGCTCAAGTAGCACTAAACTACGATAAAATTTACGCCAAAGCGCGCGAGTTCGGCTACGAGCGGATCGCAGTTTTCAAAAACCGCGAGCGACAGTTCGTAAATCTGGCGTAAATTTTAACGCCAGCCGCCTTTAAATTTAAAAAGGCGTGGCGGCGAGAAATTTTAAAATTTTAAAATTTTCGGCGGCGAGAAATTTTAAAAATCGTGGCGCGCAAAACGGCGCAGATAAAGTCGAATTTCAACTAAATAATGTTAAAATCCGCCGTTAAATTTAGCCCGAATACGGGCGGAAAAAAGGAAAAATATGGGAAAATTTGTTAATGACGTGAAGGAATTTTTTAAATTTTGCGATGAAAACGAGGTCGAGTTCGTGGATTTTAGATTTACCGATCTAAAAGGCACCTGGCACCATGTCGCTTACAACTACAAGCGCCTGCCGAAGGACTTCGCCGACGGAATTCCGTTCGACGCAAGCTCAGTAGCGGCATGGCAGCCAATCGATAAATCCGATATGATGCTAAAGCCCGATGTAGCAACGGCGTTTTTGGATCCGTTCACCGCGGACGTTACGATCATCGTCATCTGCGACGTTTACGACATCTACAAAAACGAGCTTTACGAAAAATGCCCGCGCTCTATCGCTAAAAAAGCCGAGCAGTTTCTACAAACCACGGGTCTTGGAGATACCTGCTATTTCGGGCCGGAGAATGAATTTTTCATTTTCGACGACGTAAAGATCATCGACGATATGAACTGCGCGATGTTTAAGGTAGATACCGAAGAGGGGCATTGGAACAGCGGCAAAAACTACAAAGACGGCTTTAATAGCGGTCACCGCCCGGGCGTAAAGGGCGGCTACTTCCCCGTCCAGCCCGTCGATTCGATGGTCGATCTGCGCGCCGAGATGCTAAAGGTACTTGAGCAGATCGGGCTTGAGACCTTCATCTGCCACCACGAAGTAGCGCAAGGACAGGGCGAGATCGGCGTTAAATACGGCACTCTCGTCGAGGCCGCCGACAACGTGCAAAAATACAAATACGTAGTAAAGATGGTCGCGCACCTAAACGGCAAGACCGCGACCTTTATGCCAAAGCCACTCTACGGCGATAACGGCAGCGGAATGCACGTGCACCAATCGATCTGGAAAAAGGGCAAAAACACCTTTTACAAAAAGGGCAACTACGCAAATTTAAGCGACGCGGCGAGGTGGTATATCGGCGGCGTGCTAAAGCATGCGCGCAGCGTCGCGGCGTTTACGAACCCGAGCACCAACAGCTACAAGCGCCTGATCCCGGGCTTTGAGGCGCCGTCCATTCTAACTTATTCGAGCCAAAACCGCTCCGCTTCGATCCGCATCCCTTACGGCAGCGGCGAGCACTCGGTGCGCGCGGAGATGCGCTTCCCAGATAGCACCGCGTGCCCGTATTTGGCATTTGCGGCGATGCTGATGGCGGGAATCGACGGTATCAAAAACAAAACCGAGCCGGTGGGGCCGATGGATGAGAATTTATTCAAACTACACCTAGATGAAATTCGCGAGCGTGGTATCGAGCAGCTTCCGCACACGCTTCGCGGCAGTCTAGAAGCGGTGATCCGCGATAATGAGTATCTGCGCCCGATAATGAGCGAGCTTTTTATCGAGACCTATCAGCATTTTAAATTTGAAACTCAGGTTTGGCCTTACGAGGCGCGCCCTACGCCGTTTGAGTTTGCGACGAATTATTCGTGCTAAAACGGGCTTATTTTATGCCGCACTGCCCGGTTTTTACGAGGCGGTGCGGCATAAGGTCTTGGAATTTTAAAATTTCGCCGCACGCGAACTTTTAAAGCTCTACCGCATGCGCGAACTTAAATACCGCCCGTGAAGCTTCAACTCTTTTACTCTAAACGCGAAATTTTATACTTTCTGCTTATTTTACTTGGAATTTTATCGATAAATTTAGGCTTGAAATTTTATGAATTTAAAGAATTTCGCGCGAAAAACTACGCTTTTTACGACGCGCAAATTTTAAACGCCTATACCAAAACGAACGAGCGCGGCCGCACCTACACGGTGCTAAAGCTCAAAACGGCGGATTTCACCCTCTACACGACTGCCGGGCTCGGGCGGGAATTTCACCGCTTCGCGCGCGTAAATATCGGCATCGTAACGAAAAACGTAAAATTTTTAGATTTTTTAAAGCAGCGCTTTTACGCGCCAAATTTTAAAATTTCAGCTGAGACCGCACCTTCTGGGGCAAAATGGCGCGCGATAAGCTTCGTTCGCGCCCAACACGAAGATGAGATGACGGCGGATCTTTACTCCGCGCTGTATTTTGCGACCGAAATTTCAAAACCGCTGCGCGCTAGCGTGACGAACTGGGGCATAGCGCACATCATCTCGATCAGCGGCTTTCATCTGGGCATTATCTTTAGCACGGTCTTTCTCTTGGCGATGCCGATCTACCGCTATTTTCAGGATCGCTACTTTCCGTACCGCAGCGCTAAGCGCGATCTTAGCGTCTTTGTGATCGTGCTGATGAGCGGATATCTCTTCGTGCTTGATTTTACGCCGAGCTTTCTGCGCTCGCTTGCGATGTGCTGCGTGGGGTTTTACCTTGCGATGCGAAATTTCTACGTCGTGAAATTTACGAACCTCTTTCTAACGATCGCGCTTCTGCTCGCGTTTTTCCCGCACCTGGCCTTTTCGATCGGATTTTATTTCTCCTGCCTCGGCGTGCTGTATATTTTCCTCTACCTGCACCATTTCGCGCCTAAATTTAAGCTCTGGCAGAACGTCATACTTTTTAATCTCTACGTTTGGCTCAGCATGAACGTGGCGGTCTATTATTTCTTCCCGACCGCTTCGTTGCAGCAGCTTAGCGTCATGCCGCTAGGATACGTGTTTGTAATCTTTTATCCGCTGAGTATCTTTTTGCATCTATTCGGGCTCGGCGGCGCGCTCGATACGCCGCTGCTTGCGTTTTTAAACTTTGCTCTACCGAGCTTTCAGGCGCAAATTCCGCCGCTTCTTTTCGCGCTTGCAAACATCTGCGCGCTTGCTGCGATTAAGCTTCGCTACGCAGCACTCGGTTGCGCGATAATCGGAATTTCGCCGATATTTTTTATAACGTAGCGCGCGAAAATTCCAGCGGAAATTTTATCCGTTGGAATTTTATGCTAAAATCGCGCTTCAAATCTCATAAAGGATCAAAATGTTTATTGCAAACCTCACTTACGTTAAAGAAATTAGCGAAGTCGATCGCTTTATCAACGAGCACAACGCGTTTTTAGACCGATTTTATGCGGCGGATAAATTTATCTGCTCAGGGCGCAAAGTCCCTCGCACGGGCGGTATCATCTTAATCAACGCCAAAGACCGCACGGAGCTTGATGAGATCATCGCGCAAGATCCGTTCTTCCAAAACGGCGTCGCAAAATACGAGATCATAGAATTTGCGCCGACGAAATTTGCGCCCGAGTTTTGGAGGCTTTTCGGCGAATAGAGGGCTTGCGCGGGTCAAATTTTAAAATTTACGCACTCAAACACGCCTCCGAAATTTAGCCGTTTTGCGTGCGAAATGAAATTTTAACCTGAATTCAAAGCCGAAACGCAGTGGCAAATTTAGACAAGTTTAAAACTGAAATTATGCAAAAACGACCAAATTTAAAGGAGATCGAGTGTTGATAAAACTGCGGCTAGCGAAGCCGCAAGATGCGGACGCGCTGCTTGAAATTTACGCGCCTTACGTAAAGCAAACGGCGATCAGCTTCGAATACGACGTGCCCAGCACCGCGGAATTTGCGGAGCGCATCGAGCAAACGCTGCAAAGATACCCCTATCTGCTCGCTTACGCAAGCGATGAGGCGGCATGCGCGAACGACGAACGAAATGAAAATTTTAAAATTTCTGCGAGTGCGGCGGGCGCAGGGAGTGAAATTTTGCCCGCAGACGAGGCGCGAAATCGCGCAAGCGCTGCGGCGAAACAAAATAGTGCAAATTTAATCGCCTCGGCAAAACAAAGCGGCGTAAATTTAAAACACAGACAAATCCTCGGCTACGCCTACGCTTCGGCTTTCAAAGAGCGCGCGGCATACGATTGGTCGGCGGAGAGCTCTGTTTATGTATCGCAAAACGTGCGCGCTCTTGGTATCGGCAGGCTACTCTACGAAGCGCTACAGCGCGCGCTCAAGGCTCAAAACATCGCAGATATGAACGCTTGCATCGCTTGCGGTGATGACGAATATCTAAACGACGCGAGCGTGCGCTTTCACGAGCGCATGGGCTTTCGCTTCGTCGGCAAATTCGAGCGCTGCGCCTATAAATTTGGCCGCTGGTACGATATGGCGTGGATGCAAAAGCCGATCGGCGAGCATCTGCAAAACCAGCCTACGATGAGGCCTTTCGCGCGCTTTAGAGATGAAATTTGCGCGAGCGCGGACATTGAAATTTAATTTAAAGGAAAAACTTTGACCCATTTTATCATAGATGACGAAAATATCGACGTCGATAATATCTTTGACGTTGTAAATCTCAAAGAGGGCGACGAGCTAAATATCGTCTCCAACACCGCCAAAAAGATCGGCGCCTTGACCCTTGCGCGCCTATCGAAGATGGGCGTTAGCATAGGCGAGGTCTTTACGATCGGCAAGCAAAGAAAGGATTTCGCCGATAAAATCATCGTGTTTTTGATGGGCAAACTCTGCGGAGCTGAGGGCAAGATCGGCATCGTCAGCAACGATAAATTTTACGACGACGTGATAGAATTTTTTAACAATCTAAACTACCGCAAAAATCCTAAATTTGAAAAGATCAGTCTAACCTCGCATGCCGTAGGAGCGAGCGCAAAACAAAGCAAAACAAACGGCGCGGCGGAGAAAAAAGCCGAAAAACCGGAGCCGAAAACTGCAAAGCGGGAGCCAAAGGCCCAAAAGCAAGGGACAAAAGCCGCGAAGCGGGAGCCAAAGGCTGCAAATTCTAAAATCTCCAAAATAGAGCTTGCGGCGGCGGAGGCGCTGATCCCGCAGTGCGTGAGTCTGCAAGCCCTCTATGCCGCGTGCGTCGCAAAGCTCGGCAGAGCCAAAGGCTGCGAAGCCTACCGCGAGATCAAGGACGGCGCGCGGGCGCGATACGCGAGCATCGCCTACGATAGCGACCTAAAAGACGGCGCCGTAAGGCGAAACGCGATCAAGCTCTACCGCGAAAGCGGCGGCGATATGGCGGAATTTCACAACAAACTGACGAGCGAATACAAACACGCGGGCCCTGAAATTTATAAAGAATTTAAAGAAAAACTCGTCGGAAAGATGATCTAGGCATTTCGGCACAAGGGTTTGAGGCGCAGGAATAGAGCATATCGCGACGTAGCGGCTAGAGCACGACCTGGCGACGTTAAGATGCGTCGTTGCGGCGTGCTATGATGTAGCGCAACTAGACGCAACCAAAATGAAAATATTCGTTTGCGTGGCATCGGTTTTATTTTGCCGTATATGACGAAGCAGAGCCCGGGCACTTAGGCATAGCAGCATAGTAAAGATATATACGACAAATTTCATTCTGCTAGGTCTAATCCGGGTTTAATCATAGTCGAAGTCGCCTAAATCATATCCGAAAATATGTAAAGTTTTTAAAGCTAATTCTCTGACCTCTATCCAAGATTTGTTCTGATAGACTAGATAATCGTAGGTATCTCCTTCTAGCAGGCTTTGATCTTTAAAGTATTTATAAATAAGCTCTGCAAGCTCTTTTAAGATCTCTCTTTCATAAGGTAAGAAGCAGAATTCAAATTTTTCGTCAAGGGCTCGCCAGCATTCATCACATAGTAGTTCTGCCATTTCTGACGGGTCTTCGTAGTATTCAGCCGTAGCATGCACTAAATATTTGACTTGATATTCCAAAGAAGCCATTCGACTTAGGCGGCACATGAGCGCGCCTTTCTCAAATATCTCTTTTCCGTTAATTTGCATTTGGGTTTCCTTTTATTGGGATGTGGGTTTGCCCGCATTATATCGTAATATATTTTTAAAATTCTCGCAGAAATTATTATTTTATAAAACTACTATTTTAGAAGTGCAATTTGTTTTAAAGCCCTTTTCGCGCACTCCCTTAAATCCTCTTCGCTTAATGAATCACCTACCGTATCATCACCCCTCAACTCTTCGTCCGGTTCGAATTCATCGATATCGGTAAGAAGCCTGTTTAGCGGCTCATAATATTCATCGGGGAAATTTTTATCATTCATAAATTTATCCCAATATATCTTTTCGAATTCAAATACATCGATTCTATTTTGCAAAAAATCCTCTATTATTTTTATATATTCCTCTATCATTGACCCTCTTTCGGTATATTTTTAATCGCCCGCCGCTTTAATACTTAGAACCAACCATAAATTACTATCAACATTCACGCCTTCGCATAAATTTTTTATAATTGTTAAGTCGTTAGAAGAAATTTTTATATCATATTCATACATTTGAACCAAAAAATCTTCCAGCGCTATACCATATTCTCCAGCCCTAAGCAGCTCTTCCAAATAAATTACAAAGTCGCGCCGACCGACTCCGGCAAATTCATCTTCGTAATTACGGAATAAATTTAAAAATATCGGATCGTTATATCTCATTCGCTTCTTTCCTCGAATTTATTTCTCATCGCCGCTTCATAATCTTCTAGCTTCGAATTTCTATTTGAATATCAAGCAAGTCATCGTTATCTGGGTATTTGGCGGTCTCCGAGAGCGTAAATTTTATCACATCTAGCAGCTGTTTAGTCAAATCACTGTATTTTTTCTTAAATGCATTAAAATTTAAGAAAATTAACTTTAAATCGTCTCGAACGCCTTGCTTACTTTTTAAACCGTATCGTGAGTTTTCTTCTTTTTCCTGGATATATTCGCTATAGCTTTCCCACTCGTCTTTATCTTTATATTGCTCCCACTCTTCCTCGCTATAGTCTTTCCATTCTTTAAATCGCAGAAACCAAAAGAAATCTGCGAATGCATCAGGGCCGATACGTAGCGGTAAAGACAACTTTTCAGATAAATATGAGTATAACTTATGCTCTATTTCTTTGGGGCAATAATCATGCCGCTCATCAATATATCTTCTGTCTTTTTGCAACTCATCAAAGTCAATCACTACTTCTATCATTTTTCCCCGCCTTAACTATACTAACGTATATTTTCTTTAAATTCTAAAAATCAAATAAGCGTAGATTAACGCAAACTTGCCTTTATTAAATTTTAGTATAAATCAGACCAAAAAGGCACATACGGGCATTTTCCAATCGGCTCAAGAGGATTTTTACTAAATTCTCTCAAAAAGTAGTCATATAAATTTTTCCCATAATAAATGACGTCGGTATAGTGTATAGATAAGACCGGCGGATCCGGTAATTTAAGACACGGCATATATCTATGAGAATATATAGGTATAATCTTAGGCGCGATTTTGGCTGCTTCTAGTATAATGGCTCGCTTGCGAGATCAGTCTTCGGGCATCGGACCCCATTTTTGCGTATTCCAATAGTTCTCATTTGGAAAAATTTCATCAATAGGATCGTTTTTTAAGTACTCAAAGACGTAGTTCATAGCCTGCTTTATCTCCTTTATATTTTCATCGCTAAAGTCTCTCCAATTATAAAATTCTACCGAAATAGGCAATGTATATGACAAAAAATCTCTTAGGCTTTTTGGAAATTTAAACTCATAAATTTGCTCTATTTTATCTATTTCGCTCTCTTTCAAACCCTCGCTCAATTCTATACCACTCTTTTCTAGCAGCTCTTTTATTTGCTTATACATATTCTATTTTATCCTTATAAGGCTTTTAGTCGTAGTTGAGGTCACCTAAATCGTATCCGAAAATATGGATTGTTTCTAGAGCTAGCTCGCGTAGTTCGCAAAAGGTACTATTGTGGTATATAAAGTCTTCGTAGTCTGCCATAGAAGCCCTTTCCTCTTCTTCCCAAAATTTTGAATCACACTCCGTAAATTTATCTAGCATTTTGGCTATCGCTTTACGTTCCTCTATACTGAAATAAATTTTGTTTGATTCCGCTAGGGCTATTTTACAAGCGCTCTCACAATCTTCTATTAAATCTATGCACAACAAATACTTATCCTTTGTGGGGTTGAGCATATATTTTTCTTAGCATTTTAATGAAGCAAGGCTGCATAATTCTCTCAATAACCTTTCTTTTATTGACATTTTATTCTCCTAAATTTTATTACTTTTATATCCCGTACCACTTCGTTGCATTTCCTTCTTTGTCGGTATCAACCTCTATGTGTTTGTATTTATTGTAAAGGCTAGGAATTAAAATTTCATCATAATATTTTTTGCCGCATTCTGTGATAAATATATACATATTATGATGGCACCACCGATTCGGCTCCTCCCAAAAAGCGCCGTCTGCGTGAGTATAATTTTTTAGAGGTTCGTATGGGCGAGCTATAAATTTATCTAAATTATAAAAGAAATTTTCTCTTAAAATTTTCCATTCTTCAAATTTTCTTATATTTAAATTTATATTAGCGCTAGTTTTATATTTTATATCGGTATCTATGAAATTATTTAGATAAAACTGCCCAAAAAGCATTATTAAAATATCTCTTACATTCTCATCGCATAAACTAAAATTATGAATTAATGTGCTGGCGATAGAGTCGGTCTCATAGACTTCGGTGCTTTTCATTAGGCTAAACGCCTCAAGCTCATAAAAATCCAGCGATCTTTTCCCGCTTGCGGCTTGAAAATCTTTAAAAATCTTAAATCTAAAATCTTCCGCTTCGCTAAAGAAATATACGTATGGACTTAAATTTAAATCAAGCGCTTTTATTCTCATTTTATACCGTCCAAACTATTGTTTTTATATTTTAGCCCTGTTTTGCATAATAAGCTCTTCCTTGCTGCGTTTCGGTCACACAAAAGTATTTGCTATTTACGCCGACCGGCTCATAATTTTTATCATCCCTTAAAATATTTAAAATTTCAGATTTATTACATATCTCCTTCGTTTCTGTATCATAACCCCAATTTGAACTAAACAATCTTATATACCCTTGCTCACATAAGAACAATAAAATTTCTTTCGCCACTTTAAGCGAATTGACAACGTTAATAGAATTTAATTCCCAAACGATCTCCCATAAAGAGACATAATCGCCATCTTCGATTATTACCGATAAAATAATTAAAAACGCCTTTTTATTCATTTAAAACCGCATTTCCAAATCAAGTCTAATTGAAGTCATAGCTAAAGTCATCTAAATCGTATCCGAAAATATGGATTGTTTTTAGAGCCAACTCCCTGACCTCTATCCAGGACTTATTGTGATAGACCAAATATTCATAATCATCTACGTATAACGATCTATCGTCCTTAAAGTTTTTAAGAATAAAAGACTTAAGCTCTCTTAGCGCATCCCTTTCGTATGGCAAGAAACAAAATTCAAATTTCTCCAATAGGGCATTAGCGCAGGAATCACATAAAAAATATACCATCTCCTTAGGATTTTCGCAATCTTCATCTGTAGCGTGCACAAGATATTTATCTTGATATTCTAAAGAAGCCATTACGCATAGTTTGTACAGAAGCACGCCCTTGCGAAATATATGTTTTCCATCAATTTGCATTTGGGTTTCCTTTTATTGGGATGTGGGTTTCATCTAGCATTCTAAACTCGCATATTTTAATAAAATTTTCGGTCTTATATACAACTCCATCTGCACCATTCTATCTATAGCAAAATTCAGTCCTATTTCTATAAATTCGCCATCTTTATTTCTTCTGATTTTTAAGGACTCGATGCATTCGGCGGTAAATTCCGCAGCTGTCTCCTCGCCTATTTTTATAGTAATTTCTACCCATCCCTCGACTATACAATATGTAAATATTAACCCGTCTATTTCGAACGTATATTTTCCAATATCACTATCTATTTCATCCGGGTAAAAACCAAAAAATCGCTCATCTCCATCACGTCGGGATACGTTTTTATATATGTCATTTTATGCCTTCCTTTAGGATGGTAGTTATAAATTTTATACTTTAATCATGTCTAGAAAATAAATTTCATACAATTACATACACCGAGCTTTGATTAAATTTAGTCTCTGAAAAATCTACGATCTTTTCATTATCTCTTAAAGTATAAAGCTCGAAATCCGCGCTCAGCTCATCGATATTATAGAAATCCAAACATAAAGCAAATCTGCTGTTCTCAATATTCATATTTTCGATCTTTTCCTTTACCAATTTCAAAAATAAAAGGCACTCTTTAATAAAATCATCTTCTTTTAAATTTGGATTTTTGATCTCCACTTCATTGATCGACCACTCAAAATCGCTTAAGCCTTGATATATTGAAGAATTAATTAAAATGTTCTCTGTTGTGGCTATTCTTTCCCTTTTAAGATTCTTGATAAAAAATATTCCTGTGTCAAGATAGATCAAGCCTTCGCGCAATAGCTGCTTTAATTGCGATATTTTCAGATCTTTGATTGAGCCGCTAAGGGCAATAAATTTAATTAAATTTGGATCGGCATACAAAGTTCCTCTTTTTATCTCTCTTACTTCTTGCACTCTGGAAAATAGCTCTTCATTATTTTTAGGCAGAAGGAAAACCGCTTTGTTCAAATTAACCTCTTTTTTATCTATCGTCACTTTTGCCTTGCTGTTTTTCTCGCAAAATTTTAAAAAGTTGATTCCATATTTAATCTCGTCGTTTAGCCCTATACAGCCAAAACCCTTGCTATCATGCGGATAGACGGCTAAATTTAAACTCGGAAAAACTATAAAACACCATTCGTTTATAGAATAATCATAGCACATTAAAAATTTAGCCAGCTCTTTTATGTCGTTCCATTTTAGAATGTCCATTCTTACGCACATAGCGGGCAACGGATATTCTTTATCTCTAGTCAGAGAAAAATACTCATTTTGTTCTTGCAAAATTCCAAGATCTTTAAATTTATCGTATAACGGCTTTACCTGCGAGATTGCTTTATATTTTTTGTATACTTTATCATCACACATTAGAGCGCTTACGATAAATACTTCATCGCTATATTTTCTAAAAAAGTTATCGAATAATTTTATCGCTAAGCTTACTCCGCTTAGCCAGCCCCTGCTTTCGATCTCAAAGAAACCGATCCAGTTTTTAGAGGCGCTAAAACTACTGAAATTTATATCGCTCAGCTTTAAACTATTATTTGTCAAATTTAATAACTTTTTCATTTTTATCCACCGTAATTTTTGCTTTTGCTAAATTATACACCTTATTTGCAAAGCAAAGATCATTCATATTAATTTTAATAGAAAAATTTGATTTTATAGAAATTTTCATCCCCTGAGGCAACCGCCAATAATAAGCTTTTTATGCGACGAAATCTATCGAAAATATTTGGCTTTGTATCTTCTTGATATTCATACGTTTTAAAACATTCGCTTTTTGCGTCTATATCTACGTCGCGCCAACTTCCGTTTAGAAATATATCATTAGAGATAGAAATAATGCCTTGCATTATTTCTGGGTCCAACTCTTTGTTTTTATAATGCTGCAAAATCTTTTTTAAATCGGCTTCTAGTTTCCAATATTCATCATCGGACCATAAATTATAATCCAAAATCATACCTATGAACGAATTTGCATCATATCTATCATCAAATGCGGTATTTCTATAAAAATTTACAAGATTCATTGCATTAATCCTTTGGAACATACCAAAAACCGCTATTGCTAAATTCTTCTTTGAATACGATGCTATTGCACAGAACATTTAATCTTTCAAATCTATCATATATTCTAGGTACTACGCCGTCGCTGTTTTTCGCACACAATATATTGCTTACATAAATTTCCGATTTGTCCTCCACGCCGATAACATCATTAAATATTGCTATTATTGCGACGAAAATTTCTCTTGGAAGCGTTTTGTTATGA
The DNA here is from genome assembly GCF_001190745.1 of Campylobacter gracilis. Classification (NCBI taxonomy): domain Bacteria; kingdom Pseudomonadati; phylum Campylobacterota; class Epsilonproteobacteria; order Campylobacterales; family Campylobacteraceae; genus Campylobacter; species Campylobacter gracilis. The sequence continues at coordinate 1,805,843 of NZ_CP012196.1, forward strand.
TAAAAGCTCAAAATCTGCATTAAAGTTTTATCTAACTTCCAATAGTCGCAATCCGACCAAGTTTTTTGATAGATAAATTTTCCGACAAACGAATTAATGCTGAATTTATCAGAATTTGTTGAATTTCGGTATAAAAGCTCTAAGTCCATCAATCACCGTCCTTTTTCATTTCTTTATTAATTTTAGCCATCTTTATGGCAAATTTGCGTTTATAAAAATCGATTATTTTCTGCTTGGCAACTCTTTAGATAAAATTTCTGAATCAGGATACAATTTTTTTAAAAATTCTATCTCTTCTTGATCTAGCTCATCTAAAACCTCCTCTGTCGGTCTTTCGCTTAAAATTTTTCCATAAACCAAACTCAACCTTTTATATGCGCGAGGGTTACCATTCTTGTCAAATTGCCTTATTATAGCAATTCGCACTCTTTTGTTATTTCAGTATCGCCCATAAAAAGATCTTTTATATCGCAAGAGGCGCTTTGCTCTTTATATAGATAAAATATCCACGCAAATAATATTATAGCAGCGGCAATAAAGTAAATTTTATTTTTCATGAAAGCTCTTATTCTTTTGGTTTTTTATCCGTGTAATATAGATGTATGACTTCATCCATGTTAATCTCTTTTTCCTTTCCGATCCGCTTGGTACACAATGTAAAATTTCCCTCTTTCAAAACGCACTTTTTTAATAAACCAACTATAAAACCGTTATTTGTGCATAGATCTAAATTTCCAGAATGAAATTTTTTAATAAAATTTAGTTCCTCTTTGTCTAATTCTTGCTGCGCCTTTTTATCTACACAATATCTATCTAAAAAATAAGATTCATAAAAATAGAAAAGTCGCCTATGCGCCCCGCTGTTGCCATTATTAGCCCGTCGTATCAATTTTAATCTGCATTTTTGCTCCATACGATTGTAGTTTCGCCTCAACATATCGTTAATATCACAAGGTGAAAAACTTAGCACCGAAAGAACAATATAAATATAAAGAAATATACTAATTATGATGAGAAAAAATTTCATTTTATATCCTTACTTATTTTGGGCTTTTTAGATATAAAAAATAAATCATAGAATTTGCCGATTTAATTAGTAATAAAAGTGGTGTCCTGCGTTGGATTCGAACCAACGACCCCCTCATTAAAAGTGAGATGCTCTACCTACTGAGCTAGCAAGACATCCTAAGAAGTGGCGCGACGAATGGGGCTCGAACCCACGACCTCCGCCGTGACAGGGCGGCATTCTAACCAGCTGAACTACCGTCGCACCAAAAATCACACTTGCGGTGCAAGTGCTAAAGAAGTATGAAATCCAAGGATTTCAAAATGGTGGTCGCTGTAGGGATCGAACCTGCGACATCCACCTTGTAAGGGTGGCGCTCTACCAGCTGAGCTAAGCGACCGTTTGGGCTCAAAAAAGAAATGTGATTATATATACAATATGATTAATTTTCACTTAAACAATGGCTAAAAAACCCAAATTGTGCTATACTTGCGACATAAAATTTTATCAAAGGCTCGGTAAATTTAGATGAAAAAGTTGGTTTTCGCCCTGTTTTTAGCGCTTCAAGCCCCCGCTTACTCGCCGAACGAGATCGTAAACGCCATCACAGCAGTAGCGCAAAACGAAGGAGTAAAGCCCGAAATTTTATACACCATCGTCAAAATCGAAAGCGACTTCGAGCCCTACACGATCTCCTTTTTGACGAACAAAGCAAATGCCGATTATTTCGCCGGCCTGCGCAATCAAAATATCCGTATCAGGACGAGCAACTACAGCCTAAATTCCAGCAAATGGGTCGTTACGATAATACCGGCAAACGAAATTTACGCCGTGCAGATCGCCAAGTACCTGTATGAGGACGGATTTAGCATTGACGTAGGACTCGGGCAGCTAAACGCCGTAAATTTCAGCCAAAATGAGATCGATTATATATTCAACCCAATGTATAACCTCACCAAATGCGCCAAGATCCTGCGCAAATGCTGGAACGCCAAAAATAAAAATATCAAAGACACGATTGAGTGCTACAACTACGGCATGCGCAAGCGCTACTCAAACCCCTACTACAAGCGCTTTTACGAGCATTACGAGAAATTTTTCGGCAAGCCCTATTAAGAGTTAGTAAAATTTCGCTAAAATCGCGCAAATTTTAAAAAAGGATATTTCATGATACTGATCGCAGGACCCTGCGTGATCGAAAGTCGCGAGCTAATAATGCAAGTCGCGGAAAGTTTGCGCAAATTTAACGAAATAAGCGGGGTGGAATTTTACTTCAAAAGCAGCTTCGATAAAGCCAACCGCACCAGCATCTCAAGCTTCCGCGGCCCGGGGCTACAGCGCGGCTGCGAAATTTTAGCCGAAGTAAAGGAAAAGTTCGGCTATAAAATTTTAACCGACATCCACGAAAGCTACCAGGCAGAGCCCGCCGCGCGCGTCGCCGACGTGCTGCAAATACCTGCGTTTTTGTGCCGCCAAACCGACCTTCTCGTCGCCGCAGCCAGCACGCAAGCGGTAGTAAATATCAAAAAAGGTCAGTTTTTATCGCCGCAGGCGATGAAACACAGCGTCGAAAAGGTGCTGCAAACCCGCAGCGCGCGGGCTTATACTCCGCAAAGCGGCGCGGCATCTGGCAATACAAACGCCGCTCAAAACAGCGCCTGCTCCGACGATGCCGAAATTTGCGGCACGCAAAACGGCGCCCGAGGCGGTGCGAATGACGGATCTTTGGTGCTAGGCGCGCAAAATTCTTGCGGTACCGGCCAGGACGCACAAAATTTTATTCATACTTGCAGCGCTAAAAGCGGTGCCGAAAGTACCGCTAAAAATACGGCGACGCCTTGTGCCGCACGAAGCAATAATGAAGCGCAAAACACGCCGCAGCCAAACCTCTCTCATACTTGCAGCGCGCAAGACGGCTCGATAAGTGCTGCACAAAATGCCCCACAGCCGAGCGGCGAAGGGATGCACGATCTGGCGCGCCGCCACGGCGTTTGGCTCACCGAGCGTGGCAGTACCTTCGGCTACGGAAATTTGATCGTCGATATGCGCTCGCTGCCGATTATGCGCGAGTTTGCGCCGGTCATTTTCGACGCGACGCACAGCGTGCAGATGCCTAGTATCGGCGCTACGAGCGGCGGCGACTCGCGCTTCGTGCCGTACCTCGCGCGGGCGGCGGCGGCCGTAGGCGTGGACGGCTTTTTTTACGAAACGCACCCTGATCCCGCCCACGCGCTTTCAGATGGACCGAATATGCTAAATTTGCAGCAGCTAGAACGCGTCGTAGCCCAGACGCTCGCGATTCAAAAAGCACTCGGATTTTAGCTCGCGATACCTCGATTAAATTTAAACCTCACGCCAATGTTCACGAATTTTGCGCTTAAAATTCGTGAACATTGCTCTATCTCGCAAAATTTCCCTATCTTTAATTTCATATTTTTAGACTAAATTTAAGTAAAAATCCAGGGGGCGTATAATGTACTTCTATTTTATTTCAAAGGGTACGAAACGGATTGTCAAATCAATCTCGCAAAGGGCAGAGAGACAGTCGCTAAGACTATTAAAAACACTAGATCACTTCTATCATTCACTTTATATTATCAACAAAGGCGCAGAAATTTTAGGCAGGGTGCTGAAATAGAGCTCGCGGCGAGCCTTCACGCAAATATTTTAGAATTTCGCAATTAGCCATTTTGTAACTACAAAAGCACGCAAAATTCTAAAATCACTAGATAAATTTATAAATTTTATAGTCGTAAATTCAGCTCGATGCTTTAGCGGCTATCTAAGATTTTTTATAGTAACATCTGCGTTTACGTCTATTGTATCGCTATAGCCTATTCGGTTTATATAATCAATACCTATCGGCGCTCTTATGCTCTCAATACTTATCGTGCTCGGAACATAAAGATCTGTCTCTAAATAAAAGCCCACTCCCTTGTAATAATGCACGCAGACCCCAAACAATATAATAGCTATCGTTAATAACGATATCGCGGTTATGCCGCTAAAAATTAGTTTTAATCTTTCGATATCCTCTCCGTTAAAAGAAACTTTCTCTTTTATTGTAGCTTTCTTTTCAGGGATAAATTCTTTGCTATTTGCAGATTTACTTTTGAGTACAAGTAGCGTAAGGACTATGAATAGTAATATCAATGCGGTTATACTGCCAAAAATTGCCGTTGATTTCTCCATATTTTCTCCTTTAAAATAGACTTTCTCTTTTAAAATTTTTACAGTAAAAATCAAAAAATGTATCCTTATCTGCAAAAATTTCTTTAAAAATTCCGTTTCGGCTTAATCCTACAAAGAGTGCGGCAGCACGAGATTGAGCGGAAAATGACTTTTTAGGATTAAATTCTATATCGCTGAAATAATCATATCTTAAAACTTCATCCGCTAAATTTGGATTTTGTTTTAGAGCGCTTAGATATAAAAAATCATAAAAATACGTTTTTGGCTCGGTACTAAAACGTTCGCCGAAAAGCTCAAATCCACAAAAATTTCCGCTATTTTTTAACGGCGGATATTTTTTAGGATGAACTTTAGCACTAAAAATAATCTCTTCAAACGGACCGCCTCGCTCAAAAAATTTTGAGCCTTGAAAAAACCGTTCAACGCTAGCTTCTATTAAATTTTGCTCTTCATCTTTTAAACGAAGCTTTAGATTAAAAGCGCTTAATGCTTTGCCGAGAGGATTTGGCGATGCCTTACTGATTTCTAGAATTTTTTCGCTTTTAAGCTCGGCTCTAGCGTTGCTTAAAAGGCTATCTATTGATTTTATCTTTTGAGATAACGCAAAGCCGCTAAAAAATTCAAATTTTATATCTACACTTTTTACAAAAGGACTTTTATCTATCGCATAAAAAATCGGTCTAATAGCCTGCATCTTTTAATTCCTAACTAGCGGTATTATTTCGCTTACAAATTTTAGTGGAATCTTTTCGTAAATCATAACTTCAGCTTGCGAAATCTTGTATAAACTATTTTGAGCTACGTCGTATGATGGAAATTCTTGTATAGAATAAAGACTTACAAAATTTAAATAGTTTTTGATAGTGCTATACCTTCCAATATGCGCTGCATTTGCCGTGGCGTTTTGATCACTCATAATAAAGGCATGATAAAATAACACGATCGGAGATATTAAAATAATAGCAAGGTTTTCATTTTTATGCCTATCGATAAAAGTGTTAAGCATACAATTATCGCCTATGACAGATAAATGCACATAATCCCCTAAATTGCGTCTATTATCTAGCTCATTGGATAGCTCGTTAGTTAATAAATTTGGTCCTATGCCATTATTTTTTAAATAGTTCATACAAAAAATTCCACCCATTTTTATAATGGAGCTTAAATTTGAAAGTTTTGTTAAATGGATAAAATCGTAATATTTGCTCTTGCCTGTAAAATTATCATTAATGAAAGCTAGGGCTTCTTGATAGTTTTCGTCTTTGGTTAAATTAAACTTCGGCTCCGGTTTGAAATCCGCAATATCACCGACTTGAGGAATATTTGGGTAATGAAAATTCTTGCAGCGAGAAAATTTCTTTATATTCGCAATAGCGGCGTCTAGACTGGAATACATAACAAATCCTTAAAATTAAATTTAAGGTGAATGATACTCTCTCTCTCTCTTAAATTTTGACTTAAAATTATGATGGTTTTTTAATAGAAATTTATAAGTAATTTACTTAATATATAAAATTTTTGCTGCATAGGCTTAGTGATTTTTTACTCATCACAGATATCTAAATTTAATCGCAAGGATATCAAACCGCTATTCTGCGCTTTATTTTGTATCTTTATCTAAAATTTTGTTTTTGTCGCTATAATGCGACTTCTTGACCTTTTCGTCTAGTGGCTCAGGACGTTGCATTCTCAGTGCGAAAACGCGTGGTTCAAATCCCGCAAGGGTCGCCATTATGGACTTATACAAGCTCCCTGATTTTAAACGATAAATTTATCTATGATTTTATCATGGGCTTTCATACAGCCCATCTGATTTCAAATAATAGATTTTATCCGCGATTTTATCGATGAAGTTTTTATCGTGCGAGACGATGATCTCGCTTACGTCAAGCCCCGCCAAGATCCCCGCCACACGCTCCTGCATCGCCTCATCAAGCGCCGTCGTAGGCTCGTCCAGTAGCAGTATCCTAGGCTCACACACCAGCGCGCCTGCAAGCGCCACCAGCTTTTTCTCGCCGCCGCTTAGATGAAAGGGTACTCGCTCGCGCAGATGCTCGATTCCCAGACATCGCAGCGTCTCCAGCGCCTTGCGCTCGATCTGCTCTTCGCTTAAAATTTCAAGCTTTTTTAGATGGTCGTTTTCGCTGCCCTGCCTTAAAATTTGCGCATTACGACCAAAAAATTTAGAAAAAATTCCACGTCTTTTCTCCGCATTTTGCGCTCGTTTTAACCGCTCGTTTTGCGCACGCAGGCTAAATGCGACGTCCTCAAACACGCTCGCGCACAAAAATTGATCGTCGCTGTTTTGAAATAAAAACCCGATCTCGTGGCGAAATTTTGCAAAATCCTCCACACACTCAAGCTTCTCGCCGAAAAGCTCGATCTCACCCTCGCCCCATTGCCTTAGGCCGCCTAAAATTTGAAGCAGGCTCGTCTTGCCCTGCCCATTTGCGCCCAAGATCGCCACTTTTTCCTTATGCCCTACGCTCAAATTTACGCCGCGAAAAATTTCTCGCTCGCCGTTTTTAGCGCTTAAACCCAGCGCCTTAAGCGAGCAGCTCATAAGATAGCTCCGATTTTAATAGATACGCACGCCAGCACGAATGCCAAAAACGAGGCTTCCGAGACGCTTAAAGCCTCGCGACGTTCGTAAAATAGCCTACCGCAAAATCCTCGCGCGCTCATCACCAGGCTTAAATTTCTTGCTTGCTCAAGCGCCGAAATCGCTAAAATTCCAACTAAATTTGCATAAATTTTATAGGTGAAAATTCCGCTCGTCCCTACAAATCCGCGCATCCGCAAAAGCGCTTGCAGCCTCGTCAAATCCGAGCGTAAAAAATTTACGAATCGCCCGCAGCAATACACCAAAGAGCTTAGCTTTTCGCCGAGTCCCAGCCCGTAAAATCCGCGCGCGAAAAAATATTCATCCTTGCCGTAAAATAGCAAAATCGCAAACGCCATTATCAAATTCGCGCGCAAAAATATCACGCCTGTAAGCTCGTAGTTGCCGACTATGGCGGGGCTTAATGCACTTAAAATAGCAAAGATATTTAATACCGCAAGCCTTGTGCAGACCGCGCGCGCAATCGAAATTTTAAGCGCAAAAAGAAGTAGCGGCGGGGCAAAAAACGCCGCGTAAAGCTGCCCGCTAAGTCCGACGCCGAAGCTGAAGATGAAAAACGCTAGCAGTGATACGGCGGGGCTCATTTGCGCGCTCTTTTCGCTAGCCACATTAAGCCAAAAAAGCCGAAAATCAAGGCCAAACAAAGCGCGATTTTAGGCACCTCGGCGGACTGGCTTTGAAACGCCATGCTTTGAATATCATTTTTGGAGTTTTCTTTCGGCGCGATATTTTCGGGCGCGCTATCTTTGGACGCGAAATTTTTAGTGGCGTTCAAATTTTGCGGCACAGGATTTTCAGAAACGTCAGAATTTTGCGGCGTGGAATTTTCAGGATCGCCGGAATCCTGCGGCGTAAAGTTCTCGGCGCTAAATTCCATCTGCGCGCCGTGCCCTGCACCTCCGTAAATTTGAATAGTAAAATTTTTAGCGGGTATTCGTATGCTCGCAAGCCCCTCTTTATCGGTCCTAGTGCGCAAAATTTCGCGCCCATCCGTACTGATTAAAACTTCGCACTCCATGCAGGGAGAATTTTTATAAAAATAGCTATAAATCGCCACTCTATCACCCTCTTGAGTCGCAAAAAGATGTAGCGCGTGCGAAAATGCAAAGGAGGTCAAAACCGTTAATAACAATAGCGCTCTCATCGCCTCTGTCCGCCGTAAAATTTCGCAATAAAGCTAAGCGCAAAAAGAGTGATGATACCTTCCAAAACAGCCAGGATCGCGCCTTCGAGCGAGATGAGCGTCGCGATAGCAAAAAACTCCCGTCCGCTGATGAAAAGCACGAGATCAAGAAACAGCATCGAGCAGACGATCGGCACGAAACCCGCCAAAAATAGATAAATTTTTTGCGTGCGCACTTTTAGCTCTTGCGCTTTTGCGGCGGCGGCAAGGAGCCCGCCCAAAACCGCCGGAAAGCCGATGACTGCGGTATTTACGCCGAGCACGCTAAGCCCTCCGAAGCCGAAAAACACCCCTTGCAAAAATAGCGCAACGAAAATCGCCAAGATCGCGCGCGAGCCCAAAAACGCGCCCACGAGCCCGCTTAGCATCAGGTGCATGGAGCTGACCCCCACGGGCAGGTGCACGAAAGAGGCGACGAAAAACAGCGCGCTAAAACATGCGATCCTCGGGATTTCAGACTGCCTTACGCGCCATAAAATCGCCGCTACCGCAGGCGCCGTAACCGCCCAGCCTGCGAGCAGCACGGGCGCGCTCAAAACTCCTTCGCTAATGTGCACGGCTCGCCTCCTTTAAATCGCTCCCGTTTTTTAGACGCGCAAAAACGCGGGAGCTAGCTAAATTTAAGGCATTTACGACCTTTGCGATAATCGCTTTGATTGCTACAGGTCTTGTTTTTACGGTTTTAATCGCGGCAAAATTTGCGGCTGTAAAACTCGCGGCTTGCGTCCTATCTGCGGCGGCTGTCAGCGCAAGACTCGAAGCGGCCTCGGAACTGCTTTCGGAACCGGTAAATTTGATAAATTTTACGGCTTGCATGGCGCAAGAATTTTCGCTTGCTACATTTGTAAGAGCGACAAGCGGATTTTGCGACGCAAAATTTAAGGCTCCGAACAATCTCGGCGCGGTGCTCTCGCGGTAAAACAGAGCCTGTGAAATTTTAAAAGGCAGGGTTTGCAAAATTTCAAAAAACGAAATTTTGCGTGCTGATATTTTACGCTCGTAAATCCACGGATGTAAAATTTTACGGCTAGAAGCTACTAAGAGCGAATTTCTACCGAGCAAAATTTTACGCGGCAGAGCTTCGCTACTTAAAATTCTACTCAGCAAAATTTTGCTCTGTAAAGTTTTAACCAAACCCCGAAACGCAGACTGCGCGCAGATGCGAAACGACAAAATTCTGCCCCATAAAATTTTAGCCGCAAAATTCGCTGAAAATTCTACGCCCAAAAGTAAAACGCGCGAAAATAAAATTTTAAAGCTCCGCTCAAACGCAAATTTAAATTTATCCGCAGCGACGCAAATTTCGCCCGAAAAAAGAGATCTCACCGAGCCGCTCCGTTATTTTTTCAGCTCGTCTGCTTTGATCCAAAGCACAGCGCCCAGCTCATTTACGGGCTGCTCGCTTCCTTTGGCGGCCTCCTCCTCGCTAAGAGCCGCAAAGCCCCACCAGCCGGCAACCGGCATCACGAAGCTAAACTCGCCCGCGCCGTTGGTTTTAACGACCTGCGTGACATGCGCCTCGCTAGGGGCTTTGTAGCCCTTATCGTTATATAGCTCGATCTCCACGTCCGCGCCCGGGACGGGCTTTCCGTGCAGTAAAAAAACTCCGCTAAATATCTCGCCCGCATACAGCGCATAAGGCCGCACTAGCGGCACGATCTCCGCCTCTAGCCCGAGCGGCTTATCCCAGCCTTCGCCCGCGCCGTAAGCATCGACGTAGGTTTTGGTGATATGGCGGATCATCTTGCGCTCGGCCGGCTCGGCATAGGGTTTCGGATCGAAATAAAACGCTAAAAGCGATGGCTTGTCAACTTTAAATTCCGCCGCGAAATAGGAATTTTCACCCTTTTTCTGCTCTTTTAGGCTACCTAGGAGCGATTTTTTCTCACCATCAATAAAAACGCCAAATTCTGCGGGCTTTTGTAGATTCATAGACTCCTGTAAAAACGGATGGGAGAATTCCAAATTTAGCTTTAAAGTAGCGTCTTTTTGATCCTCTACTACATTTTTATCCGTCGTAAGAACGCCGAAATGTGCGAACGCAAGGCTCGCTGCGAAAATTCCTAAAAAAGCAAATTTTGCCTTCATGTAATACCTTTCATAATAAAATATTACGGAATTGTATCACTTTTTTTCATCCGTATTGCTTAAATGTGGGTTTATTTTGAGTATTTAAAGCAAACTTTGGTTAAAATGTCGCAATTTAAATTACCAAAAAGAGGCAGAAAATGATAAATTTAAAACTTATCGAGACAAATTTCGACGAATTTAATAAAAAACTCATCGCCAAAAAAGTCCCGCCGCAAACCCTGCAAACGCTACTAGATGCCTACAACGAGCTAAAATCTAAAAAGACGGAGTTAGAGAATCTTCAAGCTGTGCAAAACGCAAAGAGCAAGGAGCTCGGCCTCGCCGCACGCGAGGGCAAGGACGTAGGCGCGCTAAAATCGCAGCTTGAGGAAAACAAGCAAAAGATCCAAAGCCTAAGCGAGCTCGTAAATGAGCGCGAGCAGAGCCTAGAAGCGATCGCCGCGTGCGTACCGAATATCATCGACGACGACGTGCCGATCGGCGCGAACGAGAACGAAAACGTCTGTATCAAAAAGGTGCTTGATCCGCGCACATTCGACTTCGCGCCCAAGCAGCACTTCGATCTCGGCGAGGCGCTGGGATGGCTTGATTTCGAGCGCGGCGTCAAACTCAGCGGCAGCCGCTTTACCGCGATCCGAGGTCTTGGCGCAAAGCTGAATATGGCTCTCATCAACTACATGATCGAATTTAACAACTCGCGCGGCTTCGAGCTCGTAAATATGCCGTTTTTGGTGCGCGATCAGATCCTCTACGGTACGGGCCAGCTGCCTAAATTTAAAGACGACCTCTACCACGTGGACGACGAGGAGCAAAACCTCTACCTGATCCCTACTAGCGAGGTTACGGCGACGAATCTCTTTAGCGATGAAATTTTACGTAGCGAGGAGCTGCCGATCAAGCTCACCAGCTACAGCCACTGCTTTCGCAAGGAGGCGGGTTCGGCGGGGCGCGATACGCGCGGCATGATCCGCCAGCATCAGTTCGAAAAGGTCGAGCTCGTCGCCATCACGCGCCCAGAGGATAGCGCAAAGATGCTTGAGGAGATGATTTCGTGCGCGAGCGATCTGCTAGCTAGCCTTGGCCTTCCGCACAGACACATGCTGCTTTGCAGCGGCGATCTGGGCTTTAGCGCCGCAAAGACCGTGGATTTGGAGGTTTGGCTACCGGGACAGAACCAATACAGAGAGATCAGCTCGATCAGCAACTGTCGCGATTTTCAGGCGCGTAGAGCCAAGATCCGCTTCAAAGACGGCAAGAAAAACAGCCTCGTTCACACGCTAAACGGCTCCTCGCTCGCGGTCGGCCGCACGCTGATCGCGGTGATGGAAAATTACCAGCGCAAGGACGGCAGCATCGAAATCCCGCACGTTTTAGAAAAATATATGTAGGCGGCCCGTGCGAAAGCCTTACAAAAACCCCAATTCTAACGTCCGCTTCGCATTCGTTGGATTTTGCGCGGAAAAATTTAGAAAGCGCGGCGTTGAATTTTTTGCGCTGCAAAACACAGGATTTTTTGCAACAAAATTTGGTAGCACGAAATTTTGCAGCGCAGAGCCCGGGGCACGCGATGCCAAGCTTCGCGATTTTAAATTTTGCAATGAAACGCTTCGTCATACGCGACAAATTCGGCAATCACGGCACTCACATTTTAAATTTCACGACGAGAAATTTGATGGCGCGAAATTTACAACCTACGGAACGGAATTTTTAGGAGCAAACTTTCGTGGCGCGGAATTCTGCAAATCAAAATTTAGGACACGCGGCGTCAAATTTTACAAAGCAGAATTGCGCGAGACGGGTTTTTTAGCTTGCACTGCGAAATTTTATGCGGCTAAATTTCACGGCGTGAAATTTCAGGAGATGAAGTTCCAGACGCTAAATTTAGAGCTTAAAATAAAATTTAACGCAGCGAAATTCGGCGGGGTAAAATTCCGCGATGGCGCGCTTTTAAAATTTGCCGCCGCAAAAGGGCTGCGACGCGGTCCTAGTCTTTGCGCCGCTGCGCCTTTTAAATTTACTGCGCTGCAAAACGCGGGATTTTTTGCAAGAAAATTTGACGAAACGGAATTTTGCGACGTAAAATTTCATAAAGTAAGATTGCGCCACGCAAGATTTTGCGGCGCAGAATTTGCGGCGAAGGGCGAGAAATTTTGCGGCATGAAACGGCGCGGAGCGGGCGCGTGAAGATCGCGCTTTTCGGCGGCAGTTTCGATCCGCCGCACGCAGGACACGACGTCGCGGTAAAGGCGATTTTATCGAGCTTAAAGCCCGATTTGCTGGTCATAATGCCGTCGTTTCTAAACCCGTTTAAAAAGAGCTTTTCAGCGCCGCCGCAGCTGCGGCTTAGATGGTGCCGCGCGCTGTGGAGCGACGCCTCGCATGTGGAGGTGAGCGATTATGAAATTTCGCAAAACGTGCCGGTACCCACGATACAAAGCGTGAAATTTCTGCTAGAAAAATACGGCATACACGACAAAATCACGGCGGAGACGGCAGCCACGGCGAGCAAAACCCCGACGGCCGTAACGGATAGGGCTCTACCTGACGGCGTAAATATCGCGGGAGAAATTTGCGCCGATGCTCATATTTCGGGCAGCGCAGGCGAAATTTTGCCCAGCAAGGCGGATAGGACTTTGCCGTACGGCATAGCTAAAATTTCAAGCGACAATGCCTGCACCGCCATTAATACGGATAGAGTAAGTATCTCCGCTAACGCAAAAAACAAAATTCTGCAAGGCAGCGTGGCAGATGAAATTTTGATCTGCAATGGAAGTAAAACAAAGGGGATTTCGCAAAGCACGGCGAGTGGAATTTCGGGCGGCTGCAAAAGTAATGCGGGCGGTGCAAACGACGTAAGCAAAATTTTAAGTGCAGATAAAATTTCAAGCGTCGTCGCAAGCAAAGTGTCCGATATCGCCATGAGAGAAATTTCAAACTCCGTCGGGGGCGAAATTTCGAGTATTAGCAAAATTCCGAGCACTGTCCGGAACGAAATTTTAAGCGCAGACGCGAGCGAAATCACAAATGCAAGCGTAATTTCAAGCCCCGTTGCAAGCGAAATTCCAAGCGACAATGCGAATTGTATGGCCGACATAGGCGACGCAAATTGCGTGGGTAGCGCAAATAGCGCAGGTGACACAGGCGGCGTAAATTGCATGAATGGCGCAAATGACATGCATGACGCGAGCGATGTGAGCAGTGCAGATGAAGCAAGCAAAGCAAATAGTGCAAGCGGCACGGATACAATATCAAAGCTCTACATCGTCGTGGGTGCCGACAACCTAGCCGAGCTTCATAAATGGCGCGATTTTAGCGAGCTGCAAAAATTAGCGGAGTTTGTAGTGCTTACGAGACCCGGCTACGAGATCCCGCGGCAATGGGCGGCTCTAAGGCGCATCGAGATTGCCGTAGATACAAGCTCAAGCGGTTTTAGGCGAGATTTCAAAGGCGAAATCCCACCCAAGATCGCAGCAGAGGTCATAAAATTTTATAAAAGGAAAGATATGCAAGATCCAAAGCAAAGGGCGGAGCGGATCGCCGAAATTTTAAACGAAAAGAAAGCCGAAGATATCCAGATCATCGATATGAGTGAGCGCGAATACATCGCAAAGCTCGTAGTAATCGCTACTACGCTAACCTCTCGCCACGCAGCCTCGCTTATCGAGGAGCTAAAAAGCGTGCTAAAGCCGCTCGGCGAGGAGTTTTTGGCTATTGAAAGCGGCGATGAGTGGAGCGTCGTCGATCTCGGCGACATCATAGTCCATCTCATCAGCGAGGCTTACCGCGCCAAATACAATATCGAGGACTTCCTCGACAAGCTCAAAAAAGAGCAATTTTAAGGAGGGAGCGTGCCGAGACAGACCTGGAGCAGCAAGCTCACATATATTTTAACCGTCGCGGGCGCCACGATCGGCTTTGGTTGCACGTGGCGGTTTCCGTATTTAGTCGGCGAAAACGGCGGCGGCGCCTACGTGCTCGTATTTTGCATCGCGATGATCGTGCTTGGCATCCCGATGATCTTGGTAGAAAACGTCATCGGACGTCGCGCGCTAAGGAACTGCGTCGATGCCTTCACAGCGCCTAAAAAGGACGGCTCGCGCATAAAGCCCGCTTGGAAGATCGTAGGTATCATGGGCGTAATCGGCGCGTTTGGAATTTTGGCCTACTATATGGTTCTTGGCGGCTGGGTGCTAACCTACATCGTAAACATCGTAAGCGGCAACTTCGACCTCTCCGCGCGGATCACAGATCCCACATTTACGCAGAAATTCTACGCAGATCACATCGAAAATAGCCCGCTTGGCGTCGGAGGCTACACGATCGTTTTCATAGCGATCAACTGGTATATTTTGAAAAACGGCATCATCGAAGGGATCGAAAAATTCGTAAAATTTCTAATGCCCGCGCTATTTTTGTGCTTCATCGCAGTAATCCTTACAAATTTAACGCTCGAAGGCGCAAAGGAAGGCGTGAAATTTTACCTCGGCGTCGATTTTGCAAAGATCACGCCTAAGCTTTTGATCGACGTTTTGGGACAGGTCTTTTTCGCGCTCTCGCTCGGATTCGGCGTGATGATCACGCTGTCTAGCTTTTTAAACAAAGACGAGAAGCTAATGCAAACAGCCACCATCACCGCAGTCGTAAACACCCTCATCGCCGTGCTTGCGGGCTTTATGATCTTCCCGTCGCTCTTTAGCGCGGGGCTTGAGCCGAGCAGCGGCTCGTCACTGGTTTTTAAAAGCCTTCCGATCGCGTTTTCGCACATGCCGTTCGGCAACGCCGTCGCGGTGGTCTTTCTCTCGATCCTGCTCATCGCCGCGCTTACGACGTCAATCACGATCTATCAGGTCATCATAAATTTCGTCGAGGAGCGCTTCTCATTTTCAACGCTAAAGGCGGTAAATTTAACGCTCGGTGGCGTCTTCGTGCTCGGCAACCTGCCCTGCATACTCTCAAGCAGCGTACTTGCGGACTTTAAAATTCTGGGGCGCTCGGTTTTCGACGCCTTCGACTTCGTAAGCGCGAACGTATTTTTCGTGCTAACGGCGCTTCTATGCTGCATCTACGTAGGCTGGGTGCTAAAAAAGGATGCGATCTACGAGGTCACCAACGAAGGCGATCTCGGCGCGAGGCTCGCGGGAGTTTGGTTTTTATACGTCAAATTTATCCTGCCGCTCATCATCGCGGTGATCTTCGGATACGGGATTTTCGGCTAAATTTAAAGCCGCAAGAGTTTTAAATTTTTAAATTTGCCTGCGGCGGCGCGACGGAATTTTAAAATTCCATTCGCTCTGTTACGTACGCTGTGGCGTAAGTTTTTACTCGGTGCGACACATTGTATTGAAACTTGCGGCACGGCGGTCTTGCGACTAGGTGCGAGACACTGCACCGCAGTTATAATATAAATTCAGCGCAGGCGTAGCCTGCCCCTTGTAAAGCGTCGTCGGGGGTTAGGTGGGGTTTGGGGCGAGTAGAGCAATACGGTGCTGCAGAAGCGGCGCCGTCTCTGCGAGAAGTGTGCCCTCGCAACCGGGGCTCCTTCCCGCCCCATAGAAAGCTTTAACGCGTCTAGCGAAGTGGGCGTCAGAATTTTAAATTTTATCTGCACGCGCCGTGCAAGCGTGATGACAAGCGCAAAAAGGCGCGGCTAAATTTTAAAATTTCATTTGCCGCCGCACTTTAAAATTTCCGCGACAAGCGCGCGATAAAATTTAAAATTTAGCCGCAATTTAGGGGTTTGCAATGCTTCTGTTTTTCCTTACGATCTTTCCGATATCGCTGATGCCGGGCATCAACATGACCTACGCGCTAAATCTCGGCATCGCGCGCGGCTATCTTAGGGCGCTGCCTGCGTTGCTGGCGCAGGTGCTAGGCGTCGCAGCCGTGGCGCTTGCGTGCATATTCGGCGTCGCGGGCATTCTGCTTGCGCACCCTGCGGCACTTAGCGCGATTAAAATTCTAGGCGGCGCGTATATTTTTTATCTGGGCGTTGCGACCTTTTTGGCGCGCGGAAATTTCAAGCCGCAAAAACAAAAGCGCAGCGAAAATATCTTCTTCCAAGGCCTCGTAGTCGCGGTCTCAAACCCCAAGGCGTGGATATTTTTCACCGCGCTCTTTCCGCCGTTTTTGGACGCGGATAATCTTTTCGGTGCGCGCACCTTCGCCCTCGTGGCGATCTTGTGCGCCAGCGAAAGCATCTGCCTCAGCATCTACGCGCTGGGCGGAGCGGTGCTAAAAAATCTGCTAAAAACTCATCTGAAATACCTCGAAATTTTCTGCTCGGTGCTGATGTGTGCGATCGGGCTGTGGATGATTTTGGGCTAAAATTTTGATTAAATTTAGCGCCCGAGCTTTGATAGAATTTTTAAATTTAAAGATAGATTGAAAAGTGGTATTGCTGCGGCTAAATTCCGAGAAAAATCCCGAAATTTAGCCGCTAGCTTTGAATTAAAATTTTAAGCGATCGACCGCGTACGCTAAACGCCGCGGCAATTATCGTCCGTAGCGAACCGGCGGCGCGTTTAGGCGGTTTTGGCTTTGTGTAGTATCGCCGTACCGCGTGCGCTTAAATTTAATCTCTGCCGTGAAGCTCGTCGATGTAAAATTTCACAGAGCCGAGACCCTCTTTTTTAGCCCATTCGTAGGCGCTTGAGACGAACTCCCAGTTGATGCCTGCGTAGAATTTTTCCAAATATTTCGGGCGCGCATTGTGCTCATCGATGTAATACGCGTGCTCCCAAACGTCCACGACTAGAAGCGGCACGAGCCCCTCGGTCACCGGCGTAGCGGCGTTTTGGGTCGCTTTAATGCAAAGCTTGCCCGATTTCGGATCGTAAGCGAGCCACACCCAGCCCGAGCCGAAATGCGCCGTAGCAGCAGCCAAAAACTCGCTTTTAAAATCCGCAAAATTTTCCGCTAGCGCCGATTTTAGCTCCACAGACGGCTCGCTAGGCTTTGCGATGCAATCCCAGTAAAAATCGTGGTTGTAAACCTGCGCTGCGTTATTGAAAAGCCCGCCGCTAGAAGCCGTTACGATCTCGTAAAGCCCCTTGCCTGCAAACTCGCCCGATTCGGTAAGTTTATTTAAATTTGCCACATAGGTCGCGTGGTGCTTACCATGGTGATAATCACAGGTTTGCTTGCTTACGACCGCGTTGTGCGCCGCATCGAACGGCAACTCTCTAAGTTTAAGCATCTTTCTCTCCTTGAAATGAATTTTGAAGCGATTATAGCCTAAAATTTCTAAACGAATAATAAAATTTATTATTTAGGATTAATTTTAAGGCGAATTTCAATCTAAGCCATCGTAATCGCGCTTTAAATTTAAAATTTAGGCGGCTTATTAACGCCAGAGCTTTCTTTTATCCTCATCGGAGCGCTTTTTATGTGCGACCGGGCGTACGGCTTAAGCGCGCTGCCGGTGTGCACGAGCGGTTATTTACCGTCATCTGCGCGGTTGGGAGCTTTTTTATGTTTATGCTTGCTTTTAAATACATAGCGCGGTACTCGCATACGTCCTATACACGGGGCTCGGCGTGCTTTTTATCGTCTTTCTTGAAACTGCTATCGCGCTAAAAGAGGACTTGGAGATTAACCTACTTCGCATATTTTTCATATTCACGCTAAGCTTATGCACAGGTATCGGCACGATCGGCGCCGTAATCCTAGGTGTATTCATCCACCGCGAAAAAATTTCTGCGCGCAAAGCACCTCTTATTTCTCATAATTTCAAGCGCCGTGATGCTGAAATTAATTTAGAATTTTGGCGAATTTAGCTAAGCTTAGCGCTAAATTTAACGCAAAGGAAAACCATGAAAATCATCGAAGGCTTGCTTGCTCTTAAGGGCAGCGAAAAAATTCTAATCATCAACGCCCGCTTCAACCACATCATCACCGATCGCCTAGTCGAAGGGGCGCATGATGCGTTTTTGCGCCACGGCGGCAAGGAGGAAAATTTAAGCCTGATGCTTGTTCCTGGCGCTTTTGAGATCCCGCTCGCGCTTGAAAAGGCGCTAAGCTCCAAGCTCTACGACGCCGTCGTCTGCCTAGGCGCGGTGATCCGCGGCTCTACACCGCATTTTGACTACGTAAGCGCCGAGGTAAGTAAGGGGATCGCAAACACCATGCTAAAATACGGCGCACCCGTGACTTTCGGCGTGCTGACTACCGATAATATCGAGCAAGCGATCGAGCGTGCAGGCTCAAAGGCCGGCAACAAGGGCTTTGAGGCGATGAGCGGCGCGATCGAGCTTCTAAGCCTATTTCGCAACATAAAGGCGTAAAATGGCCACCAGACACCAAGCCAGGCTCGCTGCGATCTCGCTGCTCTACTCCCGCGATATGAACGGCGGCGGCGAGGACTTTGCGGACGAGTATCTGGAAGAAAAGCGCATTCGCAACGAGCAGCGCAACTGGACGCTGGCGCTTCTGCGCGGCGCTAGCGAAAATCTCGCCGCAGTCGATGCGCTGATAGACGAAAATTTAAAGGAATTTAAACTCGCCGAAATTTCGGCTCTGGAGCGCGCGATACTGCGGCTCGGGGCGTATGAACTGCGCTTTACGGACACCGACGCAGGCATCGTCATCAACGAAGCGATCAACTCCGCCAAGGAGCTTGGCATCTCGCCAAGATTTATAAACGGCGTGCTGGATGCGCTAAAAGACAGCCCCGTAAACATCGCGGCGGATAAAATTTCCAAGCCGACTGCGACGGCAAGTGAAAATCTCGAGACAACCACGGAGGCAGTCAAAAATTTTAAGCCTGCTACGGAGAAAAACTCCGCCGTTTCGGACAGCAACGATACGGCGAAAAATTTCATTCCCGCAGGCGCGGACGGCAAGACGAAAAATTTTACTAAGACAAAGAGGGACGGCACGCCGAAAAATTCTACGGCGAGAAGAAGCAGACCGTCTAAAAAGCCCGCTAATTTGAAAACTCGCAGCGCGCCCGCAAAAAAATCCGAAGCCGCCGCGAGCAAAAAATTTAAAACGGAAAGAAATTTCAAGACTGGAGATAAATTTAAGACGGAGAAAACGGGCAAAAATTTCAAAACGGGCGAGCGAGGTAAAAATTTTAAGGCAGGCGAACGAGGCAAAGACGCCGCGCCGAAAAAAGAGAGCGCGGATAGAAATTTCAGAGTCGGCAAAAGCGCGGCACCGAAAAAGGGCACTGCTGGTAAAAATACTGCGCCCAAAAGTAGCGCGGGGCGCAAAATCTCTACCGCGCCGAAAAAATCTGCTGGCGGCAGAGGCGCACTCTCAAAAAGACCTGCGGGCAACAAAGGCACGGTACGCGGCAAGGATAAACGGTGAAGCTCTGCATCGCGCTTGATATGAGCTCGAAGCAGGAGTGTTTACAGCTGGCGGAGCGGCTGGCGGACTTTTCGGATAAAATTTGGCTCAAAATTGGACTGCGAACTTATTTGCGCGACGGTGCGGGATTTATAGAGGAACTAAAAAAGCTTGGAAATTTTAAAATTTTCCTCGATCTAAAGCTCTACGACATCCCAAACACGATGGCTGATGCCGCCGAGGAGATTGCAAAGCTTAGCATAGATATGATAAACGTGCACGCAAGCAGCGGCAAGCGCGCGATGGCTACGGTGATGCAGCGACTGGACAAGCTCGGTTCGCGCCCGCTGGTGCTCGCAGTTTCGGCGCTAACGAGCTTTGATCAGGCTGAATTTAGTGCGGTTTACGAGCAAAATTTAAACGACGCCGTGCGTAAATTTAGCGTGATGAGCTATGAAGCGGGGCTTGACGGTATGGTCTGCTCGGCATACGAAAGCCGCCTGATAAAGGACGCAACGAGCGCAAAATTTATCACGCTTTGCCCGGGCGTAAGGCCGTTTGGCGAGAGCGCGGCAGATCAAAAGCGAGTAGCGGATCTAGGCGTCGCGCGCGAGGCGAGGGCTGATTTTATCGTGGTAGGTCGTCCGATTTATCAAAGCGCCGATCCGCACGAAATTTGCGAGCGGATTTTGGGTCAAATTTAGCGCCAAAACTTGCATAAAATTTGACGCAAGCTCGTTTTAAGCGCCGTTTCCGTGCGAAAGAAATTTTAATTAAAATGCGCACAAAGGCGGCTCGGATGACGCCGAAGCACCGTCGTCATCTTTTTACAAAATCTGTTGGAGTTTGAAACTCGCGGTAAAGTATAGCGCTTTCGACTACAACCGGTTCAAATTTCCCGTTGGAGTTTAAAACAAACGTATCGGATTTTTGCATTTGGCGCAAGGCGGAAGCGTAAATTTGCTCCGTCGGGGGATTAAAAACGTTTAAACTTTGCCGCGCCCAAGCTCCCTGCTAGCTTGCGGATAAAATTTCCGATAACGAGCGCGGGCGGACGTCTTAGCACTAAAAAGTGGCGCGCATAAGCGCAGCGGCAGCCCGGCGGCGAGATAAAATTTTAAAAATTTTTCGCACCGCGTGGATAAAATTTTAAAACTTGCCTCGCACGAGTGAGATTTTAAAATTCCGCACTCTCAAGGGGTTTTAAAATTTATATCCAAATGGCGAGCCAAGCGAAATTTGAATAAAGATTGGAGTAAAATTTGAGCAAAGGCGCGAGCGATTTTAAGAAAATACCCTATGTCGGTGAGGCGACCGAGGCCGATCTGCTGGCACTCGGCTACGAGGACATCGCTTCGCTAAAGGGCGCGGATCCGGACGAGACGAAAGAACGCACAAAGGCGCTCGGACGCGGCAGATGCATCATCTATGTTTACCGAGGCCAGCTACTACGCAAACACTCCGCGCCCAGACAAAGCCAAGCTAAAGTGGTGGCTTTGGAAGGATTAAATTTACGAATTTGACCCGCGCCGTTTATAAATTTAAGCGGATTTGCTAACGACCGAAGCGGCTGTATTTGCGGCACGAAACGGCGCCTCACGGAAGTGCAAGCTAGCAAGCGCAACGAACGGCGCAAATTTTATGCGCGAGCTTTGCGAATACAATGCGATAAAGCGACGCGAAGGGCGTAAATTTAACGGGCGCCGTATAATTGGGGCGCCGCAAAGTGGAAGGACGGTAGGGATGAAATTTTTTGCTATTTTGATTTTATGCGCGAGTGCGCTTTTTGGCGAGACGATCAGCGCGAAATATGAGATTTCGTTCGGCGTTTTCGGCGCGGTCGGCAGTGCAAATACGCGGCTCGTGCGCGAAGACGATCGCTACGAGATCGTCATGGACGCCGTTGCGCAGGGCGTCGCGGGCAGCCTAAGCGGACAAAGGCGCGAGAGCTTCCGCTCAAAGGGGCGCGTCGTGGCGGGGCTTTTGATGCCCGATCTCTACGTCCACGAGGTCTCGCGCAAAAAGGGTAAAACGACGAAAAACGAGCGCAAAACCTACGCATTCGACTATGCGCGCAAAACGATAAAATTTCAAAAGTTCAAGGGCACGGGCGGCGAGCTACAGCTCGTAAGCGACGAAATTTTGCCCTACTTCGCGACGAACGACCTGCTGAGTTTGTTTTTCAATTTCTCTAAAATCCCGCACTCAGGCGATAAATTTTTCGTCCGAGCCGCGGGCGCAAAGAGCGCTGACGGAAGGATCGACATCGAAAGACCGCGCGGAAGCGCCGCCGCAAATATCGCGAGCGAGCTTGGCGTCGCGCCGCCTAGCGATGCGGATACAAACTCCGGCGCAGCGGCAAGCGCAAGCTCTAGCGGAGCAGATACGAAAACCGGCGCAACGGACGCAAATTTTAAAGGGCGCGGCGCGGGCACAGATAAACAGGCTACGGCGATCTACGTGGTTTTCATCAACCAGCCGATATTTTCGAGCAGCCGAGGCGAACTGCACCTGAGCCTAAACGAGCGCGGCTACGCCGATCGCGCCGTTTTGAAGGACGTGTTGCTCTTCGGCGACATCCGCGCGCGGCTCGTGGAATGAGACTTCGTAAATTCGAAAAATGCCTGAATTAAAAATTTTTAACTCTTAAAAGATAATTTGGCGCGTCTAGGTCTTTATTAAATTTTAGTTTCATATATTTTTTAAGCTCGTTATATTCTTTATTAGTGGGTATAAATATAAAAAATTTATTGTAAAGCGCGTCTATAATTAAAGCATCGACAAACCTACATGAAAATAATCCGCCCTTAAACAGATGAAAAATCATTTGCGGTATAAAAAGAAAGATAATCGCTCCCATGCAGCAAAATAACATTATAAAGACTATCATAGAGTCATCAAATATCGCGCCATAAATATAAGCGATTACGTATATAGCGAGGCAGATTTTTCCTATGATTCTTTCCGTTTCCGTATATTTTCGTGTCTCGCTTTCATAAACAAGTGCGAAAGTTTTTTTAAAATATAAAATATCATCAAATTTCATTACGAGCTGCTCGCCTGATTTTATACATTTTATGCTTGAGTTTAAAAATATAAATTTCCTTCCGTAATGCTGCGAAAAACCCTTAAGAGCCCTAGCAACCAAAGGTGCGGTAAGCAGAATATTCGCAACTTTTCTATCATAAGGGATGTTGGACACTAAATTTATAAACATAGCAAAACAAAGCAACGCTACTATAGCTATAATATTTACGATCGGCATATAGTCTTTGATGACCAACGGCTCTTTGTCGTAATCACGAGTTTTAGCGCCCCGCGATGAAATACAGCCCGAGTTTAAATTTTGAAATTTTACCTCATCTTTTGAGTTTAAATTCGTGCCGTTTAAATTTCTATCTCGGAAATTTGCGGCGCAAAGATAATTGGCTTGCAATTTGAGGTCTGTTTGATTAAAATTCGCATTTTTAAAGCTTTTACTACTCAAATTTGTATCGTTTAAATTTAATGAGCTGCGATCCGTTGCATCGCTTAAATCCGCATCGTCAAAAATTTCGGCGCTAGCGCCCTTTC
Source organism: Campylobacter gracilis (assembly GCF_001190745.1). Taxonomy (NCBI): domain Bacteria; kingdom Pseudomonadati; phylum Campylobacterota; class Epsilonproteobacteria; order Campylobacterales; family Campylobacteraceae; genus Campylobacter; species Campylobacter gracilis. The sequence continues at coordinate 1,828,802 of NZ_CP012196.1, forward strand.
GAAGCTTTTGCTTTAAGTTCTGGCGCCCCTCGTTTAGAAGCTTTTTAGATTCCTCAAACCGCACTTTATCCAAAAAATATCCTTAAGCTTAAATCGCTCGTATTTTATAACTTCGGGCTTAAATTGCAATAAATCGCGCCCGTTTCGCGCGTTTTTGATTTTATTTAAAATGTGTTTTGCATCGCGCCGCATGCGCGAAATGACGGCAGCAAGGGCGCGACAAAAGAAACGGACCACATTTTCGGATCGATTCATTTCTTAAATTTTCTTATGAAATCGCTCGCGTCCCGCGCTGCCATCGCTGAGCTCATAACGGCGATCCTGTCGGCTCCCGCGCGTAGGACGGAGGCAAAATTGCGCGGCGTTATGCCGCCCAGCGCGTAAATTTCGCCGCCGTAAAACCCACGCACGGCGCGGATCAAATTTAGCCCCTTCGGCATGAGCCCCGCCTTGCAATCGGTCGCGAATATGTGGCTCAAGCAGATCGCGCTCGCGCCCAGCTCCAGCGCCTCGCGCGCCTCCGCCTCGCTGTGGCAGGAAGCGACCAGTTTTTTGAAATTTGCGCGCAAAAACTCTGCCCCTCGCGCCGCACTAAAGCTCCGCAAAACCCCGAGCGGCAGCCATAAATTTCTCTCGCCCGCCCGCAGCGCAAAATCTGCAAAATTATGCACAAAGATCGCGGGCGGGCGCCTTGCACTCTCTGCGCTCCGCGCGCCCTCCACACTCTGCGAGTTCTCCGCCTCTTTCACGCTCTGTAAATTTTCTACGCCCTCTATACTTTCCGAGCTTTCCGTGTACTGCGTGCTCTGCGAGCTCCCCGCATTTTTTGCACTATGCACATCATTCACATTTTCTGTACTTTGCGCACCCTGCATACTTTCCGCATTTGCTGCACTCCGTGCGATCTCAACCGCGGGTTTTGTTTCGCATACGACGCCGCGAAGCGAAATTTCACCCGGCGCGCTATCATTCTCGCAGTTTGCAGCGCTAGTAAAATTTTCAGACAAAATTTCATCTAAAACGCAAGCGGAATTTTTAGACCGTATCTCATCTGTAGCGGCACCGTGCTTGCGGGCTGTATCCGCGCAAAGCTCGCTCTTGCCGTCGCCCAAATCGAGCTTTTTTTGCAAAACTTCGTCCTCGTCGCGCTCGTAGAGCGAAATTTTATCCGCGCAGACCGCGCTCGCGTTCAATCCGCCTACGAGGGTTTGGACGACGCAGGCTCGATCGTCGTAAATTTTATGCGGAATCGTGCGCGCGCAAACTTCCTCTGCGAAAATTCCGTCCGAGCGAGCCGCATCCGTGCCAAACCCCTCTTCGTGCGCTTCTGCCGCATCAAATTTGGCGGCGCGGATTTCATTCGGCGAAATTTCATGCGGGCAAGCTCGATCCGCGTCAAAGCTGAGCCGGTCTGCGCGATCGTAGAACTCGCAAGCGCGCAGTATATTCTCAAATAGCGCCGCATAGGCCGCTTCGTCTAAATCCTTTTCGCGCACGACGATCTCGCCTACGCCCGCCGCGGCAAAATCCGCTATACGCGCGAGCAGCGCCGCCTCACCGCCGCAGAGCACGCGGTTAGTGATGATCGTAATGCGCGAAGCAAGCTCCAAATCTAGCATCCGCCCACTCCTTTAAGCTCAAAATCCGCGCCCGTACACGGCGCGACATTCAAACTTAAAATTTTGCCCGCAGCGTTGGGGTTTAAAATTTTATTCGCCAGGATTGAAGCCAAAACCCATGCCGCCGCGCTAAAACTTAACATTCCGGCCGCCTTTGTAGAAGCTGAAATTTCTGCGGCGTCTTTAGGGTTTGAAATTTTTGTCGCGCCGCATCGCAAAAATTTCACCCTTTCATCAAGAGCTAAAAATTTCATCGTCTCCGCGGCGCACAAAATTCCTATCGCATCGTTTGGGATCAAATCCTGCGCCGCCTCATCGGAAGCAGGATCCTTCGCCGAGGTATCGAAGCTTAAAATTTTGCCCGGCCATACGGAGGCTAAAATTTCGTCCGCCTTAACAAGAGCTGAAATTTCCGCCGCAGCGCTAAAACTCAAAGCGTTCGCCCAACTCCTCGATTTTAGCGACCTCGCGTTGCCGCTGCATAAAAACCCGAAGCTCGCGCCGTTTTTAAATTTAAAATTTGCGTTGCCCGCGGGCTTGGAATTTGCGTCGCCTTTAAATTTTAAATCCGCATATGTGTTACGAGGTCTTAAATTTACACGCGTATTTTTGAACCCAGAATTCCTAACGCTCGCTAGCGCGGCGCCCAAGCCTTTCTTATCCGCCATAGCGCCATAAATTTTATCACCGTGTGCGGCGCTGCAAAATTCCGCGCCGTATTTTACGCTACAAATTTTACTTCTGCGCTGGGCGACACTAAATCCGCCCTCAAGCCCGACGCCGCAAATCTTATCTACGGCGTCGCAAATTCCATCCACGCATGCGGTAAAATTTCGCGCCTCACACATAGATATACTCGCTCATCAGCGGCTGCAGCCCGCCGCCGCGGATCGCCTCGCAGACCTCGCTTACGCTGCGCGCGTCGCTGATTTCGAACTGCTCGTCGCCCCTCTGCTCGCTGTGCCCGCCGATACCCACGCTCACGCCCGCCGAAATTTTGCTCGCCGCGATCCTGATCGCGTTGTCGCGGAAGCCCGCCCTCTCGCGCGTAGAGATCGTGATCTGCGCACTTGGCAGCAGCAGCCGATACGCGCACATGACCTGCAGCAGCTCACGCTCGCCGACGTCCTTCGGGTTTATTTTGTCGTTGTTGATGATCGGGCGCAGGCGCGGCACCGAAAAGGAGATCTCGGCGCGCGGGTACTTGCGCTGAAGTAGCCACGCGTGCACGCCCGTGGCAAAGGCATCGCGGCGGAAATCCCCGAGCCCCAAAAGCGCCGCAAAGCCCACGCCGCGCATACCGCCTCTAATCGCGCGCTCTTGAGCTGCGAAGCGATACGCAAAAACGCGCTTGTTGCCCGCAAGATGCAGCTGCGCGTAGCGCGCGGGATCGTAGGTTTCTTGAAAAACGGTGACGAAATCGACGCCGCAAGCGTGCAAATAGGCGTAATCAGCGGAGTTTAGCGGATAAATTTCGACGCCGATTACCTTAAAATACTGCCGCGCGAGCTCGCAGGCGCGCCCGATGTAGCGCACGGGGCTGTTTTTCTCGCTCTCGCCGGTGAGGATCAAAATTTCCTCTAGCCCGCTTGCCGCGATCGCCTCAAACTCCGCCTTTAGCTGCGCCTCATCGAGCCTTGCGCGCGCGATTTTGTTTTTGCAGTTAAAGCCGCAGTAAACGCACAGATTGTCGCAGTAGTTTGAGATGTAAATCGGCGTAAAAACGGCGATGTTGCTGCCAAAATGCGCCGCCTTTTCGCGCGCCGCAGTGCGGGCGATCTGCTCCAAATGCTCGCCCGCGCGCACGCTTAGTAGAGCGGCAAAATCGCGCAGAGTTCTGTTTTTCGCGCCGATCGCCCTTTGCACGTCAGCCTCGCTCGCCTCCTCGCAAAAACTCTCGCGCAGAGCGAGCGTACGCTCCATCATCTCGCTTCCGATATCCTCCATGCCCGCTAGATAGCCGGTTTTCATCATCTTTAAAATTTTCCTTTTAAATTTTCATTTAAATTCTATGCGACACATTTGCGCGTGCAAATTTACGCGCCGCAAAGTTTATTTTCGTTTGGTTTAGAAGCGCATTTTAGCAGGATTTCGGTAAAAAATTTTAAAACGGAGCACCCCGTTCGCATTTTAAATTTTAGTGATTATTAAAAGATGAAAGAATATACTTTCGTAAAATTTTAAGGAGAAGTAATGAAAAAAATCATCTTAGGTTTAGCCCTGTTGGGCTCTTTGGCTTTTGGCATAACTTTTAGCAAAGAGCAAGTTAAACAATTTGAGCAAAATTGCGAAGCAGGTGATTTTGAGGCTTGCAGTTACGCCGGCGCTCTTTATAAAAATCCGACCTTGTTCGGGGGAAACGCATCCGATAGGGATTATAAAAAAGCACTTTACTACTTTAAAAAGGCTTGCGACGGAAACGATTATGTAGCTTGCTCGGATTTGGGAGCAATGTATCATGGTGGCAAAGGGGTGAAAAAAGATTATAAAAAGGCTGTCGAACTATTCGATAAAGCTTGCGACGGCGGATATGCAGACGGCTGCAACAATTTAGGTTATATGTATGCAAATGGTAAAGGGATTAAAATGGATATGACGCGGGCTATGGGATATGCCAGAAGAGCCTGCGATGCGGGAAGTTGGATGGCGTGCGGGAATTTTGCTTCAGTTCTTGAAGCAGGTGGCGACAGAACAAGGGCGACACAATACTATCAAAAGGCCTGCGAAATGGGCAAAAAACACCCAGGGTTATTCGGCTACGATAAAGACTCTTTACGAGAATACTGCGATAAATACGACATGCTAAAATAGCCCGCCGATCAATCGGGTTTCTCTCGATCGGGCTGCTTTCAGCCCGATTAAATTTTAAAATTTGATCGCCGAGCCTGCTGCGTGCTACACCGCTGCCAAATTATACTTTTCGCCACTACACTTTAAGATGCCTAGCGAAGTGCGGAATTTAGGTCGTTTGGCGAGGCTTAACAAAGCGCGTCAGGATTTAACTCACATGGCGCAAAACCCTTGCACGATATGTATCTATAGCCCAAGAAATGCAAATTCGGCGCAAAAAACATGGCTCGCGTAACCAAGCGCGTTTAAAATTTTAACCGCTATCTCAAAAATCCCGTTAGCGGCGAGCTTGCGCAGGCTGTTTTGCAAACGGCGCCGAGCCCCGCCAGATAGGCATCGCGCCCCGCCTGCACGCCGAGCGCAAATGCCCGCGCCATCAGCGCTAGATCCCCGCTCGTGGCGATCGCCGTATTTACCATCACCGCAGCGCAGCCCATCTGCATCGCCTCGCAGGCCTCGCTAGGTGCGCCGAGCCCCGCATCTACGATGATAGGCACGTCGATTTCGTCTAGTAAAATTTCGATCATTCCCCGCATCATCAGCCCGCGGTTGGAGCCGATCGGCGCGGCCAGAGGCATCACGGCGGCGGCCCCTGCGCTTACCAGATCGCGCGCGACGCACAGATCGGCGTGCATGTAGGCAAGCGGCACGAAACCCTCGCGCGCTAGGGCCTCGCAGGCCTTGATCGTCTCGGCGTTGTCGGGCAGAAGGTATTTGCTGTCGCCTATGATCTCGATCTTTACGAAGTCGCCGCAGCCCAGTTCGCGCGCGAGCCGCGCGATCCGTAGCGCCTCCTCGGCGTTTCGCGCGCCGCTGGTGTTCGGTAGCAGCGTGACGCCGCGAGGAATGAAATTCAAGATATTGCGACTCTTGCTTTCGTTCACGCGGCGCAGCGCAAGCGTGACGATCTCGCAGCCCGCGTGCCGCACGCAGGCGTCGATCATCGCGTGATCGAACTTGCCAGAGCCCATTATCAGGCGCGAGCTAAACTCCTTGCCGCCTAAGATCAGTTTATCATTCATTCTATCCTCTTTAGTTTAAATTTCGTTTTCACATACGGCGCAGATAGCGCAATATCAGTACTCGCGCGGCGCATTATACACAGCGCTAGATTGCGGCACAGATCCTTACTTGCTTATGTCGCTATTTTAACGCGCCGCACGACGCCGCATCGAAGCTTTAAAATTTCTCGTCAAATTTTAGCCACGACACAAAAATTTTAAAATTTAACGCGCAGACTGCGGCTCGCTTTGCTGCACGAAATTTTAAATCCTACATTCAAAAGTAGCTTGCTCGCGCCGAATAAATTTTAAAATTTTACTTATCCGCGAGCTGCGCACGGCAAATGGTTTAAATTTCGTCGTTTAAATTTGCATATCGCGGCTAAATTTGCTCGGCGCGCGGTAAATTTCATACCGTTTTTAAATGCGCTGTATGCCGCCGAAACGCTCGCCTGCTTCTCAAAAACGATCGCGCGAGGCTTAAATTTAGTGACAATGCACAAAGGCGCGTAAATTTAAAAACGCCAAAACGCGCGATGAGCGGCCAGACCTAGCCCTCCTCGCCCAAAATCAGCCTAAGCGCGATGTTTGCCTGATGAGCGGCACAGATCGCCACGCGCGGAGCGAGCAGTCCCACACCCTGAGCTGCGGCGCTTTTACGGTCGCCGCAGACGAAGACGTTTTTGCCGAGCCGCGTCGTGCGGATCTCGTTGGCGTCGCCGCTGCCCGCCATGCCGCTAGCGCAGATCAAAAAGCGATCAGTGCCGCCGAATGCGCCAAAAATCATCGCTTTCGCCGCCGCGTCGTCGAAGCACTCGCAAATTATACGCTCGTTTTTTAAAATTTCGGCTACGTTTTGCGCGGTAAGTCGCTCGTTTAGGGTTCGCACGCGCACGAACGGGTTTATGCGCGCGATTTTTTCGCGCAGAGCGGCCGTCTTAGGCTTGTAAAGATCGCCGATCTCGTACTGCTGGCGGTTTAGGTTGGTCGGCTCGACGACGTCGAAGTCGATCAAAAAGAGCTCGCCCACGCCCGCGCGCGCAAGTAGGATCGCGACGTTGGAGCCGAGCCCGCCGAGCCCGCAGATCGCCACGCGCGAGCCTTGCAGCGCCTCGTTTACGGCGGGGGCATTGCGAGCAAGCATCAACTCGCGAAGCTCCTGCGACGATAGTTCCGCGCCGCGCGCGAGCAAAAAGAGCTCATCTCCCGCCTTCAGCTCGCAGTTTTGTGTGCTCGCATAGCCATTTATCACGGCGATCTCGCCGCTAAATTTAACTTCGCGCTTAAGCCCCTCAAGATCGCTCGCGCCCGTTTCGTAAGCTTTGCCGTTTAATTTTATCTGCATTTTAATCCTAAATTTTATCTTTTTGCCGTCTAAATTTATCGCGCAAATTTAAGTGTACGGCGCCTCATATCTGCGCGAAAATAGCGTGCATTTATACGGTATTGCGGCGCGATCGCGACAGATACTACACAGCTGCGGCGCACCGTACAAACGCTTGGCACGAGCTGCGGCGCAAGCGGAGCGTACCAAGCGCATCGCACGCGATTTTAATCCGCAAATTTCATCCTGCTTTTAACGCGTAATTTTTAGCCTCGCGCATTGCATTCGGCTAATACCGCGGCGCGTCGTAGAAGCCCGTACGGCAGCGCAACGCAAGCCAAATCCGTTAAATTTTAACGCATTAATCCCCGCCTGTCGGTTAAATTAAAGTTGCACAAAGCGCTAGAACGATCCGCCGAACTTAAAAGCCGCTAAACGCCCAAACAAATTCGCGCTGCGGCTAAATTTAAAATTTCAAGCCCAACCGACGAAAAAGCGGCACGCCGCAGCATACGCCTCAGCGTGCATAGCGGCAGAGATCTTGGGATAAATTTTAAAAACTCTGCACCCAAATCCCGCAACTTCGGCGTAAATTTTAATTCCCGTGCTCAAGCTTTTAGCGCCGACGCAGTTTTAAAGCCCACATCTGCCGCGGCGGTTGGCGACGCAAATTAACGCTCGCCGCAATAAAATTTAAACTCTATCGCCGCGGAGCGAATTTTAAAACTCCTGCGTTCTGCCGCCACGGCTTAGTTCGCTTACAAAATTTAAAAGCTCGCCGCAGGCGCCGGGCCACCGCAGCTTCCTCATAAATTTAAAAACCCAAACGCCGCTATATCTCCGCGCCGCCGTACCGCTTAAAATTTTAACGACGCGCATGCAAATTTTAAGCCCCAGCTGCTGTGTCGCCATGCCGCTTAAAATTTAGCGGCTTCCGCGCGGATTTAAACTTCGGGGCTGCCGTAATTTTTAACATAATTCCAAGCTCCGATCTCAGCCGCCGCCTACAAACTCGACGATCTCATATTTTTTGCCGCTTGAGATCTGCGTGCGCTCCCACGCCTCTTTTTTTAAAATTTCGCCGTCGCGCTCAAGCGCCACGAAGCGCAGATCATGTCCGCGCGAGCGCAAAAACTCGCTCACGCTCATATCCTGCGCCAGCTGCAGAGGCTCGCCGTTTACGCAGATCTCAATCATCGCTCGCTCCCAAGCTCTCGCGATACTCCTCGTAAGTTCCCCTAAAATCGACGATTTCGCCGTCTCCTTTGAGGTGCAAAATTCTATTTGCGAACGCGTCGATAAGCTCGCGGTCGTGGCTCACGCAGATCGCGCATCCCGCGAAGTTATACAGCGCTTCGCCAAGCGCGATGATCGCCTCAAGATCGAGGTGGTTATTGGGCTCATCTAGTACTAGCAGGTTGGGGCGTTGCAGCATTAGCTTACTTAGCATCACGCGGTGCTTCTCGCCGCCGCTTAGGCTGCCCACGCTTTTCTCCTGCTCCGCGCCGCTAAAAAGCATGCGCCCAAGGCATTTGCGAATTTCATCCAAATCCCTATTTTGCGGGCTTTGTAGATATTCGTAGAGCTTGAGCTCGCCTGAAATTTTATTATTCGTATCCTGCGCGAAGTACCCGGGCTCGATCGTGGCGCCCATGTGAACCTTGCCGCGCTGCGGCGCGAGCTCGCCCATGATGATCTTGCAAAGCGTGCTTTTGCCCACGCCGTTTCGACCGATGATGCCGATCTTATCGCCGTGAGCGAGCTTGAGGTTAAAATTTTTCAAAATCTGAATATCGCCGAAGCTCATATCCACGCCGCTTAGCTCTAAAATTTCATTACCGATCTCGCGCGCGGGCTTGAATAAAATGCTAGGCTCTCTGCGCGAAGAGGTCGCAAGCTCGCTAAGATCGAGCTTGTCGAGCTGTTTTTGACGGCTCGTTGCCTGCTTTGCTTTGCTTGCGTTGGCGCTGAAGCGAGCGATAAATTTTTCAAGCTCCGCCTTTTCTTTGAGCTTTTTTTCGCGCTCAAACTGCGCCTGTTTGGCGATTAGATTGGACGCGATGAACCAGTCGTCATAATTGCCGCTAAATTCGCGTACCCGCCTAAAATCGACGTCGAGGATGTCCGTGCAGACGCGGTTTAAGAAGTGGCGGTCGTGGCTGATGACTACGAGCGTGCCCGTGTGGCGATTTAGCTCAAACTCGAGCCACGAAATGGCGTCGATATCGAGGTTGTTCGTAGGCTCGTCCAAAAACAGCACGTCGGGACGCGGGAAGAGCACCTGCGCGAGCAGAACCTTAAATTTATCGCTCGTCTCGATCTCGCTCATCTTTTTATCGAAGTCGTTTAGCCCCAGCGAACTTAAAATTTTCTCGATCCGCGTTTCGTATTCATAAGCAGGATCCTCCTCGGCGCAGATCATCTCAAGCTCGCCTAGGCGCTCATTTATCTCGTCGTTAAACTCGCCCGCTTCGTAAAGCTGCGTCTTTTCGCGCACGGCGTCATAGAGGCGCTTGTTGCCGTAGAGTACGGCGTCTTTGACGCTGAAGCTTTCAAAGGCGAATTGATCCTGCCCTAAAACGCCTATTTTAAGCCCGCTTTGTATTAAAATTTCGCCGCTACTTGCTTCGATCTGCCCGCTTAAAATTTTAAGTAGCGTCGATTTGCCCGCGCCGTTTGCACCGATGAGACCGTAGCGCCTGCCCTTATCGAGGCTTAAATTTACGTTTTCAAAAAGTAGCTGTTTGCCAAAGCGCATCGTTAGATCTTTGATTTCAACCATATTTTTCCTTTTAAATTTCTCTTTGCATTGCCTTGCGCGCGGGCTTCTACCGGATTCTACGCGCAAATTTCATCTCGCAGTTTTATTGCGACTTTTGTGCCGCTTCACATTTATCGATGCCGCGATGAAATTTCTCCTATTGTAGCTTAAAATTCTGAAATTTCGCCGAAAGGGTGCAAGCCGGCGCGGTTAAAATTTAAACCGCTAGAGCAATTTAAATTTTAGCCGCTGTAATCGCTATCGCGAGTGATGATGAGCGTGTAGTTCGGATACGCCGCGCGCACCTGCTTACAGACCGCGCGAAATGTCGCCTCCATATCGGGCGCTGCGAAATCGACGATAACGTCGAAGCTGATCGAGCGCTTCGGCTCATCGAGATAAAATCCATGTATCTGCGAGACGAACTCATGCGAAAATGCCATCTGCTTAATATGCTCGTAGATCTCGGCGGCGCGCGGATCGTTCCTGTTAAACGCGTAAATTCCTACGGTGTCTAGGATGATATTAAATTTCGCAAAAACGGCGTTTTGGATGCGGCGCGTAAGAGCATCGATCTGCGCCGCGGTCGTATCACTTGCGACCTCTATATGCACTGAACCTACCATTTTATCGGGTCCGTAGTCATGAAACATCAGATCGTATGCGCCGATGACGCCCTCAAAGCCCCGCACGACGTCGTAAATTTCATTTGTAAGCTCCAGGCTCGGGCGCGAACCCAAAAGCTTGCTGATCGTATCGCGTAGAATTTCATACGCCGTTTTGATCAGAAGAGCCGAAATTATCGCGCCCAGATACGCTTCCAAGCTCAGTCCGAAAATAAGCGAAATCAAAGCCGCTACGAGGGTGGCTAGCGATACGAGCGCATCGTATTTGGCGTCCACGCCGCTAGCGACGAGCGAGTCAGAGTTTACACGCTCGCCCGTCTTTTGCGTATAAAGCCCTAGGCTAAATTTTGCCGCGACGGCTACGGCGATGATGACGAGCGAAACCGCATTATAATTTGCCGCTTGCGGATGAATGATCTTTTTGATCGATTCAACGAGCGAGACGCCGCCGGTGTAGAGGATGATGACGGCGATTACGATCGCGCTTAGATACTCGATCCTGCCGTGTCCGAAGGGGTGCGCGCGATCGGGCTGCTTGCTAGCAAGATGCACGCCCACGATCGTAATGACGGATGAAAGCGCGTCGCTTAGGTTATTTACGGCATCAAGCACGACCGCGATCGAGCCCGAAATCAGCCCCACGACGCCCTTAAATGCCGCTAAAATTACATTTGAAATGATACCGATCGCGCCGGTGCGAATGATGATTTTATCCCTGCTATACGCAGCCTGAGGCACTTCCATTATCTCTCCTTTGAAATTTTACTCTAAGCCGCAATCGCTGCGCGTGTAGGTCAGATCGGCGATTTTTTCGCCGCTTTGCAGAAATTGTCGCACGCCTATGTGCTTTAGACCGCCCGCTTTCATCGTCGCGCATACGTCCTTTTGCCTATCAGCGCGCAAAACTCTCTCAAAATTTTGCTTGATCTTAGGATCTACTTTATCCCAAATTATGTTTTTTAGGGTCATGGAAACTATAAATTTATCGCCTTCGTACGTAGCCGCACCCAACTTTATATCTTCAGTCTCTGGGTGACTGTGCCCATTTACGGCGTCCGCCAAAGCCTTGCAGCGCTCGGCATCGGCATCTCCCGCAAACGCCGCGCTGCAGATAAATACGCCGAACAGGGTGAGTATAAATTTTTTCATTTTCATCTCCTTATTTTTATTTGAAATCTATCATATTAAAATTTTAAATTCAATCTATTTTTTGAAATTTAAAGACCTATTTGCGCGGCGCAAATCCGCGAGCCGCCAAAATTACTTACGTTAAAATAGCGGCGTAAATTCCATAAATCACCGCTAGAAATTTTCTAAATCGCGGCAAAAATTCTTTAAATTCCGCGTGAAATTCTATGAGCGGAAATTTTTGCGACGTATCACATGCGCTCGCTCAAAGCGGCGTGCGGCGAGATCGTCCGTATCTTTTTTAACTCGCCTTTAAGTTATAGATTTAACGCAGCTTAAAAAAAGCTCCAGCCAATCCGCCTCGCGTTTAAATTTATAAATTTAATGCAGTTCCGCGTTGAGTTTGATCGCGCGCTTGCTAACGCTTGCCGTAATCTGCCCGCTTTGACTGTTTTGTCGGAAGTGCAGTCCGCTAAGCCCGGCAAGCTCAAGCCCTTTATAAATTTCGCGATCAAATGCAAAGCCCGCATTTAGCGCCGCTAGCACCTCGCGATCCTTTTGCGCGATAAAAACCTTCGTGCCCTCAAGTACCGCGATACCGGCATCCACGATGCAGCGATCGCCTAGCGGAATGCCCGTGACGGAGTTTGCGCCCAGCAAGCAGTGCTTACCGATGCTCACGGCATTGCCGTTGGTGCCGCTTAACACACCCAAAATCGACGCGCCGCCGCCTATATCGCTGCCCTCGCCCACGACGACCGAGCTGCTGACGCGCCCCTCGATCATAACGCTACCGGTCGTACCTGCGTTGAAATTCACATACGCAGCACCCGGCATCACGGTCGTACCTGCGGCGATATGCGCACCCAAACGCACCTTTGCGTCATCTAAAATCCGAACGTTTTGCGGCGGTACGACGTGGCTTAGGTAGCGCGGAAATTTATCGACGCTGATTATGCGTGGATAGCGACCTTGCATTTTTAAAGAGATTTCGTTTTCACGCAGCCACCAAAGCTCGATTGGGCGGGCATTTTCGTCCCATGCGACGTTCGGAAGCACGCTAAATGCGCCGTCTAGATTGAGCGTGCGCGGCTCGCAGAGATTTAGCGAAAGCGCGTAAAGCTTGAGATAGACGCTCTCGACGCTTTTCGGCGCGGCATCCTCGAAGATGAAGCTAGTGCAAAAGCTCGCGTGCTCGTCCGATTTCATCGCCTCTTTAACCGCAAGCAGCACCTGCAGATTTTTGTGCGCGCCCTCTTTGGCGTCTGGCTGTAGAAATTTTAAAGCCTCGATCGCCTTTTTTAGGGCTTTGTGCGTCAGCGGAAGGACGCACTCACTACCGCTAAAATCCACGACCTCGCCGCACTCGGCTAGAGCATGGATTAGCACTGCTGCGCTTACTAGCCCATCTTTAAAATTTACGTACGCATAATTCACACTTAGGCTTTTATGCCCCTCCGCACGCCCCTTAAATACGCGACCGATCGCCCACATGATCGGATCGCGATAGCCTTTGGCTGCTCGCACGCCCTGTATAAGCTCATTCAACTCCTCTATCGTTTTAAATTCTTTAGACATTCTTACTCCTAAAATTAATTAAAAATATCGTTTATTTTACCGCTTTTTAGGCACTTTTCGCGATCAGCTTCGATTTGTTTTTTAGTCTCAGCGTCCTTGGCAAACACGTTTTCATCTATCAAAATACTTGGTAAATTTATTACAGCCGAGCTATACGAACCGCCAAAGCCGCTTAAATTTTGTCCAAACTCTTTTTTGATGCGCTCATTTTTGCTACTTATATAACCGCCCTCGCAATGAAAATCCGATCCGCCGCCAACACAATAGCACTTCATCTCCGTATCTCCACTATATCCGCGATCATCCATAAAATAGATATTTTCTTTCAAATTTATACTGCTTATCGGATTAAAAACGAGTACGGCTAGAATTTTATTATTATGCGGATTTGACACCTCCCAGCGTACGGCACGATATGAACTTAGCATCACTACAAGCGGCTTTTTCGATTTTTCTAGCGCGACGACTACTTTATTATCATTCGCATCACTTTCGTAAATGGCAGCTAGCCATATATCGAAATTTTGACCTTTTAGCTTAGCAGCTACCTCGCTTTGCTTATAAAAATTTGGCTCATCCTTAAAATCCACCAAAAGGCTAGTGGTATGCCAATTGTTGGCGAACCAAACCTCGATCTTGTGGCGCCCTTTGCTAAATTTATGGGTGACGGCTTTGTTTCTAGCATTTTCGGAGTCGTATATCTGCTTGCCGTCTATCGCAATACGTAAATTCGCCCAACTAAAATCCGCCAAAATCATCTTTTGCACATCCTGCTTGAAGTCGAAAATCCCGACCCAGTAGGCAATAAATTTTTCGGAAGGTATCTTGTGAAAGTTATCGTAAGCGAAATTTAAATTTATATTTTCGACCGTTTCCGAGAAAACGACGGTTTTCGGATCGTCTTTATTTAAGTAAAAAGCCAAAAACTTATCCGCCGGAATCTGCTTGCCCGCTGTGATCTCACTCGCCCATTTTTGTGTGTCGTTAGCGTTTGCACAAGCAAGAAATACGTAAAAAGCCAGTAAAAATACTCTTAAAATTTTCATTTTTTCCTCCAAATTTTAAATTTTATCCTACCTAAACACATCATCCATCTGTGTGCTTTCGCATTTCTTGCGGTCCGCTTCTACCGAGAGTAGGCGAGCTTTGCTTTCGTCTAAAATTTTTGGAGTAATAACAAGCCCCGGCAAATCTAAGGAATTTACGGCGTGCTTGCCGGCAAATGCCCCCAGGCCTCTGCCAAATATCCCGTTTACGCGCCCGTTCATATCATAAATCTCGCTGCCGTCGCAGTGAAAGACATTGCCCGAGATGCACTCGCATTTAAGCCCATCTGCAGCCTCTGTGTATCTGTAATCCTCGACGTAAAGCGCACCGCTTACACCACGGACGCTACTAATGGGGTTGTAAATTAACACGGCTAGAATTTCGTTATTTTGCGGATTTGAGATCTCCCACTCCACGGCGCGATATGAGCTAAGCAGTAGCACGATGGGCTTAGCGGATTTGGCTAAATTTAGCTTGACGCGATTATTCATCTGCGCGCTTTCGTAGATCGCGCCAAGCCACAGATCGTAGTCTTTATCCGCAGGGATCTTAGCCACGGCGTCCTTTTGACGATAAAAGGGCTCTACATCTTTAAAATCCACGAAAAGCTCGCTGGAATGTGCATCATTTAAAAACCACGCTTCGATCTTGTGCTTGCCCTTGCTAAATTTATACGTAAGCGGGCGCTTTTGATTGCTCGACGTCCCGCCCAGCACGTCCGTGCCGTCCACGGCGATTACCAGCGTGGACCAGCCGTAATCTCCTAGCACCATCTTTTCGACATCTGCGTCGAAGTTAAACTCGCCGACCCAATACGCCATAAGATTTGGAGACGGGATTTCATGAAAGGAATTTCCTTCGTAATTGACGCTGATGCGATCGACGTTTTCAGAGAAAACCACTTTCTTAGGCTCATCTTTATTCAAATAAAACGCCAAAAACTTATCCTGCGGGATCTGCGCGTCCGCGGTAATCTCTTTCGCCCATTTTTGCATATTGCTCTCTTGCGAGAACGCCGCAAATGCAAGCACCAAAATAATCAAAAACCTCATTACCGACCTTTCTTATTTCGTATAAAAGTAAAATCCCTAAACCTAAAAGCCCTAGGCTTAGGGATTTTGCCGCCTTGGCTCCACAGCCTATACGAATGAAATTCTAGCTGCTTAAATTTCAGCTGCGCGAGAAATTTCCTTGCCGCGACGCTACGGATAAAATTCCACTCCAAATAAGCTTTACAGAGGCTTTCGCAGATAAATTACACTGCCATGCAACCCGGCGAAATAAAATTTTAAACTAGCGCAATGCTGTGGCTACCACTAAAAAGCTAGGCGCGATAAATTTCAAGCCTAAAATTCATATTAAAGCCCCATCTTAAAATTTTAAAACAGAGCTTTAGCGCTAAAATTTCACATTTTAAAATTCCTCGGCAAAGCTTTATGCTTAAAATTCTGCATTTAAAACTCCAAAGCGAAGTTCTACGGCAAATTTTACCTCATTGAATTGCGCGTTTGGAATTTAATTTTCGCCGTTAAATTCTGCGCTTAGAATTTTATCCAAAACCTCATGCAACGGAGCTTGGACAAAATTTAGCTCGAAATTTCAAACTACGAAATTTCATAGCGGAATTTTTACCAGAAATTTCGAGCTTCAAAATTCAGCGTGAAATTCCGAGCCACAAAACCCGCGTGAAATTTTACCCGCTAAATTTACGGGCAAAATTCTATGACGGATTTGTATACCGAAATTTTGCGAGCATTATAAAATTTGCAGCGAAATTAAGCGTGAAATTTCAAACTATGAAATTCCGCGCCAAATTCTAATCTGCAAAATTCACGAGAAATTCCACGCAAAATTTGACGCTGCGCCCGCCGAAGCCCTAATTCGAGCAGGCGCTCTTGCCGTCCATCACCGGCTGGATCGCGGAGTTATCCGCCAGCTCCTCGCGGTCGATCTTCTCGATCTTTTCCCACAGCTTGCGCGCGGCATCTTCGTAGCGCTTTGCGCTTAAAGAATCGGGCGCATAGAAGCTTACCGGCTTGCCGCTGTCGCCGCCCTCGCGGATAGCTATCTCGATCGGGATCTCGCCGATTACTTCGGTGTTGTATCGCTGCGCCAGCTTTTGCGCGCCGCCGCGACCGAAGATATCGTACTCCTTGCCGTTATCGGGGCAGATGAAGCCGCTCATATTCTCGATAAGGCCTGCAATCGGGATGTGGAGCTTTTCGAACATATCAAGCCCGCGCGCGCTGTCGTCCAGCGCGACTGTCTGCGGCGTCGTAACGCACACGCCCGCCGTCACCGGCACGCTCTGAGCCAAGGTAAGCTGCGCGTCGCCCGTACCCGGAGGCATGTCCAAAAATAGAACGTCCAGATCGCTCCACGCCACGTCTTTTAGCAGCTGCTCGATCGCCTTCATTATCATCGAGCCGCGCCAGATTAGGCTCGCGCCCTCCTCCATCAGCACGCCCATGCTCATCATCTCCACGCCGTGGCTTAAAATCGGCTTTAGCTTCTGCCCTACGACGCTTGCTTGCGTCTTATCCTCTCCTAGCATTCGCGGCAAATTCGGTCCGTAAATATCGGCATCCAAAATTCCCACCCTCTTGCCGAGCTTTGCCGTGCTGATGGCTAAATTTAGCGTCGTCGTGCTCTTGCCTACGCCGCCCTTGCCGCTGCTGATCATCACGAAATGCTTGATCTGCGGCGCGATATTTTTGCCGCTGCGAGAGTTGCTCTTTTCCTCGGCGATCTTGGGCTGTTTGATTAAAATTTCCACGTCCGCACCGAGCACCTTTTGCACCGCCGATCTGAGCTCTGCGGCGATCTCCGGCTTGGCGCTGGGGATTTCGATCTCTACGAAAATTCTATCGCCGATCTCGACCTCTTTTACAAATCCAAAATCCACGATGCTTTTAGAAAAGCCCGGATAGATCACGCTTTTAAGCAAATTTAAGACTTCGTCTTTACTCATTCTTTCTCCTTATTTTCGGTTAAATTTCTACTGATTTTATATGCGCAAAATTTCGGCCCGCACATCGAGCAAAACTCCGCGCCCTTGTAAATTTCATCGCCCAGGCTCTCGTCGTGCAGCTCGCGCGCATGCGCAGGATCGAAGCTAAGCTCAAACTGCCTGTTCCAATCAAAATTATACCTCGCATCGCTCATCTCGTGATCGCGCTCTATCGCGCCCACTTTGCCTAGCGCGACGTCTGCGGCGTGAGCGGCGATCTTATGCGCGATAATGCCCTCTCTGACGTCTTTTGCATTGGGAAGCCCCAGATGCTCCTTGGGCGTTACGTAGCAGAGCATGCTGGCGCCGCAATACGCAGCCATCGTCCCGCCGATAGCCGAGCTGATGTGATCGTAGCCCGCACCGATGTCGGTCGGAAGCGGCCCCAGCACGTAAAATGGCGCGTCGCGGCAGAGCTTGCGCTCTAGCTGCATATTAAGCTCGATCTCGTTAAACGGGATATGCCCCGGACCCTCGATCATCACCTGCACGTTTTTTTCATTCGCGCGCAGGGCCAGCTCGCCTAAAATTTCAAGCTCGCTAAGCTGCGCCCTATCGGTCGCATCGTATAAGCAACCTGGGCGCAAGCCGTCACCTAGAGATAGCGATACGTCGTAGGCGGCGCAGATATCGCAAATTTCATCAAACGCTTCGTAGAAGGGGTTTTGCTTATGAAATTTCATCATCCACGACGCTATCAGCGAGCCGCCCCTGCTTACGATGCCCATCTTGCGGCGAGACAGCAGCGGCATAAACTCGAGCTTAAAGCCCGCGTGGATCGTGAAATAATCCACTCCCTGCCGCGCCTGCTTCTCGATTGTACTAAGAATAGCGCTCGTTTTTAAATTTTTAATATCGCCCAGCTCATGGATCATCTGATAGATCGGCACCGTGCCTATGGGTACGGGCGAGCGCTCGATTATCGCGGAGCGGATCTCGTCCAAATCGCCGCCCGTGCTTAGATCCATCACCGTATCGGCGCCGTACTTTAAGCAGACCTCAAGCTTCTCCAGCTCGCCCTCAATATCGCTCGTCGTGCCCGAGGAGCCGATGTTGGCGTTGATCTTGCACCGTAGCGCACGCCCGATACCGATGGGTTTTAGACTTTTGTGATTAACGTTTGCGGGGATAATCGCTCTTCCTTGCGCGAGCAGATCGCACAAGGCCCGCACGTCCATGCGCTCGCTTTGTGCAACCTCTCTCATCTGCGGCGTCAGCTCGCCCTTTTTTGCAAAATAGATCTGTGATACGCAGCTTTCGGTCATTTTCGCCTCGTTTCTTAAAAATGCGCGTATAATATAACAAATTTCATTAATCCTTACTTTTCTTTTGCCGTTTATTTTCGTAACGTAGGATGAAATTTTACCGCCGCGCCGCGTAAATTTACGCCTAAGATTAAGATATTTTAGCCCGCGAGTCGCGATTAATTTTGCTTTCATTTTTAATACGTATAATTTCGTAACAAAATTTCAAGGATAAAATTTGAAAGATATATCGCTGATTTTGCTCGCCGCGGGCGATTCGAGCAGGTTTGAGCTCCCCGTCAAAAAGCAGTGGCTGCGCGTGGGCGAGCTACCGCTTTGGCAATATGTTGCGCAAAATATCGCACGGGCGCACCCATTTAAAAAAATCGTAATCGCCGTAAACGAGGAGGACGTGAGCTATTGCGAGCGCCTCTATGCGTGCAGCCTGGCCTCGGCGCGCGGCAAAAGCGCAGAGTGCGGCACGAGCGAGTATAAATTTCAAAGCGAGCAGGGCGGGATCGGATGCGGCGCAGATGATCTAAACGACGCAAGCAAGCCGCGGGGCGCGGAAAATTTTAAAGCTCAAGTCGAATGCGGCGCAGATGAATGCGGCTCTGTAAATTTAAAATTTCACTTCGCCCCCGGCGGCGCAAATCGCCAAAGCTCGCTAAAAAACGCTCTGAAACTCGTAGATAGCGAGCTCGTGCTCGTAAGCGACGTGGCGCGCGCGCAAATTTCGCCAGGGCTGATCTCCTCGCTGATACGAAATTTAGGCAGTGCGGACTGTATCAGCCCCTATCTTGGCGTAAACGACACGACCTATCTTGGCGAGAACGTAGTGAAGAGAGAGGAGCTGCGCCTCATCCAAACGCCGCAGCTTTCGCGCACGGCGCTGCTTAAAAAGGCGCTTGATGGAAACGAAATTTTTACCGACGACAGCGCGGCAGTCGGCAGCGCGGGCGGACGGTTAGAGTTTATAAAAGGCGAAGCGGGCGCGCTTAAGATCACGCGCGCAAGCGATCTGGCGGCGCTAAATTTAAAACCATGCTCGCGCGATATTTTTTATGGTACGGGTTACGACGTGCACGCGCTTGAAAAAGGCGCGGGCATCATGCTCGGCGGCGTGCAGATCCCGTGCGAGTTCGCGCTGATCGCACACAGCGACGGCGACGTAGCGATCCACGCTCTAATCGACGCTATTTGCGGCGCGGCGATGTTGGGCGACATCGGCGAGCTTTTTCCAGATAGCGACGCCAAGCTTAAAGGCGCGGATAGCAAGGAGCTGTTACGAAAGGTAATGCGGCGCGTCAGAGGCTACGGCTACGAGCTCGTAAACGCCGATATTACGATCATCGCGCAGCGCCCGAAGATCGGCGCTTACAAAGCGCAGATGCAAAAGGTCTTGAGCGAAATTTTAAACTGCGCGCGCGTCAATGTCAAAGCAACCACGACCGAAGGGCTGGGATTTACGGGCAGAAGCGAAGGCATCGCCGCGCAGGCTGCGGTAAGCTTGAAATTTTACGACTGGCAAAAGCACGTAGCAAAGGTGCAGGGCACATGAAAATTTTGATAATCGAGAGCGAAAGCTATCTTGCGCAAAGTATCGCAAACAAGCTGGGCGCGCTGGGGCATGAATGCACTAACGCGGCGAGTTTGGCAGCCGCGGCGAGCCTTGCGGAGGAGTTTGAGGCGGTGCTGCTCTCTACGAGCTGGAGCGGCGCGAGCTTTTATCCGCTGATCGAAAAATTTAGGCGCTCGATCATAATTTTGATGGTCGCCTACGTCGATAGCGAAACGGTGCTAAACCCCGTAAAAGCGGGCGCCACTGATTATATCCAAAAGCCATTTATGATAGAGGAGCTCATAAAAAAGATCGAGCATTACGCGCAGTTTCGCTCGCTAAAATCGCAAAATGAAGCCTATGAAGCGCTGCTTAAAGAGGCCTCCCTTTCGTGCGAAATACTGCACACGCGTTTAACGCAGATAAAATTTCCACTTCTTTTACGCGGCGATGCGGCAGCGCGAGCTGCGGCGGTATTTAAGATCGCGCTTGCGCTAAAATCGCGCCTTAAAATTCTATCCGCGCAAAGCCTTGAGCCGCTAGAACGCGGCGCGGAGATTTTTTACGTACCAGATTTTGACAGCCTAAGCGGCGCGCAGAAGGAAAAATTTATAAGCAAAACCAAATCCATGCGCGTAATCGCCGGATCTATCAGCGCGCAAAAGGGCTTTAGCGACGAAATTACGCTTGGCAGCAGCAAAGAACGCAGTGAAATTTTAAGCATTGAAGAATACGTAAAGCTCACGATCGTAGCGCACCAAGACGAGTATTTCGACTCCGATCTGGCGGCCGCCTTAGGGATTTCGCGAAAATCGCTTTGGGAGAAAAGGAAAAAATATGGCATCGCAAGAAAAAAATAGTCGCGCGCATCCGGTACGGATCGCAGACGAGATAGAAATTTCGAGTGATACCGGCAATTTGCACGAAATAAAACCGCTTGAAAGCGAAGGAATTTTAAGCGGCACAAAAACTCTAAACGTCGCAAGAGCTTCGAGTGACGCGGCGCAGAATTTAGAAGCGAAGCAAAATTTAAAAGCATCGCAGAGCTCAAAAGCAAGACAAAATTCAAAAGCAAAGCGCGATTTAAAAACGATGCGAAATTTAAAAATGTCAAGGACGAGTAATGCCAGAAAAGATGAGGCGCTAGCTAAGGGAGCGACAAGGAATTTAAAAGCAGAGCAAGCCAGAAGCGAGAGCAAAGGTGCAAATAATAGCGCAACGCAAATCCGCAAGATAGAGATCTCGCGCTCCGACCTAAACGTCCTGAGCCTACTCGCAAACGGCGCTTTCGGCAAGAGCTGCGAACTACTGCGCCCAAGCAAGCTTAGCATCTGCGGCATAAATTTCGTTTTTTCCTACGCGGGCGCAAAAAAAGGCGATATTTTGGAGCTTTACCTCAACAAGGACGGCATAGCTGAACGCACCAAAAATTCGCTTAGCGGCGATAGCGGCGCGTATTTGCTAGCTAAAGAATTGCGCAACTTGCAGGATGAAGTTTCTGCCGCGGCGCAAAATGAGCAGAGCTTTGCGAAAAGCGGCGCAGGTTTCGCGCGCACTGCAAGTGCGCAAAGCGCTATAAACGCCACAAGCGAGGGCTTAGACCATATAGAAAGTCTTGCCGCGAGCTATGATCAAACTTTTACTTGCAGCACAGATGCAAAATCCGTAGCAAATTTGGCGAGAAATTTTATCTCAGATTCCACCGAAAATTTCATCAAAAATTCCGCTGCAAATCCAGTCTCTTACGAGCTTGTCGCGCGCATAGACGTTAGCGATGTTTATGCCCCAAGCGCAAGCGAGATCGCAGGCTCGGTATTTCAAAACGCGTACGCAGAGCAAACTGCGGTGCAAGGGCGCATCACGCTGCTAAAAAATGAGCTTGCAGAGCAAATCGCGCGCATAAAAAAAGTCGCAAGCTCGCTTGCCGCGCCTAAAATTTCAGCGTTTTTTACCTGCGCCGATCCGATCCACCGCGTGCATGAGCGGCTGATTAGGCATATGATCGATAAGGCGGATTTCGTGGTGATTTTTTTAACCGGCACGAGCAGCGCGGATGCCCTGCCCTACGAACTACGCAAAAAAACGCTAAGCTATTTGCTGCAGAATTTTTTGGTCGCGCAACGCGCCATGATGATCGATCTAGGCTCGCTTGCGATTTTTGACGATAAGCCCGCCTTGCAATGCGCGATTGCGAAAAATTTAGGTATAAACAAAATAATTTTCGGGCAAAATCACGCGAATATGGAGCTATTTTTCGAAGGCGGCGGCGTGCATTCGGTGCTAGACGAGTATCAAAAGCGCGGCGAAATCGAGATTTTGCTGATGCCGGAATACGTCTATTGCGAGAAGTGCAAGGTGCTCGTAAGCACCAAAAACTGCCCTCATGGCGCTCATCATCACGTGCATTACCGTACGCAAAATCTCAAGGCACTGCTGCGCGCGGGGATTTTGCCGCCCGCGATTTTTATGCGTAAAGAGATCTCGGCGATGATTTTAAGCGAGCTTTTCCCCGCGCGATTTTCAGATCTGCAAAAGCTCTACGACGAGCTTTTTCCAAACAGCGGGATCTTGCAGAGCCACGGCGAGAGCGAGTTTTACGAGCAGCTTATGCAGCTGTACCAAACCAGCGCGCTAAAGACGTAGCGTTTGAGGGCGCAACGCAAAAATGACGTGGAATTTGCGGAAGCTAAGCAGAGGGTAAAATTTCGCGACGTTAGAATTTACGGCGGCTAGACGTAAAGTAAAATTTCATAGTGCAGAAAGAAAGGACTGCGCGGAATTTTATAGCATAAAGAGCGGCGGACGCAGATTTGGCGTAAAATTTTGTGGTGCGACGAAGCTAAATTTTTAGAGCATTAGCAGCGGTACGATAAAACGAGCTTTAAATTTTAAAGTCTTGGCTTCGTAGCAAATTATAACGGCACAGTAAATTTTGCGGCGAAGCGGATTTAAATTTTTAAGGCGCGATGGATATGTAAATTAGCAGTACGGCGGATCTAAAATTTAAGCTTTCGGCAAGCGAGTTTAAATTTAGCCAGATGCTCGCAGTAAATCGCGGCGCATAAATTTGGGCGAGGCACAACGACTGCCGCTCGCGCAAAATGCCGTGCGTTTGCTGACGGGTTTGAAATCTCCGCGCAGTCGAGCAAAATTTTAAAATTTTTACGCAAATGAGTAGAATTTTAAAATTCCTACATTAGCGAGCGAAATTTTGTGGCGAGCGAGTAGAACTGATTTCGTGCGGGCGGGCGAATTTAAATTCTACATGCACGAACGAAATTTAAAATCCTGCGCGTAGGCGAATTTAAAATTTTCGTGCGAGCAGATGCTCTAATTAAAATAAGCGGTAAAATTTTAAAAAGCAAAATTTAAAAGGATAGTTATGGATAAAATTTTCGTTACATTTTTCGGCGCGGGGCTACTAAAACCCGCGCCCGGCACCTGGGGCAGCATCGCCGGCTGGATAGTGGGGCTTGCGATATTGATGCTGGCGGGCGAAGTGACGCTGTTTTTATGCGCCGGTCTCGTCTTTTTCGTCTCGCTTAAGATCGTAGGCGATTACGAAAGGCGGGTAGGCGCGCACGATAACAGCGAGATCGTCATCGACGAGGTCGTGGGGGTGTGGATCGCGATGTGCGTCGCCGCGCCCGCGGGCGAGATCTTTTCGCTGCCGCTGCGGGAGCTGATCGCGGGCTTTGAGAGCAGCAGGATATCGATCGTCGCGATGATTTTGGCGCTGCTGTTTTTCAGGGCGTTTGACATCCGCAAACCCTCGATCATCGGGCGCGTGGATCGCGACGTAAAGGGCGGGCTCGGCGTGATGCTAGATGACATGCTGGCAGGCTTTTTCGCGGGGCTTGGGGTTTTGATAGTTATCTCTTTGGGGGTCAAGCTCGGCGCCGCGGGATTGATTTTTTAAGCTTTTTTGGGCGGATTGCTGAGAATACAGCGCGATTGTAGGCGCTATCAAGCACCGAAATTTTAAAACCGCATCTTGAGCGCAGCTTATGAATTAGCGCAAATTTTAACTTCTGAGACGCGAGCTCGCTTGGAATTTAAAATTTAAGCGGTATTTATCCGTGCAGCCTGCAAATAAAGCAAACGTAAAATTTAAAATTGTGCACGAGTCGCGATAAAATTTGCGTGGCCTTAAATTTTAAATTTCGCAGCCTGCAGAATTCTACGATATAAAAATTTAATTGCGCTGCAAAAATCAAAATTATGCCGCCTGAAATTTCGTGCGGCCAAATTTTAAAACAAAGCGGCAGGCGCAGCTCGCACGTAAAATTTTAAAATTTATCGCTAATCGTAGGCAGTCTAGCAGGGCGTGCTATTAAATTCCAGCAATATTTATGGTTTTGCTTGTAACATTGCCGCCACATGCGGGTAAGCGGCGCAAAAATTTAAAGGAACGAAAAATGCAAAAGAGCGCGATTGAGATACGTGGCATTCCCGCCGCCGTTTGGGGGAACCGCTCGGAAAAGGTTTATATCTACGCTCACGGGCAGGACGGAAGTAAGGAGGATGCGGAGCTTTTGGCTTCCGTCGTTTGCGAGCAAGGCCGGCAGGTTATTAGCTTTGATCTGCCCGGGCACGGACAGAGGCGGCGCGAGCCCACTTCTTGCGATCCGCAGCGCGCTATTTTGGAATTTCGTGAAATTTTATCGTATGCAAAGAAGCGCTGGGGCGAGGTCGCGCTGTTTGCCGTTAGCCTAGGGGCATGGCTCGGCCTACAAAGCTTTCGCGACGAAAAGCTTAGCGACTGCCTCTTCGTCTCGCCGATACTTGATATGAAATACGTTATTTCAAATATTATGCGTAGGGCTGGAGTTAGCGAGGAGCGATTGAAGCAAGAGCGGATGATTTTGACACCTGCCGGGCAACCGCTTTTTTGGGAATATTGGAGTTTTGTTTTGAATAATCCGATCACTAAGTGGAAAACGCCCAGTAGAATTCTATATGCAGAAAACGACGATATGACGCCTCTTTGTATCGTTAGAAATTTCGCGCAGAAGTTCGACTGCGACTTAAGCGTTATGAAAAACGGCGAGCATTGGTTCCATACGCCGCAGCAGTTAGATTATTTACGCAAATGGATCAAATCAGTGGTGAGAATCGGCGATAAAATTCTATGAGAGATTTTTAAAACTCATATCCAAGCCCGCACCGATAAAATTCTGCGCGCTTGTGGAGTGCGAATTTCATAAATTTAAGATAATCTTGATATTTTGCCTTAATACGCTTGTTTTATAAGGCGTTTTTTGTAAATCCCAGCTCACATCGCCCCGTCGTGCTAGGAATCTAGCTTCAAAGCCCCATCTCATAAATTTAACCGCAATGGCATAAATCACGACCGATATGAATTGCAAACTAAAATATGATTAGAATTTAACCGATAGGCTGTCAATACAAATACAAAAATGCCGATTTTAAAGCTAAATTTTAAAAAATGTCTATAAAGATGAATTCTTGAGATCTTATGTTTTTGGCAAGAGGTGCGAGCCGACGTACGGCTACGCACTTCAACTAGCACTATCGCGCTCATGCTATACGGACGCTTTACGAATCCATAGCAGTCGCGCGATTAAATTTTAAAAATTATTTGCCTATTCTAAAGCCATTTAGCTTCATATAAGTCGTATCTTTATGAAATGCTTCGCAGCGCTCCCTGTTGCGGTTAATGTTCTCAGTTGTGAAGAAATAGCCATCACTATCTTGACGCAAGGTGATCGTCGCGCAAAAGATCATATCGTTTTTCAGTTTCGGTCCTACGCCATAGGTAAAGCTTTGATTGACTGCTAAGCTACGTGCCAGATCGCTATCGCTAAACTGTCTGGAACCCGTCATGCTCTTTAGCTCGCGAAAATTTCCTTGATTTAAGTAATCGCGCTGTATATCTTTAAATACGCCTTCAAGCTCGACTGCGTAAGCTTTTACTAAAACCTCATCCTTAGCACCGCTTAATTTTGGATATATTATTTTTACTATCACGAAGATTATAATAGCTAAAAATATTATCCCGCTTACGCCGCCGCCTACTGCCGCACCTTTTCTCATTTTCATCATTTTACTCCTTCGTCGATGTCCTTTACCAAGGCATCTATTTTTTTATTAAGCATGAAATTTTCATAGCTTTTTTGGATATAGGCTTCAAGCAGTTCGCCCGCATCCAGATGATCGCTGCCGCGAGTTAAAATCCGCCAGTCCCTGCCGAAGACCTTCGCAAAGTCATCATCCAGGCTTATCGCGTATTTTTTCGTCAAAGACTTACTCGTCAGCTGAACCGAAATTTCTTTCATTTCTCGCCTAAATTGTCGCCTGCCAAGATATCGTCGATCTGCTTGCTTAGATCCTCATCGCTCATCTTGCGATATGCCAGATCGTTTTCAAGCGTGCCAAGCTGCATTCCCAAAGCCTCGTTTTGCGCCTTGACCGTCGCTAGCTCGGTACGTAGCTTCTCGTTTTCGTCTCTAGCCTCGGTGTATCGTCTAATCAGCTCAGCTACTTTATTACTTAAGCCCTCGACCTTTTTCTCTTCGTCAAAGATTGATTCCATTATTTCGCCTTTTCTGATATAATTTAAATAAAAATATTACCCAATTTTGGCTTTAAAAAAGGAAAAATTTTGCAAAATTTTAAAATCGAGAGCAAATTCTCCCCAAGCGAGGATCAAGAAAAAGCGATCGAAGGCATCGTCGCAGGCTTTCAAAGCGGCAATAAATACCAAACTCTTCTCGGAGTTACCGGCTCAGGCAAAACATTTACCATGGCAAATATCATCAAGCGCCTCGGAATTCCCGCGCTCGTAATGACGCATAATAAATCCCTCGCGGCACAGCTTTATAGCGAATTCAAGGGCTTTTTCCCGCAAAATCACGTCGAGTATTTCATCAGCTACTACGATTATTATCAGCCCGAAGCCTACATCCCCAGGCAGGATCTTTTCATCGAAAAGGATAGCGACGTAAACCAAGAGCTCGAGCGCTTGCGGCTAAGCGCCACGGCGAGTTTGCTGAGCTTTGATGATGTCATCACCGTGGCGTCGGTTTCGGCAAACTACGGCCTGGGCGATCCCGCCGAATATAAAGGCATGGTGCTGTTTTTTGAGATCGGATCAAAATTTAGCACTAAATTTTTGCTTCGCAAGCTCGTCGATATGGGCTACAAGCGCAACGACGATTTTTTTGATCGCGGGAATTTTCGCGTAAACGGCGACGTGATCGACATCTACCCCGCGTATTTTAACGACGAAGCATTTAGGATCGAGTTTTTCGGCGATGAGATAGAGGCGATGTATCATCTGGACGTGCTCGAAAATAAAAAGACGCAGAGCGTCAAAAAATTTATTCTCTATCCGACGAGCCAGTTCATCGTGGGCGAGCAGCGCCTGAAATCAACGATCAAAGGGATCGAAGAGGAGCTTGAGCAGAGACTAAAATTTTTCGAGGATGCGGGCAAGCTCGTAGAGGCGCAGCGGCTGAAAGGGCGAGTGGAGTTTGATCTTGAGATGCTGGGCGCTACGGGGATGTGCAAGGGGATCGAAAACTACGCGCGCTATCTGACCGGTCAAAAGCCGGGCGAGACGCCCTATTCGCTCTTTGATTACTACGAGAGCAAGGGCAAGGACTATCTCGTCATCGTCGATGAAAGCCACGTGAGCTTGCCGCAGTTTCGCGGGATGTTCGCAGGAGATCGCAGCCGCAAAGAAACGCTCGTAGAGTACGGCTTCCGTCTGCCGTCAGCACTTGATAACCGCCCGCTGATGTTTGATGAGTTTATCAACAAAAAAGCTAAATTTCTATTCGTCTCCGCAACGCCCAATGATTACGAGCTACAGCTTAGCCGCGGAGCCGTATATGAGCAGATACTGCGCCCGACGGGACTACTCGATCCGCAGATTATCTTAAAAGACAGCGACAATCAGGTTGAAATTTTACACGATATGGCAAAGGAGGTCATCGCGCGCGGAGAGCGGATCTTAGTGACCGTGCTAACCAAAAAGATGGCGGAGGAGCTGAGCAAATACTATCTGGAGCTTGGGCTTAAGGTCAAATATATGCACTCGGACATCGATGCGATCGAGCGCAACGAGCTCATCCGCGGTCTACGCAGCGGCGAATACGATATGCTAATCGGTATAAATTTGCTCCGCGAGGGGCTCGATCTGCCCGAAGTAAGCCTTATCGCGATCATGGATGCCGATAAGGAGGGCTTTTTGCGTTCGCGCACGAGCCTCATTCAGACGATGGGGCGAGCCGCGCGAAACGTGCACGGACAGGTCGTGATGTTTTGCAAAAAGATCACCGCTTCGATGCAAGAGGCGATCGACATCACCCAAAAACGTCGCAAATTTCAAGATGAATACAACCGCGCTCACGGCATAACCCCGCATTCTGCGAGCCGCAATATCGAGGAGAGCCTAAAGATCGAGGACGGCACCGAAATTTTAAGAAAGGGTGCCAATCTCGAAAAAATGCCTGCCGCCGAGCGCGCCAAGATCGTAAAGGAGCTTCGCAAGCAGATGCTCGAAGCCGCGGCCGCTCTGGAGTTTGAAAAGGCCGCAGCGCTACGCGACGAGATCGCAAAACTCAGGAAGCTGTAAATCGCAAGGCCCGAAACGTCGTAAAATTTTGTCGTGAAGTAAGGCGTGAAATTTACACGTTAAATTCCGTCGAACAGAGTGTGAAATTTACACGATTTAAGGGCGAAATTTATGCGCTAGATTTGCGCAAGCCCTTACCATAAATCCGTCAATGAATTAAAGCTTGTCACAATTTTCTCTTTTAAATTTTGATATGGTATCCAAAACAATAAAAATTAAAACCATATGAGACATTGCTAGCATAAACCATTTCTTCGGTGTAATATAATATCCTCTATCCGCAAATCTCATAAAATATCTATGCCCTTTTATGCTTTCTCGTTCGCCTAAATTATCGTCTAAAATAAGAATTTGATAAGCCGTTTTCGTTTTAAACGGAAAGGGGAATTTGGAATACCAAATCCTAACTTTGCGATCTTGCAAAAGATCAAAACGTAGTATATCTCTTTGTTTGTCATATATATAAAATTCATCTATCCCTTTATAATTTAGTCCCAAGGAAACCTTCTCTACGGCTTTTCTTTCGCTATCATAAAATTGCAATAACCACCAGCTTCCTCCCCTTAACGCGGAATCGCTAGTAAAACCTGTTATTATGCCATCTGTGATTTTGAGATCACTTAAATCTTTTGGATTAGACAAAGCGACTATATAATACCATGCGTAAGCGACCAATATTAAGCAAAAGCAGATCTTTATCTTATCCCAAATGCTTAGCCATTCATAAAAATTCCTAATTGCTTTCACACCGACCTTTTAATTTAAATATTCTTATTTTAGCGCCGATCCCTTAAGTAAGTATATAAAAATTTGGCTCAACAGAACTTTAATGCAAATACAAGGGGTACTAAGTTACAATAAGCCAAATTTAAACATTCGTCCAAACCCGCCGCTTAACGCCATCTTTGCAGCTCTTTTATAAGGTTTCGCAGCTTTCACCTCATCGAAATTTAGCAGAATTTATCGTCTTTTGGAATATAGGTGCCTCGGTTGAAAAAATAGCATAAAAGAAAAACTAATATGCAAATCGGAGCTATAAAGACTCCGTATAAAGTGCCGGCGCCGCTTAACTCATCTCGCGAACCTCCCATTGCCGAAGATAGAAATAGCAAAGTGGGAAATAAAACCAATACTAAGCTAGCCGTATTCTCAAAAGTAAAAATCGTCAAACTGACATCTTGATTTTTTATGAAAAAGCTGCTGTATTTTTTTGTCTTGTAGCACTTTAAACAAAATGCCGTCAAGCAAATGGATAAAACGACCGCCACACAAAACAAAAGAGGCTCGGGCATTTGAATATCCACGTAGGAAATAAGTCGCGAAACTACCGATGCAATGCCGAACAAAAACGCTAAAAATACCATACTAGAGCACCTAATTAGCCTGTGTTTGTCGTATCGCTTCTTTAAATTCTCCGGTATTGCGGCGAATTTTTCGTCTAGCTCTTTCATCTCGGCTTGAAATTTTTCGCTCACAGCTCGCTCCTTTTAAGCGTTTAAATTTTAGAGATTATATTGAATTCGGCGTCGCGTCTTTTTGATGCCGCACCTTGCGGTTAAATTTTAAAATTTACCGCGTTATATTCGCGAAGAGCCGAAAAATTTCAAACTCGGCAAAGCATTAAAATTCCCGTCCGCCTTTAAATTTAGCATTTTACCGCAGCTAGCAAAACTCTAAATTTTCCACGCGCAGCGGTCTTTCGCCCTCGAAAATCACCCCGATGCCGAAAGGCTCGCAAATATCAAGCGCGCCGGGCCCCAGCAGCCACTGTGTATCGCGCGCGTAAAACGTGCATTGCGGCAGCCCAAACGGCAGATCGCAAACGGGCGCGTCAAGCAGCCTAAGCTCATCCTCGCTCAAACGATACTCGCGTCTAAGCTCGTCTCGCAGGAAGATAAGAGCGTCTTTTACATACCGATCGATGTCCCAGGCGTCGCTGCGCGAGCAAGACCCCGCATCGTCCACATCCGCCGTATCTGCAGACACGAGACAAAACGGCACCTCGCCGAAGCTTTTGCTTTTTGGCTCCGCATACCAAATAAAGCCCTCATCCGTCGCGACTTTTTCAAGCTCGCCAAATTTCCAAGCCATTTTTTGCATTTTATTTTTGCCCCATATTTTCGCTCATCTTTTAAAATTTTAATGCCGCGCTCGTTTTTGCGCGCCGTGTTTAAATCCGCACCGAAGTAGAATTTTGCCCGCTTCTTAAGCGGACGAACAATGATAACGAAGTAGATTGCTTTTAAATTTTAAAATTTTAATGCAAGCCGCTTTAAATTTAAAATTTCAAAAGACCCGCCTTTGTCCGTCTCGCGCGGCGATGAAATTTTAACGCCGCGTCTTACGGCGAAATTTTAAAATTTTACCTCGCCGTAAAATTTCACGCCGAAATTTCAAAACGAAATTTTAAGCCGAAACCAACTCAAAATTCCACGCCCGTAGCACAGAATTTAAAGCCTGAAAAATTCCATCGCGGCGACTTAGAATTTTACTCGTTAAATTTTATAAATTTTGCACGCTTTTAAATCCGCAAATTTAATACGCCTTTACGAGCCGTAAATTTTCTAGATATATGACGCCGTCAAAAATGCCGCCCCCATTCGGCGCAGGCCAAGAAATGGCAATTCTTTTCGGCTCCTCGTCGTATTTAGGCTCGCAATAATTCTTTGAGCAGTCTATTTTAAATACCTCTTTATCGTTGCTATCAAAATCCGTCTGGGTAGAATTTTTAGGAATTTCCAGCGTGTGGATTATACGATACGGCTCGCCCTCTTTTGTGCGGGCGGACATTATTTTTATTAGCGTGTCTGTGCTGCCGTCCGAGGTCCTATAGACCCCGTCTTGCCCCAAGCCCGCCAGCTCGAATTTTTTCTCCTTGCTATAAAACGCAGAGATTATGGAACAGCCGCTAAAAAGCAAAGCTGCCGCAAATAACGCAAACGCCCTCATTTTTCCTCCTTAAGCGGGTTAAGCTTTAATTCTTAAAACTATGAATAGGAGCCGGGATCTGGCCGCCGCGGGCGATGAAGTCAGCCGAGGAGTTTTTATTTACGCTCATCACGGGCGCGCTGCCGAGCAGGCCGCCGAATTCCAGCGTGTCACCCTCTTTGCCTTTTGGGATTATGCGTACGGCGGTCGTTTTTTGATTTATGACGCCGATCGCGGCCTCGTCGGCTATGATCGCGGCGATCGTCTGCTCGGGCGTATCTTCCGGGATCGCGATCATATCAAGCCCCACCGAGCAAATCGCGGTCATCGCTTCGAGCTTTTCTAGGCTTAGCGAGCCTGCGCGCACTGCGGCGATCATGCCCTCGTCTTCGGAGACGGGGATAAACGCGCCGCTAAGCCCGCCTACTTGGTTGCAGGCCATCACTCCACCCTTTTTGACCGCGTCGTTTAGCAGCGCTAGAGCTGCCGTCGTGCCGTGCGTGCCGACGCGCTCTAGCCCCATCTCCTCAAGCACGCGCGCGACCGAATCGCCCACGGCAGGAGTCGGAGCTAGCGAGAGATCGACGATGCCAAATTTTACGCCAAGGCACTCGGAGGCCATTTGACCTACGAGCTGTCCGATACGCGTGATCTTAAACGCCGTCTTTTTCACGGTCTCGGCGACCACGTCAAAACTCGCTCCGCGCACCTTCTCAAGCGCGCGCTTAACGACGCCGGGGCCGCTGACGCCCACGTTTATGACGACCTCGGCCTCGCCCACGCCGTGAAACGCGCCCGCCATAAAGGGATTATCCTCGACGGCGTTGGCAAATACGACGAGTTTGGCGGCGCCCAAATCAGAAAGTCGCGCCGTCTCTTTGATCACGCGCCCCATATCGGCGACCGCGCTCATATTTATGCCCGTTTTGGTCGAGCCGATATTTACCGACGAGCAGACCTTTTGCGTCGCGGCAAGCGCGGCCGGGATGGAGTCGATCAAAATTTTATCGCCCTTTGCGTAGCCCTTTTGTACTAGCGCCGAAAAGCCGCCGATAAAGTCGATACCGACCTTTTGCGCCGCCTCGTCCATCGCTTTTGCTAGCGGGACATAGTCTGCGGCATTCGTCGCAGCGCCGATGATGGCGATAGGCGTTACGCAGACGCGTTTATTTACGATCGGGATGCCGAGCTCTGCTGAAATTTCATTACCGACCTTTACCAGATCGCGCGCCTTGTCGGTGATTTTTGCATAAATTTTCTCCGCCGCTTTGCCCATATCGGGATCGATGCAGTCAAGTAGGCTAATGCCCATCGTGATCGTGCGGATGTCGAAATTTTGCTCCTCGATCATCGTGATCGTTTCGGTTACGTTTTTGATGTCCATCTGTGCGCCTTAGATGTTGTGCATGGCGTCAAATATCGCCGAGCTTTGGATGTTGATTTTTACTTTTAGCTTTTCGCCTAGCTCGTTTAGCTCCTCGCGTAGGGCCGTGAAGTCCTGCTTTTCCTCGCTGGAAACCACCGCCATCATCGTAAAAAACTCATCCAAAACCGTCTGGCTGATGTCGTCTATGTTTAGCCCAAGCTGCGCGAGCTTGGCCGAAACGCCCGCCACAATGCCAACCTTGTCCTTACCGATCACCGTTACGATCGCTTTCATTTTTACTCCTTTTTAAAATTTAACGTTTTTGAGCGCGGAAGCCGTTAAAACTACTGAATTTTGCCGCCGTTTGAAATTATCAGCGCAAACACGATTGCGACCAAAGCGTAAAATACTACCGCGAGCCATATCGCCCATCTATTCACGCCGCCGCCCCGCCTTAGGGCTTCGTCGTCCTGTTTATCCAATAGCGCGACAAATCTATAGCAAACAAAATATTTCGCCATAGTTCCACTACTGACACTAACCGCCATTCCTATACTTCTATCATATTCATCCAAAAACGGAATAAAGCAAGAAATTACCACAAAGGCAAATAGGGCTGCGGCAATTTTGTACTCCTTGCGGTACAGAAAAAAGAACAGCGTGCCGAAAAAGGCCCACCAACTCCACGTGCTTACGTAATTTAACTCACGCTGCTTGCCGGCGGCAAAAAATTTCTCGCAGGCGCGCGCGTAAATTTCAACCTTACTCGGGGTTTGCAAGAAAATTTCCAACTTCTGTCGAAGCAACTTGCCGTCAGATAAAATTTCTCTAGCGTAATCCGTCATCTCACCCTCCTTAGCGATAAATCCCTACGGCGGCGCGAACCTTTTGCATCAATGAAGCAGCCGTCGCAGCCGCTCTTTGCGCGCCCTGTCTTAGCATCTCATCTAAAATTTCGCGGTGACTTTGATAGTATTCGAATTTATCTCGCGCGTCTTTGAAATAGCCCTGCACGAGCTCGTTTAGATACGCCTTAAAATGCCCGTGCCCCTCGCCTCCGCGCTCGTAGCGAGCCTGCAGCTCCGCTTGCTCCGCCTCGCTTAAAAACAGCTTCGCGATATTATAGACATTACACCCGCGCCACTGCTTAGGTGCTTCTAGCGGCTCAGAGGTCGTTACGATACTTGAAATTTGCTTCTTTAGCGTTGCGGCATCTGCAAAAATATCGATCGTATTGCCGTAGCTCTTACTCATCTTGGCACCATCTGTGCCCGGCACGATCGCCACTTCATCATTTACTCGCGCTTGCGGAATAGTTAAAATTTCGCCGTGGGCGTTGTTAAATTTAAGCGCGATGTCGCGGGCGATCTCGACGTGCTGGATCTGATCCTTGCCCACGGGCACGACCTCCGCGCTGTATAGCAGGATGTCCGCCGCCATCAGAACAGGGTAGCTAAACAGATCATGCTTGCTCTCAAAGCCCTTGGCGATCTTGTCTTTGTATGCATGCGCTCGCTCGAGCAGCCCCATCGGCGTATATCCGCTTAAAATCCAGTAAAGCTCCAGCACCTCTTTTACGTCGCTTTGCACCCAAAACACCGTCTTTTTCGGATCGATCCCGAGAGACAAAAACGCCGCGGCGGCCTCGTAGGTTGAGCTTTTTAGCTTTGCGCCGTCGCTTACGGACGTGAGCGCATGGTAGTTTGCGATAAACATAAACATCTGCTCGCCCGCGTTTTGTGCATCCACCATCTGCTTGATGCTCGCGAAGTAGTTGCCCAAATGCAGCTTGCCGCTGGGCTGAAGACCCGTTAAAATTCTCATCGTTGCTCCTTTAAATCAAAATCAGATCGCCGTCTACGAAGCCCGCAGCGACGTGCTTGCACTCAAAAATTTTAGCGCTAGGCATCTGCTCTCGCAGCTCGCGCAGAGCCTGCACGAGCATTTTTAAAACCTGTCGCCACGAAAGCTCGCTTAAAAATTCGAGCTGCAAGCGCGAGCTTTGCGGATAAAACTCATCCTCGTCCTCGCACGCCCAGTCGTTGTCATCCGCATCAAAGCTGCTCGATCCCGCGAGCTCAAGCGCATAAGGCTCGTAAAGATCGAAGTGCCACGCGATCACCCGCTTTGGAATTTCCTCGCGCTCTAAGCCTTCGATCAATTCGCGCAGCTTTTGCTTTAGCGCCTCTTTCTTTTCAAGCTTATCGTCTTTGCCCTCTTTGCCGTGCGGCTCGGAATTTTTGCCGCCGCCGGAACGCTTCTGCTTAGACATCTTTTTCCCCTTTAAATTTAGCCCGTCGCAGGCGGAGCAAATTTCTTTTACGATCTTTTTTACGCTTTTATTTTCGACGTCGATTACGATGTCGGCCTTTTTTTCATACGCCCCGTTTCTTTGAGCGTGCAGCGCCGCGGCCTTTTGCAGATCCGCTAACAGCGGGCGCTTGGCAAATTTTTTCTCCGCATTTTCGCTATTTTTTAAGCGATTAATAATCCCTTCAAAGCTTGATTTCAGATACACGACGGTGCCGATTTTGTTTAAATTTTTCACGGCGTAAAAGCCGCCGCCCGTAGATATCACGGCGCAGCGGACGGACTTTTCTAAAAATTTCGCAAGGCTCTCTTCCATCTTTCTAAAGCTCTGCTCGCCCTGCTCTTTAAAAATTTGCCCGATCTTTTTATTGGCGTAGCTTTCGATCATATCGTCGCAATCAAGCGCAAACATCCCGCTTTGCGCAGCCAGCGCCCGCGCTACCGTGCCCTTGCCGACCCCCATAAAGCCGATAAGCACGATGTTACTGCTCTTCATCGCTCTCCCCTTTTTTACGCGGCAGCAGTACTAGCGGACTTCCCGAAAGAGCAAAGCTCGCGCGCAACCTGTTCATCAAATAGCGCTTGTAGCTAAAATGTAGCGCTTGCGGGCGGTTCATCACAAGGGCGATCTTCGGCGGCGCAAAGCCGATCTGCGCGGCGTAGTAAATTTTAACCGATTTGCCCCGCTCGCGAGGTATCGGATGCGCCTTTATCGCGGCCTCTACCGCTTCATTGATCCTTGCGGTGCCGAGCTTGCGCGTGAAATTTGAATAAACCTCCAAAATGAGCGGGTAAATTTTATGTATCCGCTTCTTATCTGTCGCGCTGACGCTGATGATCGGCGCGTAGGAAAGAAATTTAAACCTATCTCTCAAATCGCGGCAAAACTCGTCGTAATCGCGCTCGCAAAGATCCCATTTGTTTAAAATTATAATTAGACCTAGTTCAAATTTAGCCGCAAGCCCCGCGATGCGCTCGTCCAGCTCGTTTAGCGGCTCGCTTGCATCAAGTACCAAAAGCGTGATGTCGGAGTTTTGCAGGATTTTTTCGGTGCGATTTAGCGCGAAACGCTCGATGCCTTCGATCTTACCGCGACGGCGAATGCCCGCCGTGTCGATAAACTCTAGCGTGCGTCCCCCAAATTCCGTGCTTTCGTTCACCGGATCGATCGTCGTGCCCGCATAATCGCTCACGACCGAGCGCTGCGAGCCTACAAGCGCGTTTAGAAGGCTTGATTTACCGACGTTTACCCGCCCGATGATACCCACGCCGATGGTTTTACTAGCGTAAAATTCCTCGTCGCGCCCCTCTTTCGGCTCGCCCTCGTCGTTAAAGCCCTCTATAAAATCATCAAAAATTTCATCCTCGTCCTGCCTCGCAGGCGCAGGGTCCAAGAAGCCATAGATCCACTCTTTCAGCTCGTCAATGCCGCTGTTGTGAGAAACGGAGATCGGGAAAAATTTGACGCCGAATTCGTTAAACTCCCAGCTGCGCTCCTCGTCGCGCTTGCCGTCGATCTTATTGACCGCCAGGGCGATGGGCTTGCCGAGCCTTTGCAGCGAGAAAAATATCCGCCGCTCATCATCGCTCGGAAGCAGCTTGCCGTCCGTCATAAAGATTATCAAATCCGCGCTCTTGGCTTCGCTTAGCGTCTTAGCTTGCACGCGCGCAAACAGCTCGGAAGTGTCGTCCAAGCCGCCAGAATCGATCACGCGCACGCGGCGATCGAAAATTTCGGCTTCGGCTCTATTGGTATCGCGCGTCGTACCCGCAACGTCGCTCGTGATGGCGATACGAGCGCCCGCTAGGCGGTTAAAAAGGCTCGATTTGCCGACGTTGGGGCGCCCGATGATGATCAAACTTTTCACGTTCGTCCTTCTGATTTTTGGCGCGATTATAACCAAAAATAGATTAAAGCCAAATTCTACGCGCTCGCTCGCGCAAGTCGGGCGGCAAAATTTTATAAAATTTAAGCGCTAAATTTAGAGAAATTTTATCGCGACACTAGCGGAACGCCGCACGGACGCAAGACGTCAAAACGCGCGATCCATCGCCGAACATATCGCAGAATGCGGAGCTGTGCGTAAATTTCATAAAATTTAAATACCGAAGCCTGGGCGCGAAGTACAAAACCGAGCCGTCGTACGGGGTGCGCAAAAACAGGCGGCACAACGAAATATTAAAACGGCGGAATATTAAAATTTAATCATTATGCGTGTATAATTCCGCAAATTTAAAGGGTCGCGATGAAATACAACAACTTCTTGCTGCACCATCTAAGCGTGTATTATATGCTGGTGGCGTGCTTTTACTACTCTCTTACGGGCGTTTTTGCCAAGCTTTTGGGCGCGCAAATTTCATCGCTTGAGGTCGTGCTCTTTCGCAATCTGCCCGGACTTTTGATCCTACTTTATAAAATTAAGGCTCGTCCTCGCACGGCGCGCTTCGCAAACAAGGGCGGTCATCCTTTTACGCTCGCGTTTCGCGGCATTATCGGGATTTTGGGGCTGATGGTATTTTTTTATAACGTCGCTAACATCAGCCTCGGCGAGGCATTTACCTTTCAAAAAACGGCGTCCATTTGGACGGCGATCATCGCATACTTTACCCTCGGCGAAAAATTCGGCGCGATGGGCTGGTTCTCGGTCTGCCTAGGCTTTGTGGGCATCGTTTTAGTAATTCAGCCGCAGTTTGGCTTGCAGCCGAGCGATATTTTTGGAATTTTAAGCGGATTATTCGCCGCGATGGCGTTTACCTCCGTGCGCGGGCTGCGCAAATACTATAGCTCCGATACGATCATCCTCTCTGCGCTTCTTGCCGGCACGCTGATGCCCGTAGCGCTTATGATCGCGGCAGAATTTATAGACGCGCCCGCGCTGAGCTTTATGCTTTGCAAATTTAAAATTCCAAACGCGCAGGGTTGGCTCTTTGCCGTGCTTTTGGGGCTGCTGGGGCTGTTTTATCAAACCTACGTCACCAAGGCCTACGCCGCGACGCGCAAAGCGGGCATAGTAGCTACGATCAGCTACGCCGACATCATCTTTTCGACGCTATTTGGGCTGCTGCTAGGCGACGCCTTGCCCGGTTTCATGGCGCTTGGAGGTATGGCGCTCATCATCGCCGCGGGCGCGCTCGTGGCGAACCGAAAGTAGGGCGGCGTGAAGCAGAAATTTTACTCCGCGTTTTGGCTGAAACATCTGGGCGTTTATTATATGCTCGTAGCGAGCTTTTATTTCGCGCTAAACGGCGCGCTAGCCAAGGTCATGGCGGAGCATATGAGTAGCGCAGAGATCGTGTTTTTCCGCAACGTCGTAGGCATCGGCATCGTGCTGTTTTCGCTAAGGCGGGTAAAAAATCTGGGGCCAGGCGGCAAGCCGTGGCTGCTCGCGTTTCGCGGCTTTATCGGCAGCTGCGGTATCTTAGCGACTTTTTACAACATCGCCCACATCGATCTTGGCACCGCTTTTACCTTCCAAAAGACGGCGCCCATTTTCACCGCGCTATTTTCGGCGTTTTTCTTAGGCGAGAAGCTAAGCTCGCGCGGCTGGTTTGCGATACTGCTCGGTTTTGGCGGAATTTTACTCGTCGTGCGCCCGCACATCGGCATCAGCGTAACCGACGCAGTGGGAATTTTCGGCGGCATGTGCGCTGGGCTTGCATATACGAGCGTGCGCGAGCTCCGCAAACACTACGCCACAAACCTCATCGTGCTGGTTTTCGTCTCATCCGCTACCTTTCTAAGCGCGATGATGATGGCTGCAGGCTGGGCGCTCGGTGATAGCGAGGTTAAAATTTTAGGGCTTTTCAGCGGAGCGGATTTGGCCAGGCTTGCTTACTTTAATCTACCGAGCCTGCTCGGTTGGGTGCTCGTGGCGCTTCTGGGCGTCAGCGGTATCTACTTTCAAATTTACATGACGCGCGCCTACGCCGCTTCTCGCAAAGCGGGCATCGTCGCCGCGATCAGCTACAGCGACATCCTATTTAGCATGGCGCTAGGAATTATGCTAGGCGATCATCTGCCCGGTCCGATCGTGCTAGCAGGCATCGCGGTAGTAATTTTAAGCGGAATTCTAATCGCCCGCGAGCGCTAAATTTAAAACCAATTCAAACGCGGCGCAAAGCTAAATTTTATCCGTGCCGCCCGCCTGCGCTAAATTTCAGCAGTCTAAAAGCTTAAAAAGACTAACATTCAAATCAAAGTTCTACGGCGTAGAAATATTTTTCGACGGATTTAAAATTTTATGCATTTTATCGGTATCGACATCGGCTCAACCTCGTCAAAGGTCGCCGTTATGGACGAACGCGGCGAATTTTGCGAGCTATTTTTGCTGCCAAGCGGCTTTAGCGCGGTCAAGGTCGCGCGCCAGATCAAGCAAGCCTTAGAGCAAAAAGGCTACGGCGAGGGCTTCGTGACGGCTACGGGCTACGGACGCGTTAGCGTAGAGTACGCGCAGCTTAGCATGAGCGAAATTTTATGCCACGGCCTTGGGGCACACTTTTTATTTGAGCAAGACTGCACCGTCATCGATGTGGGCGGGCAAGACACCAAAGCGATCAAAATAGAAAACGGCAAACCAGCGGATTTTATCATGAACGACAAATGCTCGGCAGGCACGGGTAAATTTTTAGAGATCAGTGCGGGCCGCTTGGGGCTTGAGCTTAGCGAAATTTACAAAACCGCCCGCAAAAATCCCGCGATTAAAATTAGCTCAACGTGCACTGTTTTTGCAGAAAGCGAGATCGTCTCGCTAAGCGCAAACGGAGCCGAAACTAGCGAGATCGCCTACGCCATCGTGGATTCCTCCGCGCACAAGGTCGCCTCTCTCATCAAACGGCTGGAAAATCAAATTTATTTTTTAAGCGGCGGACTTAGCAACGTGCCGCTCTTTAAGCAGCTTCTAGGCGAGCATCTGGGGGCTAAAATTTTTACTTGCGAAAACGCAATCTACTGCGGTGCGATGGGCGCTGCGCTTATCGGAGCACGCAAAGCAAACGAAATTTTAAAGGAGACGAGATGAAGATGGATTTTGACACGCTTAAAAAGCGCAACGCAATGGCCCTACACGATCTAAAAGAGCAAGGCAAACACGTAGTGGGGATGTTTTGCACCTACTCTCCCAAGGAGCTCATTTACGCTGCGGGTGCCGTGCCAGTTGGGCTTTGCGCCTATGACGAGAGTCCGATAGATGCCGCTCATGCCGAGCTTCCGCGCAATCTTTGCCCACTAATCAAAGCAAGCTACAGCTACGCGGTTACGAAAAAATGCCCCTACATGAACGCCAGCGACCTCGTCATAGGCGAAACGACCTGTGACGGCAAGAAAAAGATGTATGAGCTGCTGGCAAAGCATAAGGACGTCCACGTGCTACAACTACCGAATATGGCTGGCGGCAAGAGCTTGGAGCTTTTTACCGACGAGCTTAGGAAATTTCGCAAAGTTTTGGAGCAAAAATTTAATACGAAAATCACGGATGAAGCGCTACTTGATGCGGTGCAAATTTACAACGAAGAGCGCAAGGTGATGATGGAGCTTTTAGAGCTTGGCAAACTAAATCCGATGCCGGTAGCGGGCAGCGAAATCCATCAAATTTCATTTGCGAGCGACTTCATATACGACAAACGCGAAAAGCTCAAAATGATACGCGCCTACATAGCCGCCGCAAAGAAGATATCGCCGCCGAAAACTCGCAAAAAGCGAATCATCATCACGGGCTGTCCCAGCGGCGGCGTGTATGAGAAGGTCATCAAGCAGATAGAAGATCTTGGCGCCGACGTCGTGGCGTTTGAAAACTGCACCGGCACGAAAAATTTTAAAAATAACGTAGAAACTCAGGGCGATTTGGTCGCAAATATCGCCGAGCGCTACCTTAAAATTCCGTGTTCGGTAATGTATCAAAATAACGCGCGCTCCGAGGTCATTAAAAATTTCGTGCGCGATTACGCCGCAGACGGCGTCATCGACGTCGTGCTAAGCGGCTGCCACACCTACGCGATCGAGACGAACAAGATCAAAGAGGCGAGCCGTGAAGCTGGAGCAAACTATATGTCGCTAGAGACTGATTATTCAAAACAAGACGTCGGGCAAATTCGCACGCGCTTGGAAGCGTTTATCGAGCTACTTTAATCGATGCTGTTTGAAATTTTAAAATGAAGAATTTTCTAAATTTAAAAACAAACCAAAGAAAGGAGAGGTTGCATGAAATTTAAGGAGATAGACGAATCTCGTCGCGGCTTTTTAAAAGGAGCTTTGGCGGCAGCCGCCATCGCCAGACCGGAAGCGATGCTTGCTGGCTATACGCCGTTTAAGCCAGGTTCCCTGCAGGTTTGGTCGTGCGGAGGGCTGTCCGAAGCATTTAACGAGCTAAACGCCATTTATGAGTCAAGGACGGGGCATAATATCCAATACACCGGCGCCTTTGCGGGTGCGCTCGGAAAGTCGCTGCTAGCCTTGCAAGGCAAGACGGAGGTTTTCGGCGCTCGCGTTTTGGAGCTGTCTCAAAAACTGCGTAAGGCTGGCCTTAGCCTCCGCTTTAGACCGCTATGTTTTACCGACTACGTTTTAGTAGTGCCGAAGGGAAATCCCGCGGGCATTCGCGATCTGAAGGATCTAGCAGAGCCCGGCGTGCGAGTGATGCTGCCGCTAAGGGCATCACCTCCTGGTAGCGGGCCGGTAAAGGGAATTTTGAAAAATTCCGGTCTCACAGGGTCTGTTATGAAAAATATGGTCGCCAACGGCTCATGCGTCATCCAGATGATGTGCGATCTCGTAGATGGCAAGGGCGATGCGTCCATCATCGAAAAGCGCCTAACGACGCACGATAGGTTTAAAGACAAGATCGAATATATGCCTATCGACGAAAAACTCATCCCGCCCGGACCGCTTACCTTTACGCTAAATATCATGAAGTACGTAAAGGACGAGAAGCTAGCCGACGACTTCTCGGACTTCGTCTGTTCCGTGGAGGGGCAGGAAATTTTCGAGCGACACGGCTTTACCTCCATCCATTCGGCGCGCGGGCTCGAACTCATAGAAAGGTTTGGTGTAAAAGATGTTTAGTATAGTAAATATGGCAAAGATGAAAAAAGTCTCTAGGCTAACTAAAATTCGTCGATTGGTGCAGCTGATTTTTATCGGCGCGATCGGGCAGTGGGCATACTACGGAATTTTTAGATGCCCTTTTATCGTGCCTTTCGTAAACTGCCAATCCTGTCCGATAGTTACGTGCTGGGGGCGGATCGCGACCGTGTTTTTCGGCTTTTGGCTATTTATCCCCGTGCTTGTTATTTTCCTCGGGCGCGCGTTTTGCGGCTGGCTTTGCCCGGGCGGATTCGTAAATCAAATGCTGGGCAAATTTGCCGCTTTTAAGCTTAAGCTAAAAAATAACAGGAAGCTACGATATGCGCAGATAGGCATGGTTCTAGCCGTTTTACTTTGCCTCGGCGTGTATTTTATCTACGGCAATCCTCGCGTTATGATCCCTATCCGCACCAGCGACGAGTATCTAAACGCCGTTATCATGTCCTTTAAATTTTCCGACTGGTACTGGGCGGTTCGCACTGCCGTCGTAGTGGCCCTCATCGCCGCATCCTTGATCGTCGCAAATTTATGGTGCCGCTTCGCCTGTCCTAGCGGCGGCATAATGGAGCTGCTGCGTAAAATTTCAATATTTCGCGTTTATAAAACAGATGCCTGCGATAACTGCAACGCCTGTTTGCGCAAATGCGAAATGGGCACGAGACCGGACGAGATGAACTGCACGAACTGCGGCGATTGTATGGATGTTTGCCACGCGGACGCCATCAAATTCGGAAGGAAAAAAGATTAATGAATTTTTTCGCCAAACCCTCCTTCGACAACCACCCGTGCTTTAGCAAAAAAGCGTCCGCTAGCTACGGGCGCGTGCACCTTCCCGTAGCGCCGAATTGCAATATCCAATGCAATTTTTGCAACCGCATCTACGACTGCGCCAACGAAAACCGCCCCGGCGTAACGGGGAGAGTGCAAAGCCCTGATGAAGCAGCGCTATACGTGGAAAATCTATTTAAATTTAGACAGGATATCTCAGTCATAGGTATCGCAGGACCCGGAGATCCTATGTGCGATGCCGACAAGACCCTAGCGACTTTTGAAAAATGCAAAGCCCGCTTCCCTCACGCCCTACTTTGCCTATCCACAAACGGCCTGTCCCTGCCCGAGCACGTGGATGATATCGTGCGAATCGGCGTGAGCCACGTGACGGTGACCGTTAATGCCGTAACGCCTGACGTGGGCGGCAAAATTTATGCGTGGGTGCGCCACAAAAACAAAATTTATCACGGCGAAGAGGGTGCTAGAATTCTTGGGGAGCGCCAAGAGGAGGGGATCCGCAAGCTAAAAGAAGCCCGTATGATCGTTAAAATCAATACGGTCGTAATCCCGGGCGTCAATATGGATCACGTCCCACGTATCGCGAAAAAGGCCAAAGAGTGGCAGGCCGATATCATGAACTGCATGGCGATGATCCCCGTGCAGGGCACCCCTTTTGCAAATATCAAATCGCCCTCAAACGAAGAAATTCGCAGCATGCGAAAGCTCATCGGCGGCTCAATGGCGCAGATGACTCACTGCAGCAGGTGTCGCGCCGACGCGTGCGGCAAGCTTTGCGAGAAATGAAGACCTGCTTTTAGCGGGTCTTTTATCCGGCGCAGGATACACACTCTCATAGCGCACAAAATTTTATGTAGAGATTTAAATTTAAAATTTGTCTAAATTTAGAACTAGCAAGTGGCCGATAAGCGGCTTTTTAGCGGCGGCGGTTTTTTAAAATTTAAAAACAATTTTTAAATAATATTATTTTGCTTTTATTTAACTTTAGGTATAATTTTCCCAAAATTAGGCATTAGAAAAACCGTATAACGGTAAAATAAAGGAGACATCATGGAAAACGTTTCAAGACGTGATCTGCTCAAAATGAGCCTAGTTGGCGCGGGTGCTTTAGCGCTCGGCTCCGTAAATGCAAACGCTGCGGTTAACGCTAAAGACGTCAAATTCGACGAAGAGTGGGACGTAGTAATCGTTGGTTCCGGTTTTGCAGGACTTGCAGCCGGTATCACCGCAGCCGAAAAGGGCAATAAAGTCCTAATCCTAGAAAAGATGGGACGCGTAGGCGGTAACTCCGTAATTAACGGCGGAATATTTGCCGTTCCAAACAGCGACAAACAAAAAGCCGAAGGCATCAAAGATAGCAACGAGCTATTTATCAAAGACTGCCTAAAAGCCGGCCGCGGACTAAACCACGTAGATCTCATCGACACCATCGCTACTCGCGCGCAAGACGCATATAAACTAACTCTAAAATGCGGCGCTAAATACATAGATAAAGTTACTCACGCAGGCGGACACAGCGTACCTAGATCGCTTCAAACCGCTAACGGTTCAGGCTCAGGTATCGTTCAGCCGATGGTAGAATACTTTAAAAATCTACAAGGCTGCGAGCTAAGACAAAGAGCTAAATTTGACGAATTCGTCC
Source organism: Campylobacter gracilis (assembly GCF_001190745.1). Lineage (NCBI taxonomy): Bacteria > Pseudomonadati > Campylobacterota > Epsilonproteobacteria > Campylobacterales > Campylobacteraceae > Campylobacter > Campylobacter gracilis. The sequence goes on from NZ_CP012196.1 coordinate 1,873,266, forward strand.
TAGGCGAAGATGGCGGCGTAGACGGCGTGATCATCAGAGAGGATTATAAATTTGATCCAAAGAGCCAAAAAGACGACGCCGAAAACACTACCGGAACTAAAAAGACTATAAAAGCTAAAAAAGGCGTAGTACTAGCTGCGGGCGGATTTTGCCGCGACGTATTCTTTAGACAAGTCCAAGATCCATCTATCCTGCCTACTACGGATAGCACCAACCACCCGGGCGCAACAGCAGGCGCTATGAAAGAGGCATTTAGAATCGGCGCTACTCCAGTGCAGCTAAGCTGGATACAGTTTGGTCCATGGGCATGCCCTGACGAAAAAGGCTTTGGCGTAGGCTCTATGTTTAACGTAAACGGAAGCTTCCGCTACGGAATTTCAGTAGATCCAAGAACCGGCAAACGCTATATGAACGAGCTAGCAGACCGCCGCACCCGCTCTCAAGCGATGTTTAAAGTAATCGATGCGAAAGCCGATATCTATCCTATCAACTTCTGCGACTCTGAGGGCGTAAAAAATATGGTCATACCTGAGCACTACACCAAACCGCTAGAATCAGGCGTACTAAAGAAATTTGAAACTCTAGACGAACTAGCCGCAGCTTATAAAATCCCTGCCGCAGAGCTAAAAAAGACCGTAGAGAGATATAATAGCTTCGTTAAATCAGGCAAAGACGAAGATTTTGGCAAACCTATGGATAAAACCACTACAAACGGCGTAGATATCTCTAAACCGCCGTTCTACGCTATGCGCGGCACGCCAAAACTTCACCACACTATGGGTGGTATCGATATCAATACCAAAGCTCAGGTCATCTCTCTGCAAACAGAGATGCCTATCCCAAGATTATTTGCCGCAGGCGAGATCACCGGCGGCGTACACGGAGCTAGCCGCTTAGGTAGCGTGGCGATAGCTGACTGCTTAACGTTTGGTATGATAGCGGGTGAGAATATAGGCTAATTTGCGGCGTCTTTCGGACGCTTTTTGCGGGTTTCGTTAAAATTTGACTTGATAGGCTATATGCCTTATCTTCGTCAAATTTTAACTTTAAAACTCCAAAAATCGCCTCGAAACACTTGCAAATTTTATTTTAATCGCAGGCTGAATTTAAAGTTAAATTTGAAAATTCGGCTTGCGGTACTTCATTAAATTTTATCGCTTGATGAACGAAATGTTCTATCTGCGCTATAAAATTTAGATCCGCCTCGCCTAAAGCTCGCGATAATTCGTTTTAAATTTGCATTTTTTGAGCGCTTTTACGGAGTTTGCTAAAATTTTGCCCGACAGGCTATTTTTGCTTCGTTTCACTCACAACTGCAAGCAGAAGTCTAGCTTCGCAAAATTTTAGCTTCTAACTCAAAAAATCGCCTCGAAATACTTGCAAATTTTATTTTGTATCGCAGGCAGAATTTGGTTTGCGATACTTTTACCTAATAAACTTGAAATTTTATAAATCACCTCTGTCAAAATTTTAAAAATATATGACGCTAAAGCTTTGCCATACAGGCGAAATTTTGTATCACGTCTTACTAAAATTTAGAATTTTTAATAAAAATTATATATTCCGCACGATATAATCGCGCATCTGCTCGCAGCGCGAGCGATAGCTAAATTTCAAGGAGATGTAATGAAAATATTTAAAGCCCTGCTCGCAACAGCGCTAATCACCGCCACCCTAAGCGCTAAGACGCTTAAAGAGGGCACGCTCGTAATAGCCACGGAGGGGACTTACTCGCCGTATTCTTTCTATGACGAGAAAAATAATCTTACCGGCTTTGATGTCGATATCGCTCGCGCGCTGGCAAAAGAGCTAGGGCTAAAGGCGGAATTTTTAACCGCGCCGTGGGATGCGATGCTTGCAGCATTTGATGCAGGCAAAGCAGACATAGCGATGAATCAAGTAAGTATCACGCAGGAGCGCAAGAAAAAATATAATTTCAGCGAGCCTTATACCGTAGCTTATGCTGCACTGGTAGTGCGAGCTGATAACGAGGAGATTAAGAGTTTTGCGGATCTTAAAGGCAAAAAAAGCGTCCACTCCGCTACCAGTAACTGGGCGGACATGGCGCGCAGCTATGGCGCCGAGATCGTTACGGCAGACGGATTTAGCAAGGGCGTGGAGCTTATCATAGCTCGTCGCGCAGACGCTACGATCAACGACAACATCACATTTTTCGACTATATGAAGCAGCGCCCGAACGCACCGCTAAAGATCGCAGCTCAAGGCAATGAGCCGATCTATTCCGCCGTGCTGCTTAAAAAGGATGATGAGTTGACGGCACAGATAAATTCCGCGCTAAAATCGCTAAAGCAAAAAGGCGTTCTGAAAGAAATTTCACTTAAATATTTTGGCAAAGACATTACGGAATAAATTCTACGACCGCTTAGTTGAAGCGTGGAATTTTAAACTTAGCTGAGCGGAATTTTGCATTTTAAATTTCGCTCATAAAATTTTGGAGGAATTATGAAAAATTTAATAAAAACTTTGCTTGCGTGCGCGCTTTTAATATGCGGCGCAAACTCTAAAACACTACGCGAAGGCGTGCTTAAAGTAGCTACGGAAGGCACCTTTTCGCCATTTTCGTATTATAACGACAAAAATGAGCTCGTGGGATACGACGTAGATGTCGCGCGCGCAGTTGCCGAAAAGCTTGGTCTAAAAATAGAATTTCTAACCGCGCCTTGGGATGCGATGCTTGCAGCATTTGATGCAGGCAAGGCAGACGCTGTGTTTAATCAAGTAAGCATTACTGATGAGCGCAAGAAAAAATATGAGTATTCTGTGCCCTACACCGTCGTTTACGGAGCTATTATCGTGCATAAAGATAACAACGACATTAAAAGCTTCGAGGATTTAAAAGGCAAGAAAAATGCGGACTCCGCTACCAGCAACTGGGCGCAAGTCGCTAAAAAATACGGCGCGCAAAACGTAACCGTCGATAGTTTTGCTAAAAGTATGGAGCTGCTGATCGCTCGCCGCGTAGATACCGTCGTGCGCGATAATACCGTATTTTACGACTTTTTAAAGCAGCGCCCGGACGCTCCGATTAAAATCGCCGCAAAGCTAAAAGATGTCGATTATAGCGCTGCAATCGTGCAAAAGGGCAATAAAGAGCTCGCAGATCAAATCAACAAAGCCCTAAACGAACTCAAAGCCGAGGGCAAGCTAAAAGAAATTTCGCTTAAATATTTCGGCAAAGATGTGAGTGAATGAACGAAACAAGCAGAATCCTAGAGCTTGTTAGCAGCTCGCTAGAGCCGATGGCGCTAGCTCTGCTGCAAGTTACGATCCCGCTTACGATAATCTCATTTCTGCTCGGGCTCGTGCTTGCGGTGCTGACGGCGGTCGCACGCATCGCAAATTTTAAAATTTTAAAGCAGCTAAGCGAAATTTATATTTGGATTTTTCGCGGCACTCCGCTTTTGGTGCAGCTTTTTATCGTCTATTTCGGACTTCCAATCGTTGGGATCACACTTGATGTTTGGGCTGCTGCGATCATTACCTTTAGCCTCAATATCGGTGCTTACGCTTCAGAGGCGGTGCGAGCTGCGATCCTATCAGTGCCAAAGGGGCAATGGGAGGCAGCTACCTCTTTAGGCATGAGCTACGCTCAAATTCTGCGCCGCATTATCGCTCCGCAAGCAGCACGCATATCACTGCCGCCGCTATCAAATATATTTATCTCTACGCTTAAAGACACTTCGCTCGTAGCCTCGATTACGATGGTCGATATGTTTATGGTCGCTCAACGTATTGCTGCGCGGGCATTCGATCCGCTCACGTTATACGTGCTGGCGGCGCTATTTTATCTAGCAGTCTGCACCCTTCTTACGTTCTTGCAATCCAAGTTAGAGCGACGATTTTCAAGGTTCGTGTGATGATAAAATTTACGAACTTAACTAAGCGCTTTGGCGATCACGTCGTGCTAAATGGGATAAGCTTAGAATTTCGCGATGGGCAAACGACAGTGATTTTAGGAAGCTCCGGCTCTGGCAAATCCACGATGCTGCGCTGCATAAATCTGCTCGAAATTCCAAGCGGCGGCGAGCTACAGCTAGGCGAGTTTAAGATAAATTTCGACGCTCCGCATAAAACAAGCGAGTATCATCCATTCCGCGCGCATACGGGCATGGTTTTTCAAAGCTTCAATCTCTTTCCGCACCTCAACGTCTTACAAAACGTCATCGAAGCGCCCGTACACGTGCTAAAGCAGCCACGCGAGCTTGCCGAGGCAAATGCAATGGCGCTGCTAAAAAAGGTCGGCATGGTGGATAAAGCTGGCGCGTATCCGGCTCGCCTCTCCGGCGGTCAGAGCCAGCGCGTGGCGATCGCGCGAGCACTTGCTATGCAGCCTGAGTTTTTGCTGCTGGATGAGCCTACGAGCGCGCTTGATCCCGAGCTTGAGGCACAGGTGCTAAAGACTATCGCAGAGCTTGCCGCAGAGGATCGCTCGCTTATCATCGTCACGCACAATATGGGCTTTGCACGCAAGATCGCAGATAGAATTTTATTCTTAGACGGCGGAGTTATCGCATTCGACGGCGACGCAGAGGAATTCTTCGGTAGCAACGACGAGCGCATAGCTAAATTTATCGGCGCTATGAGCTTTTAAATCCATTAAATTTCAAGGAGAAAAGATGAAAATAGATACCCTAATCGTAAAGGGCATAGAGGCCAAGTCCAACCCCCACAACGCGGTCATTCCGCCGATATATCTAGCCAGCACCTTCGTGCAAGAAAGTCTGGATGATTTCGGCAAATACGCCTACTCGCGTGGCGCAAATCCTACGCGCAACGCCTTTGAGGAGCTTTTTGCAAAATTTGAAGGCAGCAAATACGCCTTCGCGCTAGCCTCGGGCATGGCGGCTACGAGCGCTGCGTTTGCGCTACTTAAAAGCGGCGATCGCGTGCTGCTAAATAATAACGTCTACGGCGGCACCTATCGCTACGTAAGCGGGATTTTTAAAAATCAAGGGATCAATTACGACTTGGTGGACGATCTAAATTTGATCACCGAAATTCCAAGCGATGTTAAAATGGTCTTCATCGAAACGCCCTCAAATCCGCTTTTGCGCGTAACCGACATTGAGCGCATCAGCGAGCTCGCGCATAAAAGCGGTGCGCTTGTGGTGATGGATAATACCTTTTTGACCCCATATTATCAGCGCCCACTAGAGCACGGCGCAGACATCGTGGTTTATAGCGCGACCAAATACATAGGCGGGCATGCCGATCTGATCGCCGGCATCGTTACGACGAACGATGATGAGCTTGCCGCAAGAATTCAGTTTATGAAAAATACTCTGGGCGCTACGCTCTCGCCTACCGACGCGTATTCGCTAATACGCGGACTTAAAACGCTAAGCGTGCGCTTCGACCGCCAGAGCGAAAATACGCTAAAGATAATAGAATTTTTACGCAGCAATCCTGCGGTAGAGGCGGTAAATTTTGCAGGCTCGCATTCTGCGAGCGAAAAAAAGATACAAGATCGCCAAGCTAGCGGCATCGGAGCGGTCATCTCGCTGGTGCTTAAGCCACAATACGACTATAAAACCTTTGCACGCAGCCTTGAGCTATTCGATCTAGCCGTGAGCCTGGGCGGCGTAGAGAGCTTGATCTGCCACCCCGCGTCGATGACGCACGAGAGCTATCCGCGCGAGCTGCAAGAACGCATCGGCATCAGTCAAAATTTGCTGCGCCTAGCCATAGGCATCGAAAACGCGGACGATCTCATAGCGGACCTTACCGCCGCGCTAGAAAAATCTAAAAAATAGGCGGCACGGAATTTCCAAGCTCGTGGAATTTCTATGCAGGCTTGTAAAAATTTGCGCGGGCGCGCAGAATTCATGTCAAAATTTCGTCCAAAATCCTTATAGCTTCGCTCGTGAGGCTATAAGGGCGCGGTCTTTACGAACCGGCGCGCATGGCGGGTTTAAAAAGACCCGCCGTCGATCATTTCATTTTTCTAAAAATTCCTTTTTTGCAAAACCTATGCCTATTTCTCGCGGGCTAAATTTTGCATGAATTTTCACTCGTTAAATTTTACGAAGCGCGCGGCTTTGCGTAAAATTTAAATTTAAAAATTCCGCCACTACGCCGTTGAAATGAAATTTTAATTTATACGCACGGCAAGATTTATCCAGACCTCCTGCCAAAACACATCGTTTAAATTTAATTCGAATAAATCTATCTAACCGCCGTTTGATATTGCCGAGCGGAGAGCTTAAATTTAATCAAAATTTTAAAGGCGTCGGCGATCTGTGCCGCACCACGCCAACCGCTCGATCTAAATTTAGAGCAATTAAATTTATCAAACGAACGAATTTAGGCCCCGTCCTGCTCAAAATTTAAAATTCTACGCGCCGTTTAAATTCCGCTTAAAATTTTAGCCGCACTTTAAATTTAGCGGAGTTACTTCAGCTCGCCCCAGCGCTTGGCGATGTTTAGGCTCGTCTTTAAGGGTACGTTCAGGCTCGCCGCACTTTGCATTATCTCCTGCGCGCGCGCGCCGAAGCCCTGCGCCAAATCGTCCCGCACCTCGAAGATCAGCTCATCGTGGATCTGCAAAATCAGCCGCGCCTCGCCATTTAGCAGCGGCGAAATATCAACCATCGCCTTTTTGATGATGTCGGCGGCGGAGCCTTGAAATTTCGTATTCACCGCCTCGCGCTCGTAGCTCGCATAGACCATATTGTTGCGCGCATTTGCGAAGTCGAAGTACCGCCTGCGCCCAAAAAGCGTGCTTACGTAGCCATCCGCTTTCGCGTCCGATTTTATGCTTTGCAAAAACTCCTTGATCGTAGAAAACGCCGCGAAATAGCGCTCGATATAGCCCTTCGCCTCGGCGCGCGCGATGCCTAGGCTATCGCTTAGCTTACCCGCGCCCATGCCGTAGATAAGGCCGAAATTTATGCTCTTTGCGATCGTGCGGTGCGCGGGCTGCGCGTCGCCGAAAATACTGATCGCCGTGCGCGCGTGAATGTCCTCATCCGCCCTAAACGCCGCCAAAAGCGCAGGATCGCGCGAAAAGTGCGCGAGCAGGCGCAGCTCGATCTGCGAGTAATCAAGCGAGATCAGCGAGTAACCCCCCTCTGCTAGGAAGCAGTCTCGCACGTTCTTTGCAAACGTGCCGCGCGCGGGGATATTTTGAAGGTTCGGATTTTTGCTCGCTAGCCGCCCGGTAGCCGTGCCGGTCTGCAAGAAATTCGATCTGACGCGATTTTGCGCATCGGCCAACGCAAGCTGCAGCAGCGGCTCGCAGTAGGTGCTTTGCAGCTTAAACAGCTCGCGGTAGTCTAAAATTTTACCCACCGCGGGATGCAGCGCCGTAAGATCCTTCAGCACGCTTTCATCGGTGCTATAACCCGTCTTGGTGCGCTTCGCCGCAGGAAGCCCAAGCCGCTCGAAAAGCACGGCGCCGAGCTGAGCGGGAGAGTTGATGTTAAACTGCTCGCCGCAAAGCTCATAAATTTCATCCGTGAGCGCTCGCAGGGACTTTTCGTTGCGCCCGATTAGGCGCTTTATCATCTCCACGTCTATCTTGATGCCGCATCTTTGCATCTGCCAAAGCACCCGCACGAACGGAAACTCAAGCTCCTGCGCGAGCTTAAAAAGCGCGGGCTCTAACAGCCCCTTTAGCTTAAAATACAGCCTCAGCGTCACCCACGCATCCTCGCTCGCATAGATCGTAGCGGCGTCCAGCTCCACGGAAGCGAAGGTCTCGCCCTTTTTGACGACGTCGCCGAAATGCACGGTCTCGTACCCAAGATACCGAGGCGAGATAGAGTCCATTCCTACGGCGTTTGCGGGATCGAGCAGCCACGCTAGCACCATCGTATCGGCAAAGCGCGCAGGCGGCTCAATGTTAAAATTATTTTTCACGATCTCAAAATCGTATTTTAAATTTTGCCCCACTACATATCCGCGAAACAGCGAGTCGATCGCGGCCTTTGCCGCGTCCGAAGAAATTTGAGCAGGAGCGCCCAAATAGCTATGCGCGAGCGGGACGTAATAGGCGCGCTCCTCATTAAACGCAAACGAAAAGCCCACGATCTTGGCGCTTTTGCTGTCGATGCTTGTCGTCTCGGTATCAAAGCTCACCAAGGTCTCTGCATCGATACTCTCGCACAGCCTGGCAAGCTCCACGGCATCGGTGATACAAATAGGCTCAAAGGGTGTTTTAAAAGCGCTCTCGGAATTTTTCTCGCTGCAAGCGGAGCCGCCCGGGATAGAATTTTGCCCGTCTAGCCCTCCTACGGCAGCGCCCAAGATAGATCCGCCGCGAGACGACTCTGCGCCCGCACCCTTCCCGCCTGCGCCCAAAACTGAGCTTTTTGCGCCTGCGCCTTTGCCCTCGCCCCAAAGATCAAGTCCGTTCTGCTCCTGCAAGCTTAACGCCGAAAGAAGCCTATTTAGCGCGTAATCTTTTAAAATTTCGCGGATTTTAAAAAGCGGATTTTGCTGCGGAAATTTCGCGTCCTCTAAAGGCGGGATTTCCAGCTCGTCGTAAAGCGTGGCCAGGCGCTTGCTTATGTAGGCGCTCTGCTTCCCTTCTATCAGATACTCGCGCTGTTTGTTCTGCGGCAGGCGGTCTAAATTTGAATAGATCTCATCGAGCGAGCCCCATTCGTCTAAAAGCTTCTTCGCCCCCTTATCGCCGATGCCGCGCACGCCCGGGATATTATCGGCGCTGTCGCCGCAGATCGCCAAAAAATCCACGATCTGCTCTGGATAGACGCCGTAGCGCTGCAAGCACTCCTCCCTTCCGTAAAGCATCTTTTTGCCGTGGCTGTAAATTTTAACGTTTTCGCCGATGAGCTGATACAGGTCCTTATCAGAGGTAACGATGTTGATTTTATGCGTGGCGCCGTACTTTTTAACGACGCTTGCGATGAGATCGTCCGCTTCGTAGCCCTCGCGTCCGAGCGAGTAAAGCCCCATCTTTTCGATCATCTCGATGCAGACGGGCAGCTGCTGCAAAAGTGCGGGCGGCGGGGCTTGGCGGTTGGTTTTGTAGTTGGGGTCGATATCTGAGCGAAAGGTCTTGCCCTTGCTATCCAGAGCGAAAATTATATAATCGCTCTTAAATTCCTTCGAAAGATTTGCGATGAAGCTCGCAAACCCGCTCACCATGCCGCTGGGTTTGCCGTCTTTGGTCTTTAGCCCGCTCATAGCGTAGTAGAGCCTGAAAAAAAAGCCGAACGTATCGATGATCGTGATGGTCTGCATAATGTCCTCGGATTTAGAATTTTAACGCGTAGTGTATTAAAATTCGGCTAAATTTACAAATTCCGAATAGGACTTGACCTGCCTCATTTCAAAATTTTAAAATTTGCTATATAATCGCGCGAAATTTTAAAAAAGGATCAAGTATGGATTTTTTCACAGACTGGCAGGAGTTCGACGCGGCGGGCGCTACGGTGAAATTTTATAAAAAATCGCAAGGCGGCGTGGAGTACATCGGCTTTGATTCGCGCAAATGCGTCCCGCCCGAGCCGATGGTAAATGCGCTGGTGGCGCTAAATTTCGTAAAAGACGAAACCAAAAAGGTCGTCATGGTCAATCATAAATTTCCGATGGGGCTGATCCCGAAGATCGAGTCTAAATTTGACATTGCCCGCGAGGATCTGGACGGCGACGCGGTCAAGCTCACCATCAGCCTAAAACCCGGCGCGGTCAATGAGGGCTTTGATACCGACGCGAAGTGCCACGGCTAAAGGGCTTTAAAATTTAGATGAATATCACGACTTTTTCGCCGCCGTTTCGCATCGTAGGCGGCTATTTCATCTGCGGCTTTATCTTTTTGCTGCTAAGCGCGGCGAGCTTTTTAAAGGCCGATTTCGGCGCGATCCAAGCGCCGCAGACGGCGAGCTTTTTTCACGTATTTTTGCTCGGATTCGTAATCAGCATAATCATCGGAGCGCTCTATCAGCTCACCTCCGTCATCATCCAAAAGGAATTTTTTACAGTCAAATTTGCGTTTTTAAATCTCCTCGCTTACGGTGCGGGCGTGGCACTGCTGAGCGCGGGATTGCTGTTTTCAAGCATCCCTTTGATGCACGCAGGCGGCAGCGCTTTGCTGCTTAGTCTATTTTATTTTACGATCTGCTACGCGCTAAGCTTCATCGGCACGCCCAAATGGAGCTTCCCCGCCGTAGCGCTTGCGATCTCGGCTGCGTTTTTGGCGGTAGGGATCAGCCTTGGCTTTGCCCTCGTGCTAGCGCTTAGCGGCGTGGAGATTTTCGGAGTATATTTTTCAGAAATTTTATCCTATCACATATACTTCGTGCTAGGCTTCGTATTTTTCGTCATCGTAGGCGCTGCGTGCGTGCTACTGCCGATGTTTAGCCTGGCACACGATCTAAGCTTCGCACTAGCAAAAGCTTCGCTGGCGCTGTATCTGCTCGCTGGGCTGTTTTTGCTAAAAGACTTTGGAATTTTCATCGCATTTGCGGCGCTTGCGAGCTTTGCGGCTCAGGCGATCTACATCCTAGCCAGGCGCGTGCGAAAAGCGATAGATTATTGGAATTTAAACGTCTACATCTCGCTAGCGGCTTTGGTATTTAGCGCGGCGTTTTGGCTCGCGGATCGCGCAGATGCGGCAGCATTTGGGCTGCTATACGGCTTTTTGTTCGCCTTCATCGTCGCGCACCTTTATAAAATCGCGCCTTTTCTCATCTGGTACCACTACGTCTCGCCCTTCGTCGGCAAGCGCAAAATCCCTATGCTAGACGATATGATAATCAAAAAGATCGCCTACGCAGCCTGCGTGCCCAACGTCTTAGCGCTTGCGTGCGCGGGCCTTGGAGCGCTAACGCCTGCGGTTATCTTGCAAGCGGCAAGCATAATTTTGGTGCTAATCAACATCGTAAATATCTTTAACTACATAAAATTCGGAGAGGAAAAATGAAAGTAACGAAGGAGCAAATTTACGACGCACTTCGCGCCGTGGTGGACCCTGAGGTGGGCTTTGACGTCGTGTCGCTGGGGCTCATCTACGACGTAGCGGTAGATGAGGCGAACAACGCCAAAGTCACGATGACGCTATCGACTCAGTCGTGCCCGCTGCATGAGATGATGGTAGAATGGGTGCGCGCGGGTGCCGAGAGCGTGGAGGGCGTCGGCGAGGTAGAGATCGATCTCGTCTTTGAGCCGATGTGGAATATCGATATGGCGGAGGATCACGTCAAAGAAGCGCTCGGTAGATTTTAAACAGCTTTGCCGCACCCCGCAGTTTAAGCTTTGAAATTCTAAAATTAGACTTCAAATTTATACCTAGGGGCTGCTATGAAAAAATTTACCAACGGCAAGAAAGAAATTCTGCTTCAAACGCAAGGGCTTAGTTTGATTTCAAAGACGCTACAAAACGGCAAAGAAAGGCTGAGCTCTAAAGAATTCGCAAATTGCGATGCCTTGCAAAAAGCTTTTGTAAAAAAGCAAGTTGATGCCCTAAAAAAGGGCTTCATCTACGAAAACAAAAAAGCAAAATTCGGCGAAGCAATAGCGCATGCCTATATCGGTGGCGGATACAGCGGAGCGCTTGGATTTGCCGAGTTTGAGGATAAATTCTACGTCTATAAATGTAATTTTGACAAGCACGGCTGCGATTATTTAATCGTGCTGGACGGCGAGCTAAGAACTCTTGCGCAAATTAAGCTACCAAAAATTTTAACGTGGAAAATGACCGCTACCAAAAAAGCTTTAGTGCTTGATTTGGACCACGAATTCTTTCTTTTTGACGGAGAAAAATTCAGCAGGCTTTTTGAAGCCTGGGGTATCACAGGAGGAGGCTTTAGCTCTGCTCTAAGCGGCAATGGCGAAATTCTAGCCTGCGGCACAGATGGAATTTTAGCTTTCGGAAGCGACAAGAAGCTAAATTTTAAAACGGAATTTTCGGCAAAGGCCATAGGCTTCGGCAATAAAATTTGCGTAGCCTGTGGGGATGAAGGCGGCAAAAATGTCGCTATGCTCTACCGTCTAAAAGACTTCGCCGAGCTTTGCCGTATCGAATGCGACGTGGGCTATATCCACTCCCTAAACGTGGGGCTTATCAAAAATGACGCGATTTTAGTGGTAAATAACGACTTTGATGAGCTGCATTTTTGGAACGTAGCAAGCAAAAAGCGTCTAAGCGTACCAAAAAGCTTGCCAAGAAGCGTGATGAGGTTTGCCGCAAACGATCAAATTTTTCTTACGTACTTTTACGGTGGATTTAAAGCATTCAGCTTGGAGGATTTTCGCCTCTTAGGCGAGTTTGAGTGCGAGCACTGCGTTAAAACCGCTGCTATTGAAATCGCAGGCGAGCGCCTTTACGTCCGCACCGACTACGGATTTTTTAGCGTCTATTCTTTAGCCAAGAATGGAATTAAAATTTAAAAAGCGCTATTGATACAGATTTATCGCCCGCTTCAAGCTCCTAAAATTAAACGAACTCCGCCCGCCTTAAACTTACGCGACAAGCAGGGGTGGCTATTTAAAGGAATTTTATCGCAAAAATCGCAGGTTTTGAGAGCTTTTTAAGGCTTCCTTTAAGCATTATCAAATTATCCGCGCCGGAGATTTTAAGAGTGGAGTTTTCAAAGCTAAATTCTAAATTTTTTAGCGCGTTTTCGCTTAGAAGGCGCGCAAGCTCCAAAATATAGCTCAGCCAGGCGAGCTTGCCGGCATCGGGCAAAATCGCGCTCAAAGGCGCAAACGTAGCGCCCAACTCGCGCTTTCCGTGCATCGAGATGATCGCGGCTATGAGCGCCTTTTCTTTGTGCGTCGTGCGGTAGTTCAGCCCGCCGAGCACCATATCCGCGCTGGTTTCGTGCTTGGCATAAAAGCCGATCGCCCGCCCGATCTCGCAAAGCGATGCTGCGGTCTGCAGGATTTTAATATATTTTTCGCCCAAGCCGTGTAGAGGCGATAGCGCGCAAAACAGCGCCTTTGCGAACTTTGGAGCTTCGCTCGGCTCAGAAGCGAAGCGGTCTTTAAGGCTTCTTAGGCTCGGATTAAAGCCTCTAGGCAGGTTTGCGCCGCGCAGAATCGAGCTTAAAAACGCCCCCTCGCGCACTCCCACGCCGCTGGTGATAATCTTTTTCGCCCCTAGGCGCCTTACGATCTTATCAAAGATAATGGCGCCCTCTCTTATCGTGTCGTAGCGGTCCTTTTTGATCGGGAATTTCGCCAGATCAAGCGTCTTTGCGCTCATTAGTTTGGCAAAAAACGGCGCGTATTTTTCGTAATCGTAGCTGAAATTATGCACGATCTTTAGCGGATGGTTTTGCAGGCTCATCACGGCGCCGGAGAGCGCTCGCGCGGAGCCGCCCATTACGATTAAATTTTGCGTGCGAAACTCGGCGCCGACCTGAGATATTGCGCTGTTTATGTATTTCTCCAGCCCCTTTGTGTCGCCGCGGTCGAAAAACAGCTCCTTTAGCCGCACCGTGCCTAAATTTAGAGAAATTTTATTTTCTATCCTGCCATTTTTTATGTAAGCAAGCTCGGTCGAGCCGCCGCCGATATCCAGCGTAACGCCCTCGGAAAAGTCGCTAAGTAAATTCTGCGCCGCATAGGCGCCCAGATACGCCTCCATCTGCCCGTCTATCTTGCGGATCGCAATGCCAGTTTGCTTGCGGACGAGATTTATAAACTCGCTCCCGTTCGGCGCATCGCGAAGCGCGGATGTGCCGATACAAAGCACGCGCTTGGCCTTGTAATTGCATACCAGGGTTTTAAATTTTTTAAACGCCAGCAGGCATTTTTGCATCGCTTCGGAAGTTAAAATTCCGCCGTTTTCGTAAGCACCCTCGCCTAGGCGGATCTTGATCTTATGCTCGGCCAAAATGAAAAATCCGAGCCTGCTCGTGCGCTCGAAAATCACGGCTCTGGCGGAATTTGAGCCCAGATCTATGACTGCGACGCGCTTGGGCATTTAAATTTCCATATGGACGTGTTTGTATTTCAGCTCGTCCGCCGTCTCGATATTATCGGGATCGGTGATGATACACTCGACCGGGCAGACCACGATGCAAGCAGGCTCAGAGTAATCATCTACGCACTCGCAACATCGATCGGCGTCTATGATGTATATCGGCTCATCCTCAAAAATAGCTTCATTAGGGCATTCCTCGCGGCAAGCGTCGCAACTGATGCATTCTTTTGTAATCAACAATGACATATAATTTTACCTTACGAAAAAATTTATGGCGTTTATACCATAAAAAGCTTCATTTTGTTTTAAAATAGCGGAATTTCGGGCTATTTCTTAAATTTTTTAGTGGAAGTTTGAAAATCGCGACAATTAGCGAGCGCGCTTTGTCGTTTTTAAGATCCACTTGCGCGCCCATCGCTTGAGCAGCATTTTTGGCTAAAAATAGCCCGAGCCCGGCTCCCGGTTTGCCGCCGTAGCGCTTAAAAGGGGCGAAATAATCTATCTCTTCGTTAAGCGGCTCGCCTTTGTTTGCGACCCGCACGATGAAATTTCCCTCCGAAATTCCGCTCTCGATCAGCACCTTTTCGCCGTCCGGAGAAAATTTTATAGCGTTTTGGATAAAATTTTGAATCACGTGCATAAAGAGGCTTTTCTGCACCGAAATTTCAAGCTGTTCAGGCTTAAGATCCATCGTCAAGTCCTTGCCCGCCGTACGCGCTAAAATTTTAAAGCCTACGCATAGCTCCCGCAGATACGCGATCATATCGGTCTGCTCGGGCGCCTCAAACTGCGCACCCTCCTGCCGACCAATCTCTAGGATCGAACTGATCATTTTATTCATACTATCGATCGAGTCGTTATTGTTTTTAAGCGCCTCGATATATTTATCGCTCTCGCGCGGCTTGATGAGCGTAACTTCGTTTTTGGTTTTCATCACCGCAAGAGGCGTCTTGAGCTCGTGCGCGATGCCGATAAAAAGCTCTTTTTGATACAAAATGAAAGTCTCAATGCGCTCAAGTAGGCGGTTGATGCTGTTTGAAAGCGGGCTAAATTCGCTTGGAATTTCCGCTGCGTCGATTGGCTTTAGAAATTTTTCATCCACCGAGGCGAGCCTTTGGCTGATCAGCTTAATTGGCATCAGCAGCATGCGCGAGAGAAACATCGCGTAAAATACCACCAAAAATATCATAGTCAAATTTACTAAAATTATGTCGATGAGTATTTGATTTACGATGTTTGCATAGACGCTCACGTCTGCTTTGATACTTAAAATTTTATCCTTACCATAAGGGTAGTGCAGCTGTAAATAGCTCCTGCCATCCTCGGAGCTTTCGATAAATTTAGGTTTATTGATACTTTCGTTTTCGATGATTTTGCTTTCGTATTCGCCCGGCGTGTTTTGCAAAAAAGATGAAATTTTCTCAGGCGGCATGGAGGCTTCTACGATTTTTTGCGCTCTTTGGATTAAATTTTGAACTGGAGTTTCGAAGATGGTAATTCTCATATAATTATAGAGCATTACCGAAAAAATGACAATTAGCATCAACGAAGCGGATGCTAATTGTATTACAAAGCGGACTCTTAGGCTTTTTGTGGAAAGCAAAATCTATATCCGCGTCTGCGAACGGTCTCGATCGTAGAGATATTTAGAGGCTTATCCATTTTCTGGCGAATTTGATTGATCGCGACTTCGATGACGTTCGGCGTAACGAGCTCAGGCTCCTCCCAGATAGCGTCTAGCAGCTGCTCTTTGCTTACGATCTGATCGCTGTGGCGCGCTAGGTGAGTTAGCACCTCAAACGGCTTACCCTTAAGCTCGATCTCTTGACCCAAGTAAGTAATTTTTTCCTCGTCCGGATCGATGATAAGATCGTCGATTTTGATGATATTTGAGCCGCCGAAGCGAAGTCTAGCCTCGAGACGCGCTACTAAAACATCAAAATCGAAAGGTTTTTTAATAAAATCGTCCGCGCCCGCGCGAAGTGCTTTGATCTCGCTTTCTTTATCGTCTTTTGCAGATAGCACGACGACAGAGGTGCGCGCGGATTTTTGCTTAACTAATGCGATGAGATCGATGCCGTTGCCGTCAGCTAGCATCCAATCGGTTAGCACCAAATCATAATTTCTAATGCCGATATAATACTCTGCGTCCTTAAAACTCTCGGAAGTATCCGTCTGATAGCCGAACTCCATCAAGCCCTCCGCTATCGTCTTGTTTAAAGTCACCTCGTCCTCGACTATTAAAATTCTCATTTAATTTCCTTACCTTAAAATTTTGCGGCGATTTTAACATATTTTAAGCAAAATTTCAAGATTTTTTAAAGAAATTTTAAAATTTTATCTCTATTTCTGCGCCGACGCTCGCGTCTTGTAAAATTTCGGGTTTTAAAATTTTCATATAAAAATAATCCATCGATCGAAATTTTGAGTGAAACTCCTGCGCGAAGTATCTTAGCGCGTCCTCCACGAGGCGAAATTTTTTCTCGCGGAATTCTGCTTTGATATATTCGCAAACCCGCGCGTAGTCAATAAATTCCTCCGCCCCGAGCTTCGCCCACACCCACACGCGCTGCTCGCGCTTGCGCTCAAAATCCAGCGTTCCGATTATAGCGCCAAATTCCAGCTTTTCGATTAAAATTTTAATCATACTACGCGCTTTTCCTCGCCCTTAAGCAGCCTGGCGATATTCGGCGCGTGCTTGTAAAATACGATGAAAACTATCAGAAAGATCGGCGCATGAGTGTTGATCGATGGCATCTGCGGATGGATCACGTAGCTTGCGATCACTAGAGCAAGCGCCGCTGCAAGCGATGCTACGGATGAAATTTTAACCGTCTTGCCGACTACAAACCAAACTGCAAGCGCGATGATAAGCTCGATAGGGATGAAGCAAGCAAGCACGCCCGCGCCCGTCGCAATGCCCTTACCGCCGTTAAATTTCAGATACGGGCTAAAGCAATGCCCAAGCACCGCAAAGACCGCCATACCCCACAGCACGTTTTCATCAAAGCCTAAAGCCCGCGCGATCAGTATCGGCAGGACACCCTTTAGCGCGTCGCAGGCGACGGTGAGGATCGCGAGCTTTTTTGCTTTTTGCGGATCGCGAGTTTTTAAGACGCGAAGGACGTTGGTGGCGCCTATGGAGCCGCTGCCCTCGCTTTTGATATCCACGCCGCCGAGGTATTTGCCGATCAAAAGCCCAAAGGGGATCGCAGCGATCAGATATGCAGCAAAGTAGCACCAAAAATTCGGCGCCGTAAATGTCCTATATAAAATTCCAAGAATTCCGCTTCCTAGAATTCCATGCTCATCTCCTAGAAAATATTTTGAGCTAGGATCGCAGAGAGCGGCGTATATGATATTTAAAATTTCACTAAGTTTATCCATAAAATTCTTCCTTTAACTCTTCCAAAGTAGCGAAATTTTCTCGTCGTAGATGTCGGTTTTCTTCGGCGAAATTTCTTTCGTTTCGAGTTTAATATTTTTTAGATCCAGGCTCTGTTTTAGCGCGTCCACTTCAGCCTCAAATTTCTGCGTAAGGACCTCCAGCTCATCTTGCAGCGCGTTTAGGCTGTTTTGTGCGTTTTTGGCTTCGCTTCGTTCGTTTAAAATTTTATGCGCGCTTTTAGCTCCGCTGATCGCTTTAGAGATATTGCCGGCGCTGCGCGAGCGACCTAAAAACGCGCCTAAGATCGCTCCGCCTATGTTTAGCGCCGCATCCACCCCGCGACTTAGCACGTCGCCCTTTTCCTTTTCATACTTTTCGCTAGCGCGAGAAATTTTATCCTCAAGGCGCGCCTTTTCCTTTTCAAATTTAGCCGTGATCTCGTCGGTTTTGGCCTCTAGAGCTTCATTCGCCCTATCGCCTAAGCGCACGAAAAACTCTTCCCTGCTCTCGCCCGGTTTTGAGAGCAGATCAAGCGCGCTAAAAAGTTCTAACCTTTCGTTGCGGTAGAGCCACTCCTTAAAGCTTTTAAGCTGAGCGTTTAAATTTTTTGCTCCCGCGATGAAGCTAGGAAGCGCGCCGTAGAGC
This sequence comes from Campylobacter gracilis, assembly GCF_001190745.1. Lineage (NCBI taxonomy): Bacteria > Pseudomonadati > Campylobacterota > Epsilonproteobacteria > Campylobacterales > Campylobacteraceae > Campylobacter > Campylobacter gracilis. The sequence goes on from NZ_CP012196.1 coordinate 1,891,214, forward strand.
GAGCCCGCCTGCTCCTGTCCGCTTAAATTTGCAACTTCTCGCGTGCTTGCTTCGCTCCAATCTATTTCGCTTACGTCCGAAAGCGCGAGCAGATAGGTGCGCTGCTGCGTAAAATCGACCCCTTTGTCGCAAAATCGCATCTTTGCGCTTGCGTACAGATATGGGCTTAGCTCAAGACTCGCGCCATAGCTGTAAAGCTGCGAAATTTCAGCAGAAACTACGGGTTTGGCGGCGCCGGCGGATTTAACGCCTTGCGCGGCGCCCGACACGGACGAAATTTCAGCCTTTTTGTCTTTCATTAAATTTGAAATTTGCTCGTTGCTTAGGGGGCCTTTTAAATAGCTTAGCGCGAAGCGCGTCTCGATTACCCGCAGCACGTCCTCGTTGATGTTTTTTACCAAAAAGCTTCGCTTTTTGAGGTTTGAAATTTTCTCCATAAGCACGCTTTTGTCGATCGGATTTGAGCCGATACCGCTTAGACCACTAATGACGCGCTCCTTATCCTGCGCGGTCTGCAAGCGCCCGATAAACCACGTACCGATATTGCTAAGCCCCTTATAATCGAGATCGACTGGGTTTTGCGTCGATAATACGCAACCAAGACCAAATGCGCGAGCCTGCTTTAGCAGCGTAAGCATCGGGGTTTTGCTCGGCGGATTGCCGTTTGGAGGGAAGAAGCCGTAAATTTCATCCATATAAAGTACTGCGCGTAGCGAGCTAGTGCCGCTGGTGGTGCGCATCCATTTGATCATCTCGCCCAAAAGCAGCGTGACGAAAAACATCCTCTCATCGTCGTTTAGATGCGCGATGGAAAATATATTCGCCCTCGCCCTGCCGTTTTCATCAAAGAGCATCTTGGCGATATTTAGCCGCTCGCCCTCGCACCAAAGCTTAAAACTCGGGCTTGCGATGAGTGCGTTAATCTTCATCGCAAGCGCCATTCGCTTATCGCTCGGAAAAAAAGTATTAACGTCGAAAACGCCGATCTTATCGAAAGGCGGGTTGCCGATTTGCGCGATGAGATCCACCACACTCACCCCCTCGCCTTTGTTAAAATGATAGGTTAAAATTTGGCTGATTAGTAAAAATTCCGGCGAGCTGAGATTATCGCTGCTAATCCCTGCAAGGCTTAGCACGCTAGTGGCGATACCGCCGACGTAGTTGTTCAGATCCTCTTCGTTTAAGCCCTTCGGCGCTTCAAAATCGCTTAGCAGGCTGATTCCAAGGCCTGCGCTTGATTTGGGCGTATAAATTCTAAAATCGGCGCTGTTTTTCAAAAGCTCCACCCGCGCCAGGTCTTGATATGAGCCCTCGATCCCCTCGCGCCAGGTATTTGCAGTCTGTTCGGCGTACTCGCGCACACTAAGACCTTTGTTTTGCGCCTCGGTCTCGTCGATATAGGGCTCAAAATCCTCAGCCCTCATCTGCGGAAAGGTAAGAGCTAAATTCGTTAGATCGCCTTTCGGGTCGATGATGATGGATGGGATATTATCGATCGCGGCTTCCTCTAGCAGCGTGATGCCAAGCCCCGTTTTGCCGCTGCCAGTCATTCCTATGATAAGCGCGTGCGTCGTTAGATCCTTGTTTTTATACAAAAACGGCTCGCCGTTTTCAAGCCCCAGATAAAAAAGCTTTAAATTTTCTTGAAGCGTTTTCATTGCGTTCCTTAAATTTGCAATTTGTGCGGCATTATATCATTTAAATTTTTAAATTTAAATTTGCTAAAATGCGCGAAAAATCAAGGAATGGCAAGTGTTAAAAGAAAAAATTAGAAACGGAAAAAGCGGAATTTTGCTCTATGGCATCGTCCCGCCTAAAATCACGTCCTCTCAAGACGAGCTCGAACGCCTAGGTACGGCGTGGTCGCAGCGCCTAGGCGAATGCGAATGCGACGGCATCGTCATCTACGATCTACAAGATGAAAGCGCGCGCACAAAAGATGAGCGGACCTTTCCTTTTGTGCATACGATCGATCCTGCGCGCTACTACACGCAGTATCTACACACCGATAAAGAAGCGATCATCTACCGCGCGGTAGGCAAATACGACGAGGCGGAATTTTGCGAAATTCTAAGGCATGCCGCAAGCGGGCTGGGCGTTTTCGTGGGGGCAAGCTCTAAAAACGAAGAATGCAAACTGCATCTAAGCCGCGCCTATGAGATCAAGCGACTCGTGGCGCCGCATCTTTGCCTAGGCGGCATCTGCATTCCTGAACGCCATGAAAAGAGCCGCGACGAGCACCTAAAAATCGCGGAGAAGACTGCGGACGGGTGCGAATTTTTTATCACTCAGGCGGTTTATAATGTGCAAAATGCCAAAGATTTCATCGACGATTACGCCGCTTTGGAGTGCAAAAAGGTGCCGATAATCTTTACTTTTACGCCGTGCGGTAGCCTAAAGACGCTTGAGTTTATGAAATGGCTTGGCATCTCGGTGCCAGATTTTTTGCAGCAGCGGCTACAAAGCAGCGTCGATATCTTGCAAAGTTCAACAGCACTGTGCGCAGAGATGTTTGATTTCATCTATAAATACGCCCTCGCAAAAGGGGTGAGCGTGGGCGCAAACGTCGAGAGTGTCAGCACCCGCCGCGTCGAAATCGAAGCCTCGCTCAGCTTACTAAAAGAGATCAGAAAAATTATCCTTAAGCACGAGAATTTGGGATTTTACGTTATTTAAAATTTTAAACCGAGCGCACGAGCAAAACGCTAGATAGTCCAAGCTAGCGGAGGAATTTTAGATAATTTCGGATCGCTTTCTAAAAAATAAATCTAAATTTTATCCGAACGAAATTTGAACTTAAAATTTATAAAAAATTGCCCCAATAATATGCTTTAATAACTGGCATCCATAACTGCAAGATGATATTTCGTGCAAAATTTTCCAATGCTTACAATGGCATTGAGCTAGACCTACCATCAAAACCTATAAACCGCTGTAGCTTTCGCACTAAAACTAAACGCATTGACCGCTTTAGTATGCAGCTGACGTGAACGCGCCCTCCGTCATCCACTATCTACACAGAGATAATGTATATTGTATAACGGGAGATACCTGGAGGCTTTACACCATATAGATATTTAGAGATACGACGCCTCTGCACTCATGGCATGGCATCCTTTATCGCCTCGTTTGCGGTATTTGATTAAATTTACCGGCGTTTATGCCAAATTTCAAATCTAAGGCAACTTGATACTTGCTGTTGTGGGCGTTTTGGTATTTAAATTTTATTCTAAAGCCTATGTGTAGGTCGCTCAAAAGATCCATCATACGCCGCCGTAAAATACTTACCGAGCTTTGCAGCTAATTAAAAGCCGTTAATGCAGAATCGGCTGAAATTAACACCCATTTAGGCTATCATATTTGATTTCTTTTATATTAGAAAAGCCCATTGTAAAAAGCGATAGGCGCTCAAACTAATGTCGTTTTATCATCTCACGCAGAAGCCGATATGCAAACTACACAAGATTATAATATGCTTTTAATCACAAACACTTCGTATTTTAAAATTTTGAAACTCGACTCGGAATAAATATAAATTTGAAATTAGTTTTGTAAATAAGCTTGGAATTTTAACTCTTAAATATGGCGAAATTCAAAGATTAATGAAATTTAAAAAATGCTAGTTTACGCTCTTGCCGCCGAATTTCAAAAGCGCGCTGCCCCACGTAAAGCCGCCGCCGAACGCATCCAAAAGCATAAGCGAGCCGTTTTTTAGCCTGCCGCTCTCGTAAGCGTCGTTAATCGCCATCGGGATCGACGCCGAGCTCGTGTTGCCGTATTTGCCGATCGTAAGCACGCATTGTTCATCGCTAAATTCTAATCTCGCCTTGACCGCCTCGATGATGCGTAAATTAGCCTGATGCGGGATAAAAAGATCAACCTGCTCGGGCGAAATTTTATTTTTCGCCAAAATCTCCACGACGTCATTACTAAGCGTCGGTACCGCAATTTTAAAGACCTCGCGTCCCGCCATCTGCATGAAGCCCAGCTTTTCGTCGATGATTTTTTGGCTGAGTGGATTGACGCTACCAGGGGCTGCGGTGATGAGAAGATCGCCCTTGCTGCCGTCGCTAGCGGTATGTATGTCGATGATTTCGTTATCGTCACGCGCCGCGATAACCGCAGCGCCTGCGCCGTCGCCGAAAAGTATGCACGTAGCGCGGTCGCTCCAATCGACTATCGAACTTAACTTTTCCGTGCCGATTATCAGCACGTGTTTTTTAGCACCGCTTTCGATGAGGGATTTTGCAAGCTCTAAAAGATAGATGAAGCCCGTACAGGCGGCATTTATATCAAACGCCGTGATGCCGAAGTTCAAACCCAACTTATCCGCGATGACGCACGCGGTCGAGGGCATACAGAAATAATCGGGCGAGATCGTGGCGCAGATTATCGCATCGATCTCGTTTTTTTGCAACCCGCTACGCTCGATCGCAAGCGCTGCAGCCTTCATGCCCAAATCGCTAGTACTCTCGCCCTTCGCGATACGGCGCTCATGAATGCCTGTTCGCTTGACGATCCATTCATCAGTCGTTTCAACCATTTTTTCAAGATCGAAATTAGTTAAAATTTGACTCGGCGCGTATGCTGCGATCGAGATCATTGAGGCTTTTTTCATTTTTGCTCGTTTGAAGAAATTTCGCTTTCTATCGCGGAGTTGATTTTGGAATCTGCAAATTTAAGCGCTTGAAAGATCGCGTTTTTAACGGCTTTCGGAGTGCTTTTACCGTGGCTTATGATGACGCATTCTTTGACGCCTAAAAGCGGCGCACCGCCGTATTCATCATAATCTGTGCTTTTCTTGATAATTTTAAAGACGCGCTTCATCAAGATGGAGCCAGCGATAGCAATCGGAGATTTTTTCGTTTCGTTTTTGATAAGTTTGCCGATAGCGCTTGCGACGCCTTCGCTGGATTTTAGCATAATGTTACCGATAAATCCATCGCAAACTACGACATCCACGGAGCCGTCAAAAATTTGATTGCCTTCGACATTACCGATAAAATTTTGCATCTTCTTAAGCATATGAAAGGTTTCTTTTGTTACCTCGTTGCCTTTGCTATCCTCCTCGCCGTTGGATAATAAACCGATGCGTGGCGCGTTTAAACCCATAATCTCCTTGGCGTATGCTTCGCCCATAATCGCGAATTGAAACAAATTCTCAGGCTTACAATCCACATAAGCGCCCACATCCAGCACAAGCGTGCGACCGCCTATGGAATTTGGCATCAGCGTAGCAATTGCCGGGCGCAAGATACCTTTGAGCCTTCCTATGCGAAGCGTAGCAAGACTCATCGTAGCGCCGCTGTGTCCTGCGGATACCACGGCTTTGCAAGTGCCGTCTTTTACTAGATCGACCGCTTTAAAGATGCTGCTCTCTTTGCGCTTGAGAGCGTCTGTTGCGCCCTCTTTCATCTCGAAAACTTCGCTTGCAGCTACGTAAGTGATATATTTCTCAAAGCCTTGATCTTGTGGAATAAAAGACTTAATTTGCGCTTCATCGCCTACCAAAAACGCATTAAATTTACGCTCTTGCAGCGCATCTACGACTCCGTTTATTATCGGTTCACAGCCGAAATCACCGCCCATCGCGTCTATAGCAACGGAAATCATCGGATTAATATTCGCCCGTAGTTTTGTTTATTCTATGCGGAATTTTCCAGCTTCCGTCTTTATCTTTGACGGGAATCGGAAGGGTCACTTTGTAGTGAGTGCGTCTTTTCGCCGCACGAGTTTTACTAACTCTTCGCTTTGGAACTGCCATTTTTTCTCCTTTATAAATTTAGTTCTTACATTCTTCGCAATAAAAATAGTCGCTTTTGAAAGCTTCCGTTTCGCTTCTTAAAATTTCATCCAGATCAACTTCGGCGCCGAAAAACTCCATAACGTCCAAGCTCTCGTGCCTTTCGTCATTAAAAACGCCTTCGCTTAAAAGCAAATTTACGCTCTCGTTTATGTCAAGATCAAATTCTTTACCGCAGCGGTCGCAAATGTATGGAATTTTGCCCTTAATTTCGCCCTTACACTCGATAAATTTAGAGTCTTTTCGTTTTAAATTTCCGCTAAGCTTAAGCCCGTCCCTCGAAATTTCAAACGGCACGGGCGATGCGGAAATTTTAGCAAAAGCGATCTTCACGCGGCACTCTTAGCAAATTTCTCTTTTTGCAAAGAAAAATGCGATCTCGGTTTTTGCGTTTTCTAGGCTGTCGCTACCGTGAACGGCGTTAGCGTCGATACTGTCTGCAAAGTCCGCTCTGATAGTGCCTTTATCGGCTTTTTTCGGATCGGTAGCGCCCATTAGCGCGCGATTTTTAGCTACGGCATCATCGCCTTCTAGCACCATTACGACCACCGGACCGCTAGTCATAAACTCAATCAGATCCTTATAAAAAGGGCGATCCTTGTGAATTTCATAAAATTTACCCGCATCTTCGGCGCTTAGGCATACTTTTTTAGCCGCTGCGATTCTTAGTCCGTGGCTTTCGAAACGATCGATAATTTTGCCGATAACGTCCTTTTTAACGGCATCAGGCTTAATAATAGAAAGCGTTTGCTGCATATAATCTCCTTAAAGTGAAAGGCGGATTGTATCGAAAAATAGGTTAAAATTTATTTAAGGATTGAATGAATTAAAATTCCGCGCATTTGATCGCGGAATTTTATCTGCTAAGCAAATACCGGGGTATCTCCGCTGCGTAGATCCGCACCTATACTATCCCTGCTAGGTTGGCCCGCTACGATGTCGCTCCAGACGATACAGCCGTCGGTCGGACAGGCGCTAGCGCAAGCCGGCTCGTCGTTGTAACCTACGCACTCTACACATTTATCGGCATACACGTAGTAGCTATCCTCGCCGCTTGGGTTATCGCTATCGTCCACGATCGCATTTACCGGGCATTCGTCGATGCATGAGCCGCAGCTAATGCAAATATCGGTGATTTTTACAGCCATTGTTTCTCCTTTATCAAAAAATGAAGCGTGATGATAACATACTAAATTTAAAAAATGATAAAATTTAATATTATCAAGCAAATAAAATTTATTATATAAAAATTTTCATCAAATTTCAGCAAATCTAAAGTTTTAAAATGTATAATCGCCATCATAAATTTTATTAACAAGGAGAAACAAATGATAGTAACCAACAAAGCCGTTGATTTTACGGCAACTGCGGTTTTAGGCAACAACGAAATAGTCGAGGATTTCAACCTCTATAAAAATATCGGCGAAAAAGGCGCGGTCGTATTCTTTTATCCAAAAGATTTTACCTTCGTCTGCCCGAGCGAGATCATCGCATTCGATCACAGATATCAAGATTTCAAATCCAAGGGCATCGAAGTTATCGGCGTTAGCTGCGATAGCGAATTTACGCATCTTGCATGGAAAAATACTCCAGTAAACGCAGGCGGTATCGGCAAAGTGCAGTTCCCACTCGTCTCAGATATCACGAAAGACATCGCGCGCAGCTTCGACGTGCTGTTCGGCAACGCCGTAGCGCTTCGCGGCAGCTTCCTACTTGACAAAGACGGCACCGTCCGCCACGCCGTCATCAACGACCTACCGCTTGGTCGCAATATCGACGAGATGCTTCGCATGGTCGATACGATGCTATTTACAAACGAGCACGGCGAGGTTTGCCCGGCAGGCTGGCACAAAGGCGACGCAGGGATGAAAGCAGACCCTAAAGGCGTCGCGGATTATCTAGGCAAAAATGCGAGCAAACTATAAGTTGTAAAATTCTTCGCGCTGGCGTACAAATTCTAATGCTAACCGTGTAAAGTTTAAATTTAGCCTTGCACAGGCTATTAAAGCTCGCGAAGCTTTCTAAATTCCGCTGCTAAAATTTTAAGTCGCGGCGGCGGAATTCCAAAAATTCCAAAAATTCCAAAAATTCCAAAAATTCCAAAAATTCCAAAAATTCCAAAAATTCCGTTTCTTGAAATTCTACAAGTAAAATTTCAAAACCGCAAGTAAAATCCCAAATCCTTGGCAAAATTCCATCCATAACAAAGCTCGCGAAATCATACTTTAAACTAGCTTTTGCTACAATCGCGCGTTTTTAAAATCCAAGGACAATTATGAAAAAGCTTATATTTTTTATCTCCGCCCTGCTTTGCTCTTTGAGCCTTTACTCCGCAGATACCAACCCGGACGCGCCACTTAAGCTCGATCCTAGTGTAGTGCACGGCGAGCTGGCAAACGGCGTGAAATTTTATATCCTCAAAAATGACGTGCCAAAAAATAGCGCGCTTTTTTACCTCAACGTAGCCGCAGGTAGTGTTGATGAAAATGACGACGAGCAGGGCTTGGCGCATTTCGTCGAGCATATGGCATTCAACGGCAGTGAGCACTTCGATAAAAACGAGCTAGTCCACACTCTGCAGCGCCTTGGAGTGAAATTCGGCGCCGATCTCAATGCACAGACTGGCTTTGAAAACACCACCTACAACATCCAAGCCCAAGTAAGCGACGATACACTAAAGGACGTATTTTTGGTGCTACGCGATTATGCAGGCGGCGTAAAATTTGACGAGAACGAAACGCAAAAGGAAAAAGGCGTCATCTTAGAGGAAGCAAAAAAAGGCTTTGAGAGGCGCTTTTATGAAAAGCGCGCCACATATTTATACCCTAATTCCATATTTTCAAGACGCTTTCCGATCGGACAAAATGAAATCATCAAAGGCGCCACCGGCGAGCAACTAAAAAAATTCTACGTGCGTAACTACCTTCCTAGCGCCATTAGTATCATAGTCGTGGGCGACGTAAACGTTGAGCAGATTAAAAACTTAATCAAGCAAAATTTTAGCTCTCTTTCTGCGTACGGCGAAAAAATCCCGCGCGATCTTAGCCTACGCCCATTTGAAGGCGGGCTAGCAAGCACCGTAGAACCTGAGCTCGGCACTAATGTCGCTAGCGTGCTTTACGCAGGCAAATATGAGCCGCTAAGAAGCTACGATGCGCTTAAAAATGAGTGGCTGCAAGCCTACGTATCGAGGCTGATGGAGCTTGGATACGACGCGATGAATGTGAATGCTAAAATTCCGCTTAAAGCCTATTTCGGCTCGGACGATCTGTTTAAAAACCGCAGACTATACAGCATAAGCGCAAATATTTTTAATTTCGACGCCAACGCCACATTAAATAGTCTTTTTAGCGCGATCAAAGGGGTGCGCGAACATGGATTTAACAATGACGATTTTGATAGCGTTAAGGCGGAATTTAAACATCAAGTGCAAGCCGATCTGCTTAAGAACGATACACAAAGTGCGCAAATAGGGGCATTACTTGATTTCGTACAAAACGGCAATGTAAAGCTTAGCAAGCAAGACGAGCACGATCTAAGCCTCAAGGCGTTAGAAGAAATAACGCTAGCGGATGTTAATAAATTTTTCTCTCAGATAACGGATGGAGCGAGATTTACGGAGATTATCTCGGCAAAGGATTTGGGCATTAGCCAAAAAGATGCGGAGCTGCTCTACGAAAAAGCGGTGCCGTTTAATTTCGCTGCTTCGAAGCTTACTTCCAAGCAGCTTGCGGGAGCAGATTTAAAAGAGGCGGAATTTAAAGCACAAAAAGGCGCTAGCGGCACTGAAATTTTGGAGTTTAAAAACGGCGCGAAGGTAATTTTAAAGCCTCTTAAAAGCGAGAAAAATAAAATTGCCCTCGCAGCCGTTAAAAAAGGTGGCTACGCGCATTTCGGCAAAGCTCGTGGCGAAATTCTAACCGCGCTGCTAAACTCAGGCACCATAGGCGAGCTAAACGAATATGAGGCGGGACGCTTGACCTCAAAATTTGATTATAAGCTAAGATTTAGGATGGATGACGCAGACTGCGGTTTTAGAGGCGCAGGAGTGGATCTGGAGGCGATGGCACACGAGCTTTACGCGAGATTTAGCGAGCCGCTAATTCATGCAAGCTCGCTTACAAAATACAAAACCGACGCGCTTTCGGCGATTGCGCTACGAGACGAGACGGCGGAATTTAAATTCGGCGAGCAAATTTTAAAATCTCTATATTCGGGAGATACGGCTCGCAAGCAGCCGCTTAGTGCAGATGACGTAAAGAGCGCAAATCTTGCCGATTTGCAGCGCGATGCGGATGAAATTTTTGCAGGTGCTGGAAATTTTATCTTTGTGCTTAGCGGCGATTTTGAGCCTGCGCGCGCAAAACAAATTCTAGCCAAATATATCGGCAATCTAAAGCCAGGCGTAAACAGCGCTACGCCTAAAACTTTGATGCTAAATACTTCTAGCGGCGAGATTGTGCAAGATTACGGCGATAGTGATAAAAGCGAAGTTCGGATGATTTTTTCAAACTATGAGCTACAAAATTTCGACTTTGCAGACACTTATAAATTTCAAGCGTTAAAAAGTGTGCTAAGCAATCGTATCGTCGAGCAGATCCGCGAGGCGCGCGGACAAATTTACTCGGCGATGGTGCATAGCGCCTATGTGCGTGAGCCACAAATCGCAGCGAGCTTGAATGTATCGTTTTCTACCGAACCGAAAGATACCCGTGCGGTTGCAGCAAGCGTGAGTGAAATTTTAAAGCAGATCGAAAGCTCGGGCGCAAAAGATAGCGAGCTGGCAAATTTTAAAAAAGCTCAAATTCTATCGACCAAAAGAGCTGCGCAGACGAATGATTTTTGGCTTGGAAATATCACTGCGCACGAGCTTTACGGCTATCCGCTCTATGACGAAAAAAGCTACGCAGCAAGCATAAACGCAGTAAAAAGCACAGATGTGCAAAAAGCCGCACAAATGCTAAGCGACAGGCTATTTACGGCGATTTTAAATCCAAAGGAGCGTTGATGTTTGTTTCATTTTTTAAAAACAAAAAATGGGCATTTTGGGCATATTCGGGAATATTTTTTCTAATTGCGATTAATTGGTATCAAACTACCTTAAATGTGAGAATAAACGAATGGTACCGCGCGTTTTATGATATGTGCCAAAACATAGATCGTCATACGCTAGGTGATTTCTATACACAGATGAAAGTTTTTTTATGGATAGCGATGCCCTACGTAGTCTCTGCGATTTCAGAACGATATGCAGCTCGTATTTGGACATTTAAATGGCGGGAAGCGATGACCTTTTCTTATTTTTCATACTGGAAAAAGGTAAGTAAAGATATCGAAGGAAGCTCGCAACGTATCCAAGAAGATATCTTTCGCTTCTCAAGAACTATCGAGGAAATGGGTACGAGAGTGCTTTCGGCAGCTATGACACTGTTTGCATTCATACCTGTGCTATGGGGGCTTAGTAGCAATGTTCCTTTTGAATTTCTAAAAAAAATTCCGGGCTCACTTGTTTGGATTGCACTTGCAATCAGCATCGGTGGACTAATAATTTCTTGGCTGGTTGGCTGGTATCTACCGAGACTTGAATACAACAATCAAAAGGTCGAGGCGGCCTTTAGAAAAGAACTTGTTTTTGCGGAGGAGGATAAGATAAATTACGCAAGCGAGGAAAAAATTCTTTCGTTATTTGATAAGATCAAATATAACTATTTTAAACTATATCTGCATTACTGCTATTTTGATATGTGGTTCAACTCATTTTCGCAGTTTCTAATGATCGTACCTTACTTGATAATGGGTCCTGGGTTATTTACTAAGGTAATTACGCTTGGAGTTATGGTTCAGGTAAGCAATGCTTTTAATCAGGTGCGCGGTAGTTTTAGTATTTTTATGAATAACTGGACGACGATCACGGAGCTGCGCTCAATCCATATGCGACTTAAAGAGTTTGAAAAAAATATCGATTACAAGGGCTAGATAAAATTTCGCCCGCACTTTGCGACCCAAAATTTCACTTTCTAAATTTAAAGTGAAATCCCAGGTCGCAAGCTTTTAAAATTTCTACGCTTTTACTGCTCTCTTTTTTCGTGATGAGTAATGTTTAGTTTTATAAATTTATAACTCGCAACGAGTAAGATTATCCAAATCGCGATGAAAACTAAAGATTTGACCATTTTTAATCCTTAAAATTTTTATAATGCGGCGCGCAAAAAGCGCCGCCGATATGAAATTTAATCAAGCGCAAAGGCGAACATAAACGCCGCGCTAGAGCAGCCTCACGATCGCGTCCGAAAGCTTCTAATCGCGCCGAGACGGCATCTATGCCACTATGCGGTTAAATTTAAAGCGAAACTCGTGCAATTTTAGCGCCTTCGAAGCTCGGCTTTCGCGCCGTTTAGCACGGCTACGCTCTACTTGACGCTCATTAAATTTCAAGCAGCGTGCGCCTTGCGCCGCCGACTTCCGTTTGGCGCCGCGATAACCTTACGGCAAGCGGCATTTGCGTTGCCCGAGCAGCTTATTTGGCGCTTGCTAGGCACGCAAATAAAATTTTACGCGGCGTACTCATCCGCGCGAGCGGGCGCGCCTAATAATGCTCGTTTGAAAGCCCCTCTTTATCAAGCTTTTTTGCATCCATCGCGCGCCAAACATAGCTGATGTAACCCAGCACGAAAGGCACTAAAAACGACACGTAAAACATCGTCTTAAGCGTATAGAGGCTCGAGCTTGCGTTGCTTATCGAAAGCGAGCTTTGCAGGTCGAAATTTGACGGATAAAACGTCGTGTTGTTTAGACCCAGAATCAAAAATACGCTCGTTACCGCGCATACGACGCCCACGCCGTAGGAAAATATCCCGCGCACGCTGCTTGTAAATGCGCCTTTGACGATGCCCACCAGCACCAGCACGACGCCCAGCAGCAGCAAGACTAGCGCCACAGGCAGGCTTAGGTAGTTATGCAGATACTTAAAGCTCTCAAGGCTTACGATGCCGTCGGCGCCGACTGCGTAGCCCTGCTTTAGCAAGACCCACGCCAAAAACGCGATAAAAAATACCAAAAACGCGCTAGCGTTAAATTTAAGCGAGGCTTTGAGCTTGGCGATCATTTCAGGCTCGGCGATATTGTTCATCAAATATAAGCTCGCTCCCGTTCTAGCGCAGAAAAATAGCGCAAACCCCAAGATGTAGTTAAACGGATTTGCTAGCGCCTCAAGTCCGCGAGCGGGGTTTTTCCACTGCACAAAATTATTATCGCCCAGCGCAAACTCGCTACCGCTAAAAAGCGTTGAGACGATGATACCAAGCAGGATCGTGCCCAGCGAGCCGTTTATAAAAAGAAAGGCTTCATAAGTTTTAGCGCCCAAGAAATTATCGGGCTTTTTTCTGTACTCGTAGGCGACGGCTTGGATTATAAAGCAAAAAAGCAGAGCCATCCACGCCCAATACGCCCCGCCGAAGCTGGTCGCATAAAACAGCGGAAACGCCGCAAAGCACGCTCCGCCGAACATAACTAGCGTAGTAAACGTAAGCTCCCATTTCTTGCCGATGGAATTTATTATAAAATCCTTCTCGGTCTCACTCTTTGCCAGCGTAAAAAGCAGCGTCTGACCGCCCTGCACGAAGAGCATAAAAACCAAAATTCCGCCCAGAAGCGAAACCACGCACCACCAATAAATTTGAAAAATTTCGTGCATCTTAAAATCCTATCTTTATCTGTTTTAGCATGATCTTTATCTCGGCTATGAATAAAACCGTAAATAAAACCGCAAAGAGCATAAACGAGATCATTATGTTCGTCCCCGCCAGGCTCGTAGCCGCGACGCCCACCGGCATGAGATCTTGTATCGCCCACGGCTGGCGCCCTACTTCGGCTACGATCCAGCCCGCCTCGCACGCGACGTATCCCAGAGGGATGCTAAATACGCAAAGCCATAAAATTTTCTTGTATTCGGCGAGATTCTTTCGCATCGCCAAAAATAGCGTTACGAAAAATAGCAAGATAAAATAGCTTCCCAAAGCCACCATAACGTGGAAGCTGTAAAAGGTAAGCGCCACGGGAGGGACGATCTGCTTCGCGTCGTCAAGGTAGCCGTAGCCTAAATTTTGCATACTTTGGTTGCCAAATAAAATTTCGCGCGCCTGCTGCATCGCCGCGGTGTCATTCGCGTCTTTGGCGAGCTTGTAATCCTTTAGCGCTTGCAGGGCGATTTTGCCTTTTTCGATCTTTTTATCCGCGCCTTCGATGCCGAATTTTTCGTTTCCGAATACCAGATCATCGATGCCCGGCGTGAAATTATCAAGCCCTCTCGTAGCCATCAGCCCTAGCGCATAAGGTGCTTTAATCTCAAACAAAAACGGCTTCTTATCGTCTCCCGCAGTTTTGCTCGGATTTAAAACTCCCGCTGCGACGATGCCCGCGTTTACTTCGCCTTTATATAGTCCCTCCATCGCCGCAAGCTTCATCGGCTGCTTTTGCGCGACCTGATAGGCGCTCTCGTCGCCGCTAAATAACACGAAAAGCGAGCTTAGCATACCGAAGCTTGCCGCCACGATGAAGCTTTTTTTAGCAAGCGCGAAGTCTTTGTTTTTTAGCATATAAAACGCCGAAATTCCAAGTACGAAAAGCGCCCCGGTAATGTAGCCGCCGCCAACGGTATGTAAAAATTTAGCCACTCCGAAGTGAGATAGCGCGATATCTAAAAAATTACTCATCTCGTTGCGCATCGTATCTGGATTAAAGCTCGTACCAACAGGGTTTTGCATCCAAGCATTCGCAATTAGAATCCAATACGCGCTTAAATTTGATCCGATCGCCACGAGCCAGGTTGAAAGAAGATGAAATTTCTTGCTTACGCGATCCCAGCCGAAGAACATTACCGCAAAGAAGGTAGCTTCTAAGAAAAACGCGAGCAAGCCCTCGATCGCAAGCGGCGCGCCGAAGATGTCGCCCACGAACCAGCTGTAATTCGCCCAGTTGGTGCCGAACTCAAACTCCATTATGATGCCGGTCGCGACGCCGATGGCAAAATTTATACCGAAAAGGCGCAGCCAAAATTTAGTGATCTTGAGCCACTCCTGCTTACCGGTCGCGACATATAGGCTCTCCATAAACGCCACGATAAAGCTAAGCCCCAGCGTTAGGGGCACGAAAAGAAAGTGATAAAGCGCCGTGAGCGCAAACTGCGCCCTCGACCAATCCACGCTAGCAAGCTCTTGCATTCCTACTCCTTAGTCAAATTTTTATAGATGAAATCGATTTTTTCTTGATCGGTTTTAAATTTAGAATCCAAGTTTTCGTCGAAAATGAAAAATTTCAGTAGCACGAAAATTATAAATAGCTTGATCAAAATCACCGCCCACAGCGTTTTACCAAGCTTCATCGAAGCAAATCCGTGCGCGTAAAATTTTAAAATTTTGCCGAAAAACATCAAATTTTAACCTTTAGCAATTATTAGTTTATATTTTTTATTGTATAACAATTAATTAAAATTTAGCTTTAAATTTTGAAATTTTGGTAGCAATTTTATCTTTTTAATAAACACCTCGGTCTTGCGTCATCTCGCTCAAGTAAAGTTTTATTGTATAATTCACAAACAATCACATTTTACTTAAACTGCACAAAATTTTAGTTTAGATTCGTCATATAAAATTTTAGAATATATCAAGAAGCGAGCAGAAAAATATGTGGGGCTTTACTATAAGCATCTTTGTGCCTAATTCGTAGCAATTTTAAATAGAATTTTTTGTAGACAAATTAATACGGCTCGGCTGAAAGCAGACGTAAGAATTTTAAAATTAAACGCCCAAAGCTACACGATATAAAATTTAAGAACGTATAATTACTCGACGCAAAATTTAAAGCATTTCATTAGACTGGGCGGATAATTGAAAAGCCTAAGAGCCGATTTAGCGTAAATTCGCAGCATGGCTCATCAGCGATACAATCTCTGCTAGGTCGAATTTACCGCCGAAAAAGAGATTGAAAGCAAGCGCGCCCTGATTTATCAGCATCTCTTTACCGTCTTTTGCAGGCAAATTTTTTGCGCATGCGGCTTGCAAAAACGGAGTCTGCTTGCCATAGATCGCATCAAAAGCAAATTTTGCGCGGGATAAAATTTCATCTATTACCCCCTCGGGCGCAGGCAGCGCGTCATCTTTGAGCCCCGCGCCGGTAGCATTGACGATAAGATCGTAGTCTTTGGACTTGAAATTTTCATAGCTAAAAAATTCCTCGCAGCCGAAGTCAAAATCCTTTGCGCTGCGGTTTAGGATGTCAAATTTCACGCCGTTTTTGCTTAGCGCGTAGCCAATTGCCCGCGTCGTGCCGCCCGCGCCTAAAATAAGCGCATTGCGAATCTCGCCAAAGCCTAAGATTGCGCAGAAAAAGCCTTGCGCATCGGTGTTAAAGCCTTGCAGCGCGTCGCCTTTTAGCACCAGCGTGTTTACCGAGCCGATCTTCTGCGCCGCTTCACTTAGGATGTCGCATGCTTTAAATGCGTCGAGCTTAAAAGGCACGGTTATGTTCGCACCCGCAAGCTTTAAAGCTTCAAATTTAGCTCGCAGCTCCTCGCCATGCTGCAACAAAACTCGCCCATAGTAAGCGTCTAGGGCTAGAAATTTTATGGCGTAATTATGAAGTAGCGGTGAGAGAGAGTGCGCGATCGGGTTGCCGAAAACCGCGAATCTGTCCACTATTTCACTCGGTAGATATACGCTCCGCTATTGATGCTACGCATATCGCTAAGCGCCTTTTGTAGTGCCTCGCCCTCAAAAGGTCCGACTAAAATTTTAGTCACGCTCTTGCTGCCGACGTGAGTTTGCAGAGCGATCGGGCTGTAGCCTTTTTTAGTGATTTTTTTAGTGTCAGACCCGTTTGGATCGTAGGCATTGGATGCGAAAACCTGCACATAGCTGCCGTTTGCCACGCTGGTGCTGGTGCTCTTTGCTGCAACGCCAGCCTTTACGCTCTCGCTTTTAGACTCCGGCTTGCTAGCTTCTTTTTTAGACTCAGGTTTTGCTGGCTCTTTTTTGACTTCAGCTTTCGCATGTTCCTTTTTAGCTTCCGTTTTTGAAGGCTCTTTTTTAACTTCTGTTTTTGCTTGTTTTTCAGGTTCTTTTTTAGGCTCTACTTTCTGCTCGACTTTTCTAATTTCGGTTTTAGAAGGTTCTTTTTTTATCTCGTCTTTTGCAGACTCTTTTTTAGGCTCAGGTTTTTTTACGTCAGTTTTTTCAGGTTTTTTAGCTTCGTCTTTAGGCTCAATCTTTTTACTTTCTATTTTAACTTCGGATTTTTTTGGCTCTTCTTTGATTTCGGGCTTTTGGATTTCTACTTTCTGTGCTTCAGGCTGAGCGCTTGCGACGACCTTGCTTTCGGAATTAGGCTCTTGGGTTTTTATCTCTACTTTGGTTGGAGCTGCAGATGCTGCATTGGGTTCTGATTTCACTTCTACAGGCTCAGACTGCGAAGGCTCAGGTTTTTGAACTTGTACGGTAGGCTTTTGCTCCGCTTTGGCAAGCTCTTCTTCACTAGGCATAGTAAGACCTGCGTTAGTATCAATATCGTCTTTATTAATAGCCTTCATTATGATTAAAATGATTAAGAATAAAACTACAACGCCGGCTGCGACGGTAAGACCTTTTTTTAAATTCGCGTTCTTATCGACATTGCCGCTATTAATCACTATGTCGTCTATGCTGCTCATATCGAAATTTTTGTCGTTCATACTCTCTCCTAAGATTATTTTATTATTTACTTTGTAAATTCTACCACGCAAAATTTACGAAATAAATAATTCGGGTAAGCTTACCCGAATTTATTAAATTTAATACATCGCGCGGTCGTAGATGATAAAGCGGTGCGCCAAATCCCGCACCTCCTCTTTGACCTGCGCCTGAAGCTTAGAATTTGAGATGTCGCTTAGCACGTCGGCGATTTTATTTCCGATAAACTCAAATTCTTTCTCTTTCATGCCGCGCGCCGTAAGTGCGGGGCTACCGACGCGGATACCGCTGGTGACGAACGGGCTGCGCGTCTCGCCCGGTACTGTGTTTTTATTCGTCGTGATGCCTGCGTTTTCAAGCGCGGCGCTAGCGTCCTTGCCGCTAAAATCCCTATTTAAAAAGCTCATTAAAATCAGATGGTTATCGGTACCGCCGCTAACAAGATCAAAGCCGCGCCCAACCAGCGTTTCGCCCAAAACTCTAGCGTTTGCTTTGACCTGCTTGGCATAGACCTTCCACTCGGGGCTTAGATTGTGTTTAAAGCCCACCGCCTTTGCAGCGATGACGTGCATTAGTGGGCCGCCCTGGATACCCGGGAAGATCGCCGAGTTGATCTTTTTAGCAAATTCCTCGTCGTTGGTCATTATGATGCCGCCGCGCGGACCGCGAAGCGTTTTATGCGTGGTCGAGCTTACGACGTGGCAATGCGGAAACGGATTAGCGTGTTCGCCTGCGACGACGAGCCCAGCGACGTGCGCTACGTCGGCGAAAAGAAACGCGCCCACGCTATCAGCGATCTGTCTAAATTTAGCAAAATCTATCTCGCGCGTATAGGCGCTCGCACCGCAAACGATCATCTTCGGCTTTACGATCTGAGCGATCTCAAGCACCTTATCGTAGTTTATGCGGCCATCGAGCTCCACGCCGTACTCGAAGCTCTCATACATCTTTCCGCTACTTGAAACCTTCGCGCCGTGCGTCAAATGCCCGCCGTGGCTAAGCGCCATGCCTAAAATTTTCTCGCCCGGTTTCAAAAACGCGGCATATACGCCTTGGTTAGCTTGGCTGCCACTGTTTGGCTGGACGTTTGCAAACTCACAGCCGAAGAGCTTTTTACAGCGATCGATCGCGATCTGCTCGATCTCGTCTACGAACTCGCAGCCGCCGTAGTAGCGCTTGCCGGGATAGCCTTCGGCGTATTTATTCGTTAACACCGAGCCCATCGCCTCCATCACCTCGGGATAGGTGAAATTTTCGCTCGCGATCATCTCCAAATAATCGCACTGGCGGGCAAGCTCTTTATTGGTTAGACTAAAAATTTCATTATCGAATTTTTCTAAATTTGACACGTTCACTCCTTCTCTAAATTTAGCGGCCTCATCGCGGGGAACAAAATCACGTCGCGGATCGATTTTTTATTCAGCAAAATCATCGCCAAGCGATCGATTCCAAGCCCCCAGCCGGTAGTCGGCGGCATCGCATAGCTAAGCGCACGGACGTAATCCTCATCCATCTCGTGAGCTTCGTCGTCGCCAGCGTTTTTAGCGTCGATTTGAGCCTTAAATCTGGCGTATTGATCGAGCGGATCGTTCAGCTCGTTAAAGGCGTTGGCTAGCTCTTTGCCCGCGATGTAGAGCTCAAATCTCTCGGCTATTTGCGGATTTTCGTCGCTTCTGCGCGAAAGTGGGCTGATCGAGATCGGAAAATCCACGATGAATGTCGGATTTATGAGCTTAGCTTCTACGTAATTATCAAAAAGTTCGCTCTGCAAGTGGCCTAGATCGAGCTTTTCATTGACTTCAAATTTATCCTCTTTGAGCTTTGCGATGATCTTTTCGCGATCATTTACGATCTGCGGCTCTATGCCGCCTATCTGCGTAAGCGCGTCGAGATACTTTATGCGCGCAAAAGGCTTTGAAAAATCGATCTCGCGCTCATCGTAGGTTAAAATTTCGCCTAGCCTGAGCCTCTTAAATAGCGCTTTAAATAACTCCTCGGTTAGGTTCATCGCGTCGTTATAATCATGCCACGCCCAGTAGAATTCTATGCTGGTAAACTCTGGATTGTGCGTCAGATCCATGCCCTCGTTGCGGAAGTTTCGATTGATCTCAAAGACCGCCTCCATGCCGCCTACGACGAGGCGCTTAAGATACAGCTCCGGCGCGATACGCAGGTAGCGATCGACGTCGAGAGCATTGTGGTGCGTGATGAAAGGCTTAGCGTTCGCGCCGCCTGCGATTGGGTGCATCATCGGCGTTTCGACCTCTAAAAATCCATGCTTTTCAAAAAAGCTGCGGATCTCGCTAACGATGATCGAGCGCTTAATAAAATCCTCGCGGACCTCGGGGTTCATTATCATATCGAGGTATCTTTGGCGGTAGCGCATCTCGATATCGACAAGGCCGTGAAATTTCTCCGGAAGCGGGCAGATCGCTTTGGATGCGAGCGTTATTTTGCTGGCATGGATCGAAAACTCGCCCGTTTGGGTGACGAAGGCGTATCCGCGCACTAAAATTATATCGCCCACTTCGAGATTTTTCTTAAATTTAGCGTAATCCTCCTCGCCTATGCTGTCGCGAGAGTAATAAATTTGAATATTACCGCTTTGATCTTCTATGTTTGCGAAGGTGGATTTGCCCGCGACGCGCTTTAGCTTTAACCTTCCGGCAAGGCTTACCTCCTCGCTCGCTTTTTTATCCTCGGTATCTTTGATGTAGCCGAATTTCTCTTTAAACTCGGCTATGCTCATATCTTTTTTTAGAAAGTGCGGATAGGGATTAGCCCCCAAATTCCGAAGTTCCGACGCCTTGTCTATCCTTTGGATCTCTAACTGGCTATCAAACAATCTACTTCCTTTTTGCCGCGCATTCAGGGCAAATTCCATACAGCTGCATCATATGTCCCGTAAGCGTAAATCCGTGCTCTTTGGCGACGGCAAGCTGTTTTCGCTCAATAGTGGCGTCTTGAAATTCTATGATCTTATTGCAGCTTTTGCAGATTAGATGGTCGTGGTGAGGCTTGTTGGCAAGCTCAAATTTCTTACCCTGCGCGCCAAATGAGATCGACGTCGCCATACCTGAATCCTCAAGCAAATTTAAGGTACGATACACCGTCGCTATGCCTACGTTTAACTCCGGAAATTTCGCTTTGATCTCGTTATGAAGCGCCTCGGGCGTAAAGTGTTTGTTGTTGTTATAAAGCGTGCGGAGTAAAACCTCGCGCTGCTTGGTATATTTTAGACCGCTAGCGGCAAGCGCCTTTTTAAACTCAACAATTAGAGCGTCAAACTCTAAATTTTCGATTTTTGCATTCATAATTTTGTCCTTTCTGTAGAATTTACTTCTGAACTGGCGTTAAAATCGCTAGGTTCAGTGCTTTGATTTTGATCCGAGTTCATACGGGCGGTAGAATTCTGATCTTTTAAGAGCTTGTCATCCATCTTAGAACCGATAGAATCCAAGCTTTGTTTGATCTTCGGATCATCTTTGAGATTTAAAATCCAATTTCCGATTTTTAAGAAAATCGGCGCAGTTTTGCTGCTTTCAAAATACTTTTTAGTCTGTTCGTTCATCGACATAGGACCGCTTGCAAGTGTAACAATAACGGCAAAAATTAAGAAAATTTTACTTACGCTAAACACAAAACCGCCGATCTTATCGACAAAGCCCAGTCCACTCCATTTAAAGAATTTTGAAATGATTTCGCCTATAATCAGACATGAGATCCATACGCCAAAAAGCACAGCGATAAAGCCGATGAGAACCTGCGTCGTATCACCTGAAAGCACGCCGTTTGCATTCTGTAAAGCGGGAATTTTGGCTGCAATCCACTCGCCCGCCATAGTTTTATAACGCATTGCGGCAAAAAGACCGCCGATGAGACCCAAAATTCCAAAAATTTCTTTTACAATGCCGTTGGTGATACCGCGTAGTCCGAAGAGCACTACGAGTACCAAACAGCCGACGTCAAACCAATTAATACCTTCCATCAAGCACCCACCACGCCTATTAGCTCTTGTAGGTTAGTCGAGTACCTAAACGCCGTGTCTTTTGAAATTTGATTTGCACGGATCGCTTTAACCATCGCTTGAGTTTGAGTTATCATACCGGTAGATTGCTGATTTAGCTGCATTTGAGAGTAAATTTGATGCACCTTGTTTTCGCGGATTAGATTCGCTACGGCATTGTTATTGAGCAAAATTTCATGGATCGCGATACGTCCGCCGCCAAGCTTTGGCAAAAGCGATTGCGAAATGACCGCGGTAAGTGATACAGAGAGCATATTTCGTACTTGGAGCTGCTCGCCGCCATCAAAGCTATCGATAATACGGTTGATCGTTTGCATCGCGGAGTTGGTGTGTAGCGTACCAAATACCAAGTGACCGGTCTCAGCCGCGGTAATGGCGATCGAGATAGTCTCTCTATCGCGCATCTCACCAACTAGAATAATATCCGGGTCCTCACGCAAGGCAAATTTTAACGCATTAGCGTAGGAATGGGTATCAGTGCCGATATTTCTGTGAGAAAAAAGCGCTTTTTTATTGGTATGGACGAACTCGACCGGATCTTCAACGGTGATGATGTGCTTGCGTTCTTTTTCGTTGATCTCGTTTAGCATCGCGGCAAGAGTAGTTGATTTACCGCTACCAGTAGGCCCGGTAACCAAAATCATGCCTTTTTCGTGCTTGACCACCTCTTTAAAAATCGTAGGGGCTTTTAAATCGTCCAGGCTAGGAATATCGATAGGAATAATACGAAATGCAGCAGCCAAATCGCCATTCATAGTATAGTAGTAATTACCACGGAAGCGTCCGATATTAGGAAGCTCGATCGCAAAGTCAAGCTCTTTATTTTCCTCGAGCGCACTTTTTTGAGCATCGGTAATGAGCGCGTAGCAGATATACTCGATATCTGTACCCTTAAGCGGGTCCATGGCAAGTGGGCGCAATGTTCCGTCGATACGTATTTGAGGCGCCGAGCGCGAAACTAAGTGAAGATCGCTCGCTTTGTTAAAAACGACGGTTTTTAGTAGGGTTTCGATATCTACTAAATTTCTTTGAACTTCTTCCATAAAATTCCTTTCAATCTATGATTTTCGGTACTACGAAGTAGCCGCCTTCGGACTGCGGAGCATGCTTTAAAACGCTTTCTGCGACGTCGCTTTTGCGTGGGATATCTTTGCGAAACGGAGTACCGCCTTTCAGCGTAGTGATAGCCGCCTCGCCGCTTTGTAAATCCAGCTCATTTAGAATTTCTACAAAATCTACGATATTATTCAATTGCCCCTTGAATTCCTCCCGTTTTTCATCTGGAATTTTAAGAGCAGATAGCCTTTCCAGCTTGCTTAGCAAGGCATCGTCTATTATCATAACTTTCCTTTTTCTGATAAATGCGACATTATATCATAAAAATTCTTTATCTTAGGCGGTATTTAAAATTTTTTATGCTACAATTACGCCGATTTTCTCAAATAAAGGACTGAATTTTGGCTTTAAAAGACGACATCGAAGGCGTGAAAAAAGAGATTGGCACAGAAGAGCAGTTTCTAGAAAGCGTCATAAAAAGTGAAATTTTCGTAAAAAAATACAAAAAGCCGCTGATATTTTTGGCTGCGGTTTTGATCGTAGCATTTATCGGATATTACGCAAATGAATTTCTAAGTGATCGCCGCATAGCAAGTGCTAATGCGATCTATGACGAGCTGCTTAACAATCGCGACGACACTAAGCTAGCCGAGCTTAAGCAAAAAGATATAAATCTATACGCTCTTTATATTTTGCAAAACGGCTCTGCAGACGAGCGAGCGGCGTTAGAAAATACCCAAGGCATCGATGTTATGCTAAAAGAGATAATAAATCTACAAAACGGCAAGCAAGGCGGAGTGCTACTCACCGATTATGATTCTTTGCTTAAGGGCTACGACCTGCTAAAAGAAGGCAAAATCGAGCAAGCTCACGCAGAACTAGATAAAATTCCACTCAACTCGCCAGTTCGTCAAATCGCACTTGCTTTGAAACACTATGGAGGCAATAAATAATGAAAAAAACGCTGATATTTACGCTTTTACTATCGTTTTTATTTTTAGGCTGCTCGACGAAGCGCCAGTATTTCGAACCTAGCGACGAAAACATCACAGGTGATATGAAATTTAACGGCTCGCTGCCATCGGAAATCGTAGCGGTTAGTAAAGATGGTGCTACGCTAAAAGACGGCGAAGTCATCTCTAAAAACGGCTTGGTAAAAAATTTCAAAGTCCTAAAAAGTGAGAAATTTTTAGGCGAATATGATGGAAATTTCGTCGTAACTGACATCAATGGCACGCTTAAAGTAGTTAGTGGCACAGGCGCCGTAAAATTTGAAAAAGCCCTCGGCAGACAAGCGCTCAGTGCAAATATACACGGCGATGATTTGGCTTTAGTCATGAGCGATGATTCGATCATGCTTATCAAGCTAAGCTCGGGCGCAGTGGTACTCGATCATAAAGTAGGCGATGCATTCGCAATTGATTCGCGCGTAGCGTCACCGCTATTTATCAACCAACTTATCGCTTATCCTGCGCTAGACGGACTAGTCAGCATCGCAGAAAACGTAGGTGGGCGCTCGGCACGCGATTTCGTCGTAAGCAACCAGCCATTTTTTAACAACATTATCGCCTTAGAAAATAAGGGCGATAACCTTTATGCTGTGACCGCCACTAGGCTAATGCTGGTAAGTCCTGCGGGCAATAAAAACCATAACGTAGACATCAAAGACGTGATTTTTAGCGGCGATAGAATTTATCTTTTCTTAAAAGACGGCAGAGTCGAGCTACTCGATTGCGGGCTAAATTTGATCAAATCGCGCAAATTCACCTTCGCGCAGTTTAGCGGCGCGCTGCTTAGCGGCGGCTATCTGTATATCATCGAGCGCAACGGCTACGTCATCCGCACCGATGAAAATTTAGAAGGCCAGGCGATCTACGAGCTAAATGACGAAGTCGAGGACAAGTCCTTTATCGCGGGTACGTCCTTTTACTACGACGATAAAATTTTAAATTTTGATGCTAGATAAAATTTCAAAACTCTGCGTTCGTGAAGGGCTTCTGCTTCAAAAATTTCAAACGCTAGATATCGCTAGCTTCACGCGCTCGCGCTCATACGGCGCGTATTTCGGCGTGGATCTGAAAAGTTACAACGTTCTTTTATTTATGCGCGACGCAAAATCCCGCTTTGTGATGCGCGACGCGGAATTTCTACTCTCGCTAGCAAACGACATTAGCGCAAGTCTCGGCAAGGTCGTCAAGAAGCGCGTGCTGTTTTACAACTCGCAAATGTGCTCCAAAAGCGCGAAATTTTTAAAAGAAAACGGATTTAGCCTCTATGCTTTTGTGTGACATAGGAAATTCCAGAGTTAAATTTTATAAAGGCGGCGTAACGCAAAGTATGCCCGTAGCGGAGTTTATGCGGTACGAGCCGAAGGAGCGAATTTTTTTCATTAGCGTCAATGATAGCGTGAAAAAAAAGCTGAAAAACCCTCTGTTTGTCGATCTGGCGTCGCACTTTGAGCTAAAAACCGCCTACCGCGGGCTCGGGATCGACCGCATAGCGGCGTGCTCCGCAGTAGCGACGGGCATCGTCGTCGATGCGGGCAGCGCGATCACCGTGGATTTGATGTTTAGAGGCTCGCATTTAGGCGGATTTATAATGCCCGGCATTAGTACGCTTTTAAAGTCATTTGCGAGCATCGCGCCGGTGCTGGATGTGACGCTTTCAACCAATATCGATCTGGATCCGCTGCCGCAAAAGACCGTAAGTGCCGTAAACTACGGGATTTTAAAGCCGATAGTGCTTACGATCGAAAACATCGCGGGCAATAATAAAATTTACTTCACGGGCGGCGACGGAGCCTATCTAATGCGGTATTTTCGCAACTCAATCTACGAAAAGGATCTGATCTTTAAATCGATGGTAAGCTTGATCGCAAAAAAGGGGCTCGCATGATAACCATAGCGCTACCGAAAGGCCGCATAGCCGACGATACGCTTAAAATTTTTAAAACCATTTTCGGGCTTGATTTTGCTTTCGAGGATCGCAAACTCATAATGCAAGAGGGCGATTTTAAATTTCTCTACGTCCGCAACCAAGATATCCCTACTTACGTTATGGGCGGTGCGGCGGATATCGGCGTAGTGGGGCTTGACGTGCTTGAGGAGCATCGCCCCGACGTGCTTACGCTGCTTGATCTTAAAATCGGAAAATGCCGCGTCTGCGTGGGCGTGCATGCGGGCACCAGGCTAAACTACGGCGCTCCGAGCCTAAAAATCGCTACGAAAATGCCCAACATCACTCGCGAATACTTCGCCTCCAAGGCCGTCGCCGTAAATATCATCAAACTCTATGGCTCGATCGAGCTAGCCCCGCTCATAGGGCTTGCCGACGCTATCGTCGATGTCGTGGAAACCGGCGCTACGATGAAGCAAAACGGGCTGCAGCCCGCAGAAACCATAATGCAAAGCTCCGCGCACCTCATCGCCAGCAAAAACAGCTTCGTGTTAAAACGCGATGAAATTTTAAATTTAAGAGATAAACTAGCCCACACGATCGCTTAACGCTTGCTTAGCCAGCCACGCAGTGCTTGCGGCCGGCGCGGCGTATTTTGCGTAAATGATCATCGCCGCCTTGGCGCGCTGTCGTTTAAAAAACCTCTGCTGCATATAGAATTTTACGACAGCAACCGTACCGCTTAAATTTAGAAATCCCGCGAATTTGATTTATCAAGAAGCGGAATCACTGTCAAGCCGTGCAGCGTAAAATTTTAAATTTCTATCGCTACAAATTTTAAAATTTAGCCTAAATTTGCAGCTCGCGAAATTCTAAACCTCCACGGCGCAGAATTTCAGAATTCTAAAATTCTGCTTCATAATTTCACGCCGTAAAATTTAAAATTTTCGCAACTATAAATTTGAGCTCAAATTCCCGCGGCTTGGAAACGGCAGAATTTCGGAATTTCAACTCGCGAAATTTCGCCGCTCAAAATCGTGCAAAATTTAATCGGCGCTACTTTTTAAGCATAGAAAGTAGCCTGCGCCAAAACAAGATGCTAGCCGCCCACATCGCAGCTAAGTAAAGCTCCGCAAATCCTGCGCATAAGCCAATCCCTGCCATGGCGACATTTGAAAAACTGCTTCATAAGGCTTACAAAGCCCGCACAGGCGGCATTATCGCCTATGTTTTCGGGCAGGACAAACGCGCTTAGCGCGATCAATATATATAGCGCGAAAAATTCCAAATATAATCGTTTAATAATTTTGATAAATTTTGGATTTAGGATGAGCTGTAAGCAGGTTTCAGGCTCGAGCCCAGTCCGCGCTAGCTTGATTTTTTCGGACACCGTTGCTCGCCAGCTTTGTTTCGGATTTTTTCTGCGCGTCTTGGGTCTGTTTTTGCGTGCTTTACTAAATTTGCTCGGCGAAATTTTACTGCGATAAAATTTTACGTAGTAAAGCTATGCCTAAAATTTCAAATCCGCTAAAGTTTAAAATTTTAAAGCTGCGCGGGGATTCGCCAAAGTAAGGCTTCGTTCGCAAAAATTTAGCTCGAAATTTAAACGATCATGCCGTTTGTCGTGCCGCAGGTAGGCTAGCGCGGCAATATAATTCAACTCTGCTGAGGCACGGCGAGCTGTTATTGCGGTAACTCAAACGGCGCGCTACAAGCCTTGCCGACGCAATAAAGCAGAAGCAGTCTATGTGCCTGTAAATTTGTGGCAGATAAAATTCCACCGCGATGAACGCAATAAATTTAGATATCACGGACTATCTGCGTAATTACAATTCTTATGCGTCGCACAGTAAATTTTGCACGCGACAAATTTTGGAACAAACAGCTTGCCTCTTATCGCAACCGCGTCAAAGTCTAGGCTTTCTGCGCGCTCAAATACCGCTTGCGTGCGGCGCAATAAGCAAAAATAAAAATTTTACCGACCTAGCGCGGCGAGAGAGCCGCACCTACGCCGCGATGATTTCGCGCACCTTTTCGGTGAAATTATCGCTCACAATGTATTCGGTCGGATAAACGAGCACTTCGCTGCCGTTGCGGATCCGCAGAATCAGCCGCTTGGTGTTTTTCAGCGCCGTGTCGCAAAAGGCGAGGTGGTAAATTTTATAAATTTTCTCGCGGCTAAGTTCGCCTAAGCTTAGCTCAAACTCGAAATCCTGCGCGTTTTTGCGCTGTGCCTCGCGCTCTTTGCGCGCCTTAAGAGCGGGATCCTCCGCAGCAACACTGCCCCTTCGCTCCGTGAAATTCCCGCTGCCGTAGCCGCCGCCTCGTTCACCACCGAAGTTTCTGCCGGAGCCGAAATTGCTGCCGCTAAAGCCCTCACGCTCCCTACCGCCGAAGCCTCGCATCTTACTAGGCACGTAGCCGTCGATATTTTGCGCGGCATCTAGAGTTAAAATTTCATCCAGATAAATTTGAAATTTCCCGCCGTAAGGGGATGTATTTTTGCTAAGCCGTGCCCAAAACGCCATCGGGCGCTCCAGCTCCGCATCCGTTAGCGCAGTGACCGCATCACAAATATCGCCGAACGCACTCATCTCGAAGCTGCCCGCAAGATCGAGCACCGTGAGATTTGCCATCTGCTTGCCCGATTTGGTCGTGCGGGTGTGGACGTTTTCGATCTTGCCGACGCATAAAATTTTAACGCTCGCGTCCTCGTCGCCCGCCAGTTCGTCAAATTCGTTCGATTTGGTATGCGCGATCGCGCCAAGCTGCGCGGCGTAGGCTTTGAGTGGATTCTCGCTCAAAAATACTCCCGCGTGCGGACGGAAGCTCGCATCTCGAGCGTTTTGCAAGCTCATCATCGAAAGAAACGACAGCTGATACGCCGCGCCGCCGACCGCACTTTTTGAAATTTTAATCATAAAAGCGTACGGGCGCTCCCTCTCCTGCGGGCTTAAGTTTTCGATCGCCTTTAGCGCGTTATCGAACACCGCAAGCTCGAAGCTGCCGTGCAGATCAAGCACATTTAAAATCCCCATTTTTTTGCCCGTTTTCGTCATGCGCGTGGATAGATCCTCGATCCGCCCCACGCTAAGCACCTCGGCGCTATCGCCCTCGATCTCGCTAAACGCCGAGGATAGCGTGTAGTCGATGCCCTCTATCTCCTCTTTATAATCATCTAGCGGATGTCCCGAAAGATACACGCCCACGGTCTGCTGCTCAAATTTTAAAATTTCGCCCTGCGGAAATTCCTTATCGGTATCGACGAAACTTACGCTCATGCCGCTCGTCATATCCTCATCCTCGCCAAAAAGCGAGCTAGCGGCGTCCTTTTTAATCTCGGTGATTTTTTTCATTACCTCAAGGATATTTTCCATGTTTTGAATCATCGCCAAGCGACTCTTACCCAGGCAATCCATCGCGCCTGCATAGATCAGCGACTCGATGACCTTTTTATTGACGCGGAAATTGTCCACTCGCGAAGCAAAATCGTCGATGCTTTGAAATTTAGCCTCGCTTTGAAGCTCTAAGATATTCTCGATCGCGGCGGCGCCCACGCCCTTGATCGCGCCGAGGCCGTAGATGATCGAGGTGCCCGATTTGGAATTTTCGTCGTCCACGACGCTAAAGCCTCTTAAGCTTTGATTGATCGACGGCGGCAAAAGCCCGATGCCTAGGCGGCTAGCCTCGTCGATATATTTTGAAATTTTATCGGTATTGCCCTCCTCCGAAGTAAGCAGCGCCGCCATAAACTCCGCCGGATAGTAGGTCTTAAGATAGGCCGTTTGAAAGGTGATCATCGAATACGCCGCGGCGTGGGATTTGTTAAAGCCATAGGAGGCAAATTTCATAATCAGATCAAATAGCTCATCTGCTTTTGCTACGTCAAAGCCCAGCTCTTTAGCGCCGCTTAGATACTGCTCGCGCATGTGGGCAAGCTTCTTTTCATCCTTTTTACCCATCGCGCGGCGCACCAGATCGGCATCGCCCAAACTAAAGCCGCCCACCTTCTGCACGATCTGCATAACCTGCTCTTGATAGACGATGATGCCATATGTTGGCTCTAAAATTTCTTTTAGCTCAGGGAAGATATAGCTAGCTTTTAGCTCGCCGTGTTTGATCCTGATAAAATCGGGGATTAGATCCATCGGTCCCGGGCGGTAGAGCGAGATCATCGCGATGATATCCTCGAAGCGGTCCGGGCGCAGGTTCATCGCCAGATCCTGCATGCCCGCGCCCTCGATTTGGAAGATCCCCAGCGTGTTGCCGCTTTGAATCGTCTCGTAGGTCTTACGGTCGTTGAAATCGATCTCCTCCCAGACAATATCGCGACCGTAGCGGCGCTTGACAAGCTTAGCGGCATTATCGATCACATCGAGGTTTTTTA